>DASQMR010000190.1:0-4122 GCA_035645375.1 Rubrobacteraceae bacterium
GTGGGTTCTACTTTGAAGCACGGCAACGGCGCGATGCGGCAGCGTCAGATGTACGAGCGTTCAGGACGGCTCCAAGACGTTGTCGACTTGCTGATCGAGGAGACGGCAGAAGGAGCGGAGCTGGCCTAGTACCGACTACATATGCGTAGATCGTCATCAACCTGGGGAAGAAAGCGATGCACGTTGCGACGAATCCTGCCCCTTCCGACTCTTCGCACCGGGCACTTCAGCCCGATGTCAAGAGGAACCAAGCGACCCCCTAATCCATTGCTTACGCCAGCGTTTTAAGGTCTCCTAGGGAAGGCCACAACCTCGCAGCAGCGAGGCGTTGAGGCCATAGACACGGCGCTTTCTGAGGTTACATCCCAAGACCTCGGATGCTTCTTTGACCATTGCGGATACCGAGCGTCTATTCAATCGTTGTGACGAAGGCTACGTTCATCCACGTCTACCTCAGGTAGTTCAATCTCAACGGCTGTGCCAACCCCTTCTCGAGAACGGACGGAGATGCTACCTCCCATGCGCTCGGTCAGCTCTCGACAGATAGACAACCCCAGCCCAAAGCCTTCCGAGTGGCCTTTACCCCTATAGAAACGCTCGAAAATGTGGGGGAGGTCGGCTGAGCTTACCCCGGCTCCCTCATCTTCCACGATAACGGTACCCGCTCTTGCGCGGAGCCTTATATCTCCACCCCGACTAGAATGCTTTATAGCGTTGCTTAGCAGGACCAAAAGCACCTCATTGAGCCACTCAGGATCGGCACGCACGCAAGCACCCTCACCTTCGATACTGAGCCCGAGCCCGGCACTCTCCACAAGCGGCTCCATCACCCCCGCTGCCTGCTGCCCCACGGACTTCAAATCCACAACCTCCAGGCGGGGTTCCCGCAGATCCCAACCCACGCGGGACAAGCGTAGCAAAGCATCTGACAACCGCTGCATCCGGCGACTTTCGGAGAAAATGTGATCCAGAAGGCGGCCCCTCGTGGCAGGGTTCGCGTCTTCCCCGGTCGCCAACAGCTCGGAGGCACCTAGGATGGCCATTATGGGAGTCTTGAGCTCGTGGGCGGCGTTAGCCAGGAACCGCTGCTGGTTGGCCTCCAGCCTATCTCCTTTCGAAAGGTCCTGGATAACCACAAGCACGTCACGTCGTTCATCGTTAGCCAGGCACTCTAGCCTTACCCGCAGTTGGTCCTCTCCGCAGCGTACCCGAGCCTCTATGACCTCTCCACTTTTCGCGCAACGAGCCACCGCCTTCGGCAGATGGAAATCCTCCCACAGATCCGGAAGCTCCTCGAGGAGCCCTTCGCCCGTTACACCCAGCATATCGCGGGCGGCTGGATTGGCGAACAGCACATCACCCTGTACATTAGCGACTAGCACGCCTTCGGTGAGGTTGTTCAATATCGTTTTGAGGCGGGCCTGCGCCACCTCGGCCTCAGTGCGGGCTGCCTGCTCTCGATTCAGAAGCTGGGCGCGTTCTTTTTCGGCTCGCTTACGCTCGGTTATGTCTCGGGAGTTGACTACCATCCCCTGCACGCTGGGATTTGCGAGCAGGTTATTGCCGACTGCTTCGAGATAACACCAGGTACCATCCGCACATCGGAACCGAAACTCCACGAGCGGGGTGACTCCTTGGGTTTCCGAGGCTTCGCCTAAAATACTCGATACCCGCTCGACATCATCTGGGTGAATATAATTAAAGGCATTGCTTCCAATAAGTTCTTCGGGCTTGTAGCCTAGCACCCGCTCGATTGCCGGACTCTCGTAGCGGATAGTGCCGTCAGCTTCAAGGATTGTAATGATATCTGAGGTGAACTGAACGAGAGAGCGGAATCGCTCTTCGCTCTCCTCAAGCGCCTTCTCTGCTCTCCTGTGCTCAATCGCTGTAGCAAGCACATTAGCAACAGTCTGCAGGAAGTTAATGTCATGCTGAGTGAATATCCGATGCCTTCGCGTGTGTGCTGCTAATACACCAAACGGCTGCTCCTCCCCATGAATGATAACGGTCACACCACTTACTACCCCATGGTCGTGCAAGAGTGATGATAGGTTAAATCTGGTTTCCTTGTGGGTGTCTTCAAGAACTACCGGCTCGCTGGAAAGCAGGGTATAGCCTCCCTGGGAGTCCACCCCGGCTCCCTCGGTAGCTTCTCCTACAAGCCCTTCTTTCCAGCCTACACCCGCCCGTAACAGCAGTACGTCGTCTTGCGGAAGGAGCTCGAGGACCTTGGAGTATTCGACCCCAAGATTCTCTGCGACGATTAGGGCGGTTTCGTCCATGAGGCTAGAGAGGTCGATGCTTTGTAGGGCCCGCTGACCAAGTTGGGCTACCGCCGCCTGCTGACGTACTCGTGTTTCGAGTTCTTCTTTCGCATGCTTAGCTTCGCTAATATCGCGGAAATATACCGACAACCCGTCCTCCGAAGGATAGGCACGGACAGCGACCCACACCCTCAGCGCTGGGGAGTATTCCTCGAATCCCACGGTTACCTGATCCGCCAAAGCCTTGCGGTACTCTCGATAGAATGTCGAGCCGACGGCTTCGGGGAACTCTTCCCACAAGTTCTTCCCAAGAAGCTGCTCTTTTTTTCTGTTCAGGATTCTCTCTGCTTCGGAATTTAGGTAGATAAAGCGCCACTGGTTATCCAAGGCGAAGAAGGCGTCAGTGATACGTTGGAGGATGCTAGTGATGTCCCGGCTGCGCTGTTCCTCTTTCTCTGTAGCAGCCTGCTCGCGCCTAAGCGCACCAAGCGCCTGGAGCCTTCCTACCGCCGCTTCGGCAAACGCCTCCAGCATCCTTATCTGCTGTTCGCTAAGCTCGTGGGGTTGGGTATCTAGCAGACACAGGTCACCGATAGCGTGCCCCTCCGAGGTAATTAGAGGCGCCCCAGCGTAAAAGCGGATACCGTAGTTCACAAAGAAGTGCTGGTCCTTGAACTCTTCGGTGGCCAGGAAGTCGCGCACGACGAACGGCATCTTGGTCTTTACCGTATACTGGCACATGCTACGTTCACGGGGGTCTCGTCTCGCTTCAACCAACTCAGCTGGAAGATCACCCGACCAGGCCCTGAAGTACTGTACATCGGGAAGTATCAAGTTCACCATGCACAGCTCGGTGCCGAATATACTGCGCACCTTATCGACAAGCTTCTGGAGGACTTGGTCAGCTTCGGGTCGTACCGCATCTAGATAATCCAGCGCGGCTAAACGGGCTAACTCCTGTTTGTTTTCGTCAGTGTGCACAAGGCCCGCTACGGTTAATTCTTTCGACAGTTATCTCTTTTACGCAGATATGTTCCGCCTTAGTCGTCGCCCCTCTCGTATTATATCCTTCAAGAATTATAGCGCCTCGCAGTAAGCTTGCGAAGCAAATGTAGCAATGAGCTAACGTGTGAGAATGCCGATTAGCCGTCCATCTTGTATACCTCTTTAGATGCCTACTGCCTTAGGTAGGGGTCAACCTTTGTGAATACTGATCTGGACGAATCATAGGGCACGAAAAAGCCCGCCCCCCGAAGGAGACGAGCTTCAAGTATTATGGTGAGTTGTGAGAGTTGCTGTTATTTGCGGGGTTCTGCTACTTCGTCGAATGCAACCGCCATAACTTCGTCGGAGATGTCGAAATTGGCGTAAACTTCTTGGACATCGTCGTTCTCCTCCAAAGCGTCGATAAGGCGGAGGGTCTGCTTCGCGGTCGAGGCGTCGAGGTCGATGCTGTTCTGGGGCTGCATCGTTATCTCCGCGTTCTCGAACGCTATCCCGGCCTCCTTGAGGCTCTCGCGCACCGTAGCGAAGTCTTCGGGGGTCGTCACCACCCGGTAGTCGCTCTCCGAGACCTCGACGTCTTCGGCACCCGCCTCGAGCGCAAGCTCCATGAGCTCGTCCTCGTCGACCTCGTTCTTGGGGATCAGGACGACACCCTTCCTCTCGAAGAGGTAAGAGACCGATCCGCTCGTCCCGAGCTTGCCACCGTTCTTGGAGAAGATGTACCTGACGTCGGAGGCCGCCCTGTTCCTGTTGTCCGGCAGCACCTCTACCATCACAGCGACGCCACCCGGCGCGTAGCCCTCGTAGGTGATCCGCTCTATCGCCGCCGCGTCCGCTCCGGCGCCCGTGCCCT
>DASQMR010000191.1:0-2312 GCA_035645375.1 Rubrobacteraceae bacterium
GGAGCACTACGCCACCGTGCGCGATGGCATCCCGCAAGGCCCCCGTAAGCTGCTGCACGAGTACATCGATCAGGGGAGGCTCGGCGTAAAGAGCGGGCGCGGCTTCTACGAGTACCCGGACTGACCCCGGTCCTATTCACCGGGTTGCCGACAAGAGGTCTTCTCGGAAACTCTGAGCCCAGGGGGTCACCAATACTTGACAACCCTTTAGCCCCCGGTAACTGTCACTATATGAGCAACTTGTGTGTTGCGCGGGAAAAGGTTGTAGGAATGAAGAACCTACCCACAGAAACAGGATGGATAATATGACCGCTGAAGGCAGTCAGACTGCTGCTCCGACGTTGGCCGAGCAAGTCAGCAGGCTTTATGAGTTGATTGCTGGTTACCATGCGACCAACCTCATCGAGATTGCACGGGAGCTGGGCGCGTGGGAGGCCCTGACGCAGAGCCCAGGTCTTACCTCTGAGGCACTCGCGAGGCGATTGGGCACCCACCCCTTCTACACTGACGTGCTCTGCCGCACCGCCTTCTCCTTCGGACTGATCGACCGCGAGGGTGCAGGGTGGCGTATGGGCCCACACTTCGACCAGATCTTGGGCGACCCTGAGTCGAGCTTCTACCTGGCTAGTGCCCCAAAGGTGCACATGGTAGTGGGCGAAGACTACCAAGAGTATGTGCATCACTTCCGCACTGGAACGACCAAGCGTTACCAGGAACATGGTGAGGCGTTCATGAGCGAGATCGCTGAGGCACTCAAAACACTCCCGCGTATCTTCCTTGACTACGTGCTACCTCAGCTACCTGGTCTCAGCACCCAGCTTCGGGAGTCTAATCGGGTACTGGATGTGGGCTGCGGCGGCGGCTGGGGGCTTGTGCAGTTGGCGGACCGCTTTCCTAACACCCACTGTGTCGGGGTCGACGTGGAGCCCTACTCAATCGAACTGGCGCAGCGGCTCATCGCCGAGCGGGGTCTCGCGGATCGCTGCGAGGCTCGCCTGCAGAGCGTAGACCAACTGGGGGAAGCGGAAGTTTATGACGTAGCCGCAAGTTTCCTCGTCGTGCACGAGATCGCGCCCGCCTCGAAACCGGCAGCGTTCGCCGCAGTGGCGCGGGTACTAAAGCCCGGGGGTAGCTTCCTGATCTTCGATGAGGCATACCCGGAGACCGACGAGGCGCTGCGTATGATGCCGACCCGCTTTGCTGCACTAGCGCAGTGGTATGAGGTCACGTGGGGTAACGTGGTCAACACTCGCTCCGAGCTGCATACCCTCTGCAACGAAGCGGGACTCCGGGTCGCAGAGGAAACCAGCTTTTCGCGCTTCCACATCATTGTGGCGACCAAAGGGTAGTCGCTGCTCGGATAGCTGAACAGGTTCCCAACACGAGGGCCAACGGAAAAGCTCCGGTGCTATTAGAAGCCCGGCTCTTTACCCTCTATTCACCCTATTGCCTAGAAGAGGTCTTCTCGAAAACCCATATCCAGGATCGTGAATAGGACTGGCTTTAGGCGATCACAGACTCCGTGCTTTCGCCCCCTAGTACCAAAACGGGACCACGGTATGTGGTGGCCCTGGATGGATATCCACTGCCACCCGTGGGATGTGGGGCGAGAAGCACTCCCACCCTAGCGGTTGCAGTATGAGAACCTCTTCTAAACGTGCTAGAGAGCCTTTAAAGGCGCAGAGCTAGCTCCCACGCCCCCTGGGGGCCCTAGTAGGAATATGCGGGCGGTTGTACCGCTTTAGAGGAGGCCGGTTTGGAGGGGCAGCACAGAGAGCGGCCCTTAGGCGGCCCTGAAGAACAAGACGGCCGACGCGCCGACCACTATTAAGACCAACACCAGTATCAAGATGGCAGGGAGCAATACCACCACCAGCGCCTTGCCGGTGGTTGTCGCGTGCATCTCCCGGATTCCCACCGTGGCTAGGTAGAGCCTGTACAGCGAGAAGATCCACCCGATGAAAGGTATCCAGCTCGCCAGGCCCGTAACCGACGAGTACGAGATTATCCGGAAGGTCGCGCCGAACCCGGCGTGCCCTGCCCCCACCACCAGGATTACCACCAAGTGCGTCACCAGCGCCGTCAGGAAGATGCCCACGGCTGCCGCTATGGGAGCGACCACCAGCCCGCCCAAGAACTCCAGGAAGCCCTGGTCCCCGCTCGCGCCGAACAGCGAGTTGATGCCCCCGGGGACGTCTATCAAGCTCAGGAGCCCGACGAGGAGCACGGAGATCTCGGTGCAGATCAAGGCGAACACCAACGGATTGAGGAAGCTTCCCTGCCGGGGAAGCCCCGCGAAGAAGGCCGAGGGC
>DASQMR010000192.1:0-3294 GCA_035645375.1 Rubrobacteraceae bacterium
CGAGCCCTCGTGCTCGAGGATGTGGCCTTCTCAACCGCTCTTTTAAACCCTTGCTAAGGCGTGCAAGGTTGCCTGAGATAAGGTTTCACGGCCTCCGGCATACCTTCGCTACCTTAATGTTCTCCAATGGGGAGCACCCGAAGCTCGTCCAAGAAATCCTAGGCCACGCATAAATAACTCTCACCTTAGACACTTACAGTCACGTCCTACCCGGGATGCAGGACGGGGCCGTTAGTAGGTTGGGAGACCTGTTAGATTAACCGGGTGGTGGCAAAAGGGCTGGGATTTGCCCCAGCCCTTTTTTTAACTTCACGTTTTACCTGCAAATCGCGGTGTTTTTGTGGCGCGCTCGGCAGGACTCGAACCTGCGGCCTTCTGATTCGTAGTCATTCTCCTTCACAGACAGGGAGGTACAGTGGGGGACAGGGGGAGACAAAAACAGCGCTTTTATCGAGTTATAGTTCTCTTAGGGGGACACAGAGGGACAGGGAGAGACACCCGGTTGCGGTCAGATTGCGGTCAAAATCTCTGGTGCATGCGAGGGGCATAGAAGAAAGGCCGAGTATCCGACGCCTTCGACACGCCTTCGTAGCGTTCCTGGTTCTCTTCGGGGCGTAGGCACTGGCCGCTTGCGGAGGCTCCGACGACCAGGCGTCGACCTCTTCGTCAGGGTCATCCTAAGGCACTCTTCAACGACAAGTTGGTGAATAAGAAGCCCTACCCTTGGACCTGAGCTCTGCGCCCGTCCTCTCAGAGAAGATCCCCTAGCTTCTATGCAACCACTCTTGGCGATTGCCAAGCACGATGGGAGAGGCTGACCGCATGAGTGGCCCCAAATCTCTGATCCGCAGCTCCTCACTTATGAAGCTTAGCGACTGGGCGAGGGGTATTGCCCCCATCACGCGGTCCAGCAGCGCCATCGGCAGGCGTGGATCTTTGTTAGCGAGCCGCACAAAACCCTCGTCGAGCAGCCGCCACGGTTGGGGCGGTCGCCGGCTCGGTGGCAGCGGCCGGCGATTTTTCCAGAGGCGGGCCAAGCGTTCGCAGTCTTCGGCGATCCGGACCACGCCATAACCGGCGCTCGGCTTAACCAAGCCGCGCTTGGCGCCTATCAGGATGTGGCGCGGGCCCATCGTGCGCGGTGGTGCGAACCCCAACGGTATCGTGCCATACTCCGAGTGGGAGATGGAGAAGTTGGCCGCCGGGTAACACGATCTGAGATACCTAAGCAACGGTTCCCGGTCCTCGCCCATGCCCTCCGGGCCAAACGAAGCAGACTCGAGCAGCGCCTCGGTGGGGCTCAGCGGCAGCAGGTACGCGAAGGACCGCTCGTCTAGCGGATCGAACAGGGTGGCAATATCTTCCTCGAAGGTCGGTTCACTCGCCTCGACGCGGAGGCCGGTACCGCTCAGGACCGCCGTCGGACGATGTGGAGAGGGGAAGGTCGGTTCGACACCGCAAGCGCTGTCGAATACCCAGCTTGCGCGAACAGCACCCACGTCGGTTTCGACCTCGTACAGCCCGTCTGCCCGCATCCTCACCGAAAGCGCCGTGGCGCGAAGCCGCTCGATGGGCAGATCTGAGAGGGACTCGTCCATAGCTGTGAGCACAGTGGTAGACCGTACCAGCCGGAGCGTGAAGGGAGCTATGGGCTCCGGCTGCGCGTCCGCCACTCTGGCACGAAGCCAGGTGCCGACGACGAACCGATCGTAGGGGGTCGGTCCGCGGCTCCAGTAGCTCCAGTGAACGGGCGGTCGCTCAAAGGTAGGCCATGGGTCGATGACCACTACTCGTCTTGGGAACGCTGTACGCAGACCGTTCAGCAGTAAGGTGGCGGCGAGACCACCGCCTAAAAATGCTATGTCGTACTCTCCAGCGCCCACAGTGTCATTCTACTCGCGCCTGTGTCCGGCATGCTCGAAGAAGCCTCGGGCGTCCTCGGCGGTGACCGCGGATGGCGCCTTAGCGGTAGAAGTGTCCGGGCCGGGGTGTAGCAGCCTGTCTCCTTGATGCAAGGCTACCTCGAGGAGACCGAGACTGAGGACTCTTGAGCCAGACAGCTCGTGAAGAGCTGGGGCGCTTATCGAGCCGCCCCGACTCCGTGGACGGAGCGATCGCGAGGTCTCCCTTCGCTGAATGATTACCAGCACATAATCGTAAAGATGTTGCTATGGGAACTTCGGTGGAGACCTTCAACTATAGTACGGGGTTCTCTATTATTATCCGCCTCGTAGCCACGCCGGGGGAGAAGCCGGGGATGGAGCTGGTATTATCTAGCGGTTAGGTACTCGTGACCTATTCATCCAACTGCCGACAAGGTGTTCTCGGAAATTCTCCGGAGACGCTCCGACGTCAGGGACAACGATGGATGGGAGGAGTCCCCGAGGTCGATAGGGAGATAACCGAGCGCTTCGGGGACGTGCTAGAGCGCGCCCGAAGGGGCGAACTCGACCATTGGGCTGAGACGCCACGAGGAAGGCTGGCGCTCATCATCGTGTTGGACCAGTTCTCACGCCACGTCTACCGGGGCTCGCCTCTCTCCTACGCCCAGGACGAGAAGGCCCTCCGGCTAGCTGTCGAAGGCATCGAGTGGGGGATGGACCGCGAGCTAGGGGTAATGGAGCGAATATTCTTCTGGCTCCCCTTGGGTCACTCGGAGGACCTAGCCCTCCACGAGCACAGTGTCCTGCACAAGCAGGAGGAAGCTGCCAACGCACCGTTGCACCTCAGGGCGATGGCCGAGTTTGGGGTTTCTCAAGCCAAGGCTGCCCGCGACGTGATAGCGCGCTTCGGTCGCCACCCGCACCGCAACGAGATACTCGGCCGCAAGTCCACGTTAGCGGGGTTTGAGTATCTGAGGACCGAGACGCCGCCGCATCTGCGTCGGCCTCCTTCCTAACCCTTATTCACTAGATTGCCGCTAAGACGTTTTCTCGGAAACCGAGCTTCCGATGTGGCGTTTTCTCGGAAATACGGCCCTCTTAGCCCCAGTTCTACCTACTATGCGACCGGGGCTAAGGGAAGTTAGCTTAGGGTAGCTCTATTTCTGTATCATCGACTCTGCTGGCTGAGCCGTCGTTATGGGGTCTGATAATTCGAAGGAGAAATATGGAAGACCAAACGTCGAGAGAACCGATCGTAAGCCGGGAGAGCGATCGCGAGTGGGAAACTTGGAGCGAGGAGGACGTGGCCCGAAGGGGGCTGGTCCACTGGAAGACGCTCATCAGCGCGGGCGTCACCCAGAGCGAGCAGCTCACCGTAGGCATTGCCAGCATACCCCCCGGCGAGACACTG
>DASQMR010000193.1:0-5010 GCA_035645375.1 Rubrobacteraceae bacterium
AGAGGCGATGGTCAAGAGGGGCGAACTCACCGACGAGGCGTGGGCACGGATCGCGCCGCTCATGCCGGAGAACGGGCGGCGTGGCGGCCGGTGGCGCGGCCACCGCCAGGTGGTGAACGGCATCCTGTGGAAGCTGCGTACAGGGGCTCCTTGGCGCAACCTGCCCGAACAGCGCTACGGCCCCTGGCAGACCTGCTACGACCGCTTCGTGCGTTGGCGACGCGACGGCACCTGGGAGAGGCTGCTGGCCGATGCCCAAACCAAGAGCGACGCGGTCGGAGAGGTCGAGTGGCTAAGTCACGCCTCGCTGGCAGGAGATCGTCGGTGGCTACAACTTAAAGACCGCGCAAATGGATACACTGTCTGGCTGTGTCTTGTAGGCCAACCAGGAGGATCCTGGCAATAATACGTCCGTTTTGAAGGTGCAAGAGAGAAGAATAACCACGCCTCCTCTGAGAGTTTCGACCTTTTTTGCGGCGCTACCCTGCGTCGCGTTGCTCATTCTAATAGGTTGTGGCGGCGGGGGGCAAGACTCCGCCCAGGGAGAGCACGAGGAGGCCTCGACCACCGCGTCTACCGTTGTGGAAAGCACGGGGGACGTGGCCGAAACCACCGCTGAAACGACCGGTGGAACCAAGACGGTTAGCGAGGCGACGGAGCCAGCGAAGCCTTATACCGCGATAGTCGTATCTGGCGCACAGCCCCGAAGTACCCCGACACAGGAGGTGCTGGTGGATGGAGCGGAGGATACCTCAGACGGGCCGCTCAAGGAGAATAGGCTCGTGACCTACTACGGCAACCCCCGCTCCGCGGCGATGGGCGTGCTCGGCGAGTTCGCCGGCCCCGAGGCGATGATGGAGCGGCTCATCCAGCAGACAGCAGCGTACTCCGCGGCCGACCCTGAGCGCCCGGCGGTGCCGACGATAGAGTTGATCGCCTCGACCGCCCAGCGGGAGCCGGGACCCGAGGGCGAGTATCTCGGCCGGCTCTCGGCGGAAGAGATCGAGCAGTACGCCCAACTCGCTGAGGAGAATGGGGCCCTCCTGCTCCTTGACGTGCAGCTCGGCCGGAGCACCTTAGCCACAGAGATCGAGACCCTACGCCCCTTTCTAAAGCGCCCGTACGTTCATCTGGCCATAGACACTGAGTACTACGTGGCGGAGGGGCAGGTGCCAGGCGTGGACCTCGGCGGCGTGGAAGGCACAGAGATCCAGCAAGCCGTCGAGACTCTGACCCAGCTGGTCGAGGAGGAAGGCATCCCGGACAAGGTTGTGGTGGTCCATCAGTTCGAGTCGGGCATCGTTACGCGCAAGGAGCTGGTACAACCCACGTCGAACGTAGAGGTGGTTCTGAACGCGGATGGTTTCGGTGCCCCCGAGAACAAGATCAGCAAATACGACATCCTCGTATCCGGCGAGCCGATCCAGTACGGCGGATTCAAGCTGTTCTATACCCAGGACATTGGGGTGCTTTCGCCGGAGCAGGTGCTACAACTCGACCCGGCCCCGGTCGTCGTTAACTACCAGTAGAAGTCTGGACTATTTGTCTGCAGACATCGGCCTCTCTATCCAATCATGGGCCAAGTTATTACTCTTGGAAGACCGTAATATGGATGTCCCCAGTCGGTCCCGGACCACCATAGACTGACTCGTTGCGATTAGAGGTTGGATTATAGACTCTTGCAGAGACGCCACAAGCCCCGGAGATGCCCTCCATGCCCCCCAATGATGGGGAGAGAGGAGAGTAGATACCCCCTAGACTGGGGCTAAGTGAGTCCGGTAAGTATTGCGCGTAACACTTACCAGGCGTCGTCGTGTTTCTCTGGTTTTTCTTCAGAGCATGCTGCGTTGATCTCTTTGATCTTGATTTTCAGAACCTTGTTTTCGGGTACGACAAGGCACAACTGCTACGCCAAGCTCAAGAAGGAGACGCATATGCCACAGAGAGTCGAAGGCTCCATAGAGGTAGAAGCGCCGGTAGAGACCGTCTTCGACTACTGGGAGACCCTGGAGAACTTGCCGCAGTTCATGTCTAACGTCGAGGAGGTTACCTTCACGGGGTCTGACACCACCCACTGGAGAGTCAAGGGTCCCTTAGGCAAGACGCTCGAGTTTGAGGCTCAAACAACCCAGAACGAGCGTAACAGCACCATAGCGTGGAACAGCACCCAAGGCGAGGTTGAGACCTCGGGGCAGGTGCGTTTTATTGAGGCGGGGTAGCCCGGGCGGACCCGGGTGGAAGTCCAGATGAACTACTCCGACCCGCCAGGTGGCAAGGTCGGCGAGGTGGCCTCGAGGGTCGTTGCAAACCCCAAGCTCCAGCTCGAGCAGGACCTAAGGAACCTCAAAGCGATTCTTGAGGGGCAGGCCAGCCCTGAGGATGTACAGAGGCAGCCAGCAGCCACCACGGTTCAGAGTGGCGCAGTGGCGTTCCTTACCTCAGGGGCTGGTCTCTTGCTCTTGGGAGCAGGCGTGCTGCTTGTGTTCCTGCTTCGCCGGCGGGGCAGAGGCCAGATTCGAGGGTCGAGAGGTAAGAGTCGCATCGTCGTTGAGCTCTAACCGTACCGCGAGACGCACCTCTCTATTCACCGGAGTGGTGCTAGCGGAGGGTGAACGGAGCTGGCAGGCGTTTCTCGGCATTCAGCGACTTGCGATGTTGTTGGCTCACATTGTCCTATAGCGGCAGATCAGTATCATCGCACGCCGCTATGAGCAGCAGCTATGCGCGTGGGATCACGCCATCCAGGAGACCTCGTAACCGTCCGTCTTGAGACTCTGTATGACACTCGAAGGGTCTGTGGTCACTAGCTGGAACATCAGGGTGCGCTTGCCGGAGGAGCTCCAATCCGGAGCGGAGAGGACGCTGACTATGTCCACCTCAAGATCCTGGATTTTTTCCGCTACCTCGGCCAGGGCCCCCGCCTTGTTCGACGCCTGAACTTCGATTCGGGAACCAGGCTCAGGCAACCCAACGAACGTTACCAGTGCCCGCATCACATCTGAGGATGTGACAATCCCCAACAGCTCCTCCTCGGCTACCGCCGACCCCTCATCCACCACGGGTCCCTCGGTTACCACTGGCAGGCTTTGTATCTTGTGTTCGTACATTACCTGTGCGGCATTCTCTATAGAGTCCTCTGGGTCCGTAGTGATCACCTCCCGGGTCATCACATCTCCCACCCGTATCTTTTGCAGAGCGCTTGCTCGCTCCGGATCACCCAAGGCAGGGCTTGCGTCCCTAAGATCACGATCGGTAACTACCCCTACCAGATGTCCCCCCTCTAAGATCGGTATGTGCCTTATCCGCCTCTCTCGACAGAGGGTCAGGGCCTCGGATACGCTTGTCTCGGGCGAAAGCGTCACGAGTTTCTCGGTCATCCAGTTTCGCACCAGTAGCATTTTGCTAACCTCCCTTACCCCAGAGCAGCGGACCCAGCCTAAAGTATTATCCTGCCGCTTATAAGGCATTTCAAAACCCCCACTTGAGTGTTTGAGGCTGACAAACGGGGGGCCGAAATGGAGTAACCATTGCTAATACCCTCCGCTTCCTGCCCACACTGCACCTGTCGCACCAGGTTTTGAAATGCACCCTGAGCGGGTTACTATCCGGGTTTGTAGGTGCCCTGATCGTTTTTGGGTTCCAGTTTTTGCTTGCTCGCGTTCTGGTGGATAAATACCAGCTCCACCATGGTGCTCTTCCTAAGTGCTAGAGGATACCGTGGCCCCGAGCGCAGGAGCGGCATAACTCATCGCCCTCGAAAAACGTTAGATGATCGTCTCCGACCGCGAAGAGATCCCGACCCTCGAAGCGTCCCTCACAACTAGCGCAGGATCTGAGCTTGATCACCGGGTACAACGCCCGCTCCGTTATCCCACCAACATGCTCCAGGTCCCCTTGGTAGCGGTCCTCCGGATTATGGCTAGCTAGACTGTAATCGGCCATGAAGCGATCCCTTCGTGGTCCAGCCCCTGAGTAGTTGACGATACGTCGGGGGCATCTCTATCCCAATGCTTATATCATATCATTGTACTTGCTCAGGGACAAGTAAATTGGTAGAATATAAGCATGATATACGAGCCTCAAATAGGAGAAATTTATGCCTACTATGAGAGAATTCGAGCAGTGGATGACTACTGGTCAAGCAGC
This sequence comes from Rubrobacteraceae bacterium, assembly GCA_035645375.1. Classification (GTDB taxonomy): domain Bacteria; phylum Actinomycetota; class Rubrobacteria; order Rubrobacterales; family Rubrobacteraceae; genus Rubrobacter_F. The sequence continues at coordinate 4,147 of DASQMR010000193.1, forward strand.
AAGTCAATTAGGGAAGAGCAGGCAAGGAGTGACGTGGCTTGTAGAAAACAAAAAGCTGAGAGCCGTAAAGACTCAAGCAGGCTGGCTGATTGATCCGAAGGCTGTAGAGGACTATGCACGGAAGGAGAGTAAGAAATAGTGGCCAGGAAGAAACAACAAGGCAACGGCAGCGGTACGAGAAAGTTGTGGACTTAGAGGCCGGTAAACTGCAGGTTCGGCGCACGCCCTCCTTAACCAGAGACGGCCACGTATTCGAAAGTCCTAAAAACGGCAAAGGGCGGTCCATCGAGCTTACCCAGGATGCTTCGGTTGCCCTCAAGCGCCATCTGACGCGGCAGCTTTCGGAGATAGAGGCGCTAGGAGATGATTACCAGGATCAGGGGCTGATATTCCCCGGAGAACGCGGTCAGCCAATGCGTCCCTGGACGTTGACTCGCAAGTTTGAGAAGGTGTTAAAGTGCGCAAGTCTCCCCCACCTCCGCTTCCACGATCTTCGACACACTTGCGCCACGCTCTTACTTTTGAAGGGGGTACATCCGAAGTTCGTCCAAGAGTTGCTAGGCCACGCGACAATCTCGATAACCCTGGACCGCTACAGACACCTCATACCCGCCATGGGTGATCAGACAAAGAAGGCTATGGAAGACGTGCTTTCTTAAGCTACTGCTGCCATTAGGACCCAGGGATTGTGGTGAACCCCTACTAGGTTGCTATGTTTTACCTGCAAATTTACAGATTTCTTAGTAGGGGCGGTGGGACTCGAACCCACACCGTACGGATTTTAAGTCCTACCGAGTTTGCTCACAGGTGTTCGTCCTAGTACCTGGTTGTTGGAGATATCTAGCTTATCTAAGCTGGATAAAC
>DASQMR010000194.1:0-3569 GCA_035645375.1 Rubrobacteraceae bacterium
TTGCTGGCAAGATTTGTGGCGCTGTAAGCTTTCTATTTCTGAAGTGCGTTTCTAATATAAATCCAAAGACAGTTAGAAGTTTGGTTGCTGGAGTCGAATAGTCCGGTGGACCGGGTGCGACATTACTCTGGGTTAGCTAACCCCGTGTGCAGGTTTCCTTTACTCGAAATGGGTTAAGGCTGTGGAACACGCTCAAACCATTTGCGAATCGCCTTGGAGAAGGCTTCAGGTTCCTCGAAGTGCGGAAAGTGGCCGCTACGTTTAAAGACGACCAGCTCAGAACTGGAGATTCCCTCGTGTAGTACGCGTGCCCATTTGAGTGAGCAGATTGGATCGTGCTCTCCGACGATGATCAGAGTCGGGACCCTAATGAACTCTAGCTCACCCCGCATGTCGAAGGGCATTGGTTCCTCACCACGACCGGGGCCGGAGAACAGGCGAAGTCTTGCAGCCAACGGCGCAAACTCGCGCTCCCGGCCCGAATAGTCGGCGAAGTAGACGGGGAACTGGCGGCGAAAGATCTCCGTGAGCTGTTCGTCTGTGGCGTGCTCGTCGGAAGCTACGCTCATCTCCTCCTCCAGCGCGTTCATCACGTCCGCTAGCCAGGACTCGTCAGCGTGACGCTCGGTGAAGCGGTCCAGGTTCTCATTGACGTCAGCCCAAAAGTCTTCTGTCGTGGTCGGTGAGGTCTCGTAGAGGATCAGCCCTGAAAGCCGCTCGGGGTGTTGCAGAGCGTAGCGTTGGGCGACGAATCCACCATGCGAATGGCCGAGCAAACAAACCTTCCCTAGCCTGAAGTGCTCGATCAAGCCGTCTACGTAACGGGCGTACCGATCCAGTATGTAGCCGCGTGGATCGGCGAGGCGACCGGACGAACCCGTGCCGATGGGCTCGATGTACACAAGCGTCAGGTGCTCTTCGACTTCGGGCATCTTCATGTACTCCCAGCCAACTCCAGGCCCGCCGGGGTGAACGAAGCATATGGGCCCCCGGCCTGCGACGTGGTAGCGCAGCTCGATGCCGTCGATCGCAACGCTGTGCTCGCCGGGCGCGAGTGTGCCGGGTTCTGTCATCTCGCCGGTTATGGACACATCTTTATTGTTGGCAATCATCTTCTTGCTCCTTTCCAGGTTGCGAGGCCAGAAGCCTCTTTGACTAACGATTCAGAACCTCTGCGGCTTGCCGTTCTCTTTAGGCATCTCTACTCCGGGCTTCCTCCATCCCCGGGCGCGACGCGTAGTAGAAGCGTACCCGGTGTACCCTGTCGCCACGGTAGAAGTGGACCTGCGCGGTGGCCGGTGGGCAGTGGAAGGGATCGTCTGGCGGGTTCTCGAAACGTCCTTCAACCACGGTTACGTCCCTACTGGCCATCACATCCGTGAGGCGCAGCTTCACGCCCGCTTCCTGGTCTTCCATCAAACCCTCCGCGAGGAGTTCGCGCCCACGGACGATGGCACCATCGGGCAAGACCACCGCGACGTCCTCGGAGAAGGCGTCCAGGCCATCCGTACTTACCTCTCCCTGGTTATGCAGCCCATAGAACTCGGCGAAGAAGCGAGCGCTCGACTCCGTACGCTTTGTCGCCTCACCGTGGGCGAGCCCGGCCGTCTGAAGGAGGGCCTCCGCCAACTTACGTTTGACCTGACTCAAGCGGCTCCTGACTGTGCCCACGGGGACTCCCAAAATTGCTGCGATCTCCTCATAAGAGTTGTAAGAGCCGAAGTAGCGCAGCATCGCCGTTACCCTCAAGATTTCCGGCAGCTTCCCGAGCGCCGTCCACACCCACTCGCGCATCGCCAGGCGCTCTATGGTCTCCTCGGCCGAGGGCTCGGAAAGTTCCCCGGCCGTGTGCCGGTACAACTCGTCGAAGAGGACCTCCCCCTGCTGCGCCCTAAGACGCATCAGGCAAACGTTCCGCAGAACCGCGTGCAACCAGCCTCCCACGGCGTTGGGCTCGCGCACCTGATCTATCTTGCGCAGGGCGACGAGGAACGTGTCGTGGACGGCATCCTCCGCCTGTGCACTGTAGCCTAAGATCCGAAGCGCTTGAGCGTAGAGCGATCCCCGGTAACGTTCGAGCAACAGACCGAGGCTCACGGTATCGCCGTTCTGTGCCGCTCGGAGGAGCTCCGCGTCGCTCAACACCGGAATTCTCCTTTTAGTTTGTCCGGTTTCGTCATCATACAGGGAAGATGCCCACGACCGGCGAAAAGTTCGAACAGGGCGAGAGAAATTCTCAGCGAATCGGGAAACAGTGTCGTATGCGACTCGCCCCTCGTTAGACACTCGTGGAGACTCAGGCAGCTGTTGAGATCTCCATACACTGGTTCGAGTTTCATTCCAACAAGCGGAGGATCCCAAAATGGACCTTGACACCTTCATCGTCGCCGTTTTCTGCCTCACCGACGATTGGATCGAGGGACAAGAGCCGCCACGCCAACGTGGTCCGACGCCCGAGCTTTGCGATACCGAAGTATTGACCATCGAGATGGTAGGCGAGTTCCTGGGGATAGACACTGAGGAGGGCCTTTACACGTACTTTAGACGTCACTACGGTGAGTGGTTCCCTGCTCTGCGCCGAATCCACCGCACCACCTTCACGCGCCAAATGGCCAACCTGTGGGTCCTCAAGAAGCGGTTGTGGCGTCATCTGCTCGAGCGGATCAGCTACGACCCGAAGATCTCCTTGATCGACAGTTTCCCCATGCCTACTTGCCGGTTCGCACGAGCTTACCGCTGCCGCGACTTAACGGAGGAGAGCGCCTTCGGCTACGACGAGATGAGCAAGCAGACCTTCTTCGGGCTTCGCGCCCATCTGCACGTGGCCTAGCCGGGAGTGATAGTGGGCGTGGAGCTCGCTTCGGCCGATGCTCACGACCTGCACCTGGCCGAAGAGATGCTCGAAGATGCCGGGAAAAAGGGCTGGGTTTTGGGGGACAGGAACTACTGGAGTCCCAGACTCACCGAGCGGCTCGACGAACGAGGGTTGACCCTGCTTGCACCCTACAAGTCCAAAAAGGGTGAGAAGGAGCCCTGGCCTCGATGGCTGGTGCAAAAGCGAAGGCGCATAGAGACGGTGATCTCTCAGCTAGCCGAGCGCTACGGGGCCAAGAAGGTGTGGGCACGGGACCGCTGGCATCTTACCTCTCGCTGACTACGCAAGGTCTTGAGCCATACCGCGGCCGTTTACTTCGCTCAGCAAGTCGGGCTGCCGCCGCTCCGCTTCGCGGATCTCCTCACCGATTAAACTTGCACATCGGGTTAGCTAGCACTACCCTCCCTGCGCCTGACCCACCGGCTCTCATGAGAGCACACAGCGATGAATCGGCGATGGAACTTTTGTCGGCAGGCCCCGCTCCGAAGCTTTATTCACCCGAGGAGTGCGTGGAAGAAAACATCTCGGAAGTTCGTCACGACAGGAGATCCCCCTGAGGGGTTCTTCCCCCTTCGCTTATCCGACGCTTTCGCCCTCCAACGGATATCCTGCACTCTCCCACTCCTCTAAACCACCGGCATAGCGACGCACCCGCCCGTACCCGCGGGCCTTCAAGAACCGACAGGCCATCCGG
>DASQMR010000195.1:0-3818 GCA_035645375.1 Rubrobacteraceae bacterium
GACGGTACGCATAGCCAAGGATGGCAGACGCCTCGACGTCTCGCTGACCATATCTCCTGTCAAAGACCTCTCCGGCAACCTCGTCGGAGCCTCTACGATAGCCCGCGACATTACAGAGCGCAGACGAACGGAAAGCGAGCTGCGGTTGTCCGAGGCGCGCTTCCGCGCCATAATCGAGCAGTCGCCCTTGAGCATACAGGTTCTCTCGCCTGACGGCCAGACGCTCCAGGTAAACCGAGCCTGGGAAGAACTATGGGGCGTGACCCTCCAAGACATTCCGGGCTACAACTTGTTGGAAGATCAGCAGCTGGTGGCTAAGGGCCTAATGCCGTACATTCGGAGGGGCTTTGCAGGAGAACCTACGCTGATCCCGGCGGCCGCGTACGATCCTGATGAGACTATCCCTGGCCTGACCAGCCACGAGGAGCCCAAGCGATGGGTCCGGGCTTTCATCTACCCTATAAAGGATGAGGACGGAAACGTACGCGAGGTGATCCTGATGCACGAGGATATAACCGAGCGCAAGCAGGCGGAAGTAGAGATCCGCAAGCTCAACGAACAACTAGAACAACGCGTGCAGCGGCGCACCGCGCAGCTCAACGCCTTTAACCGTGAACTGGAGGCCTTCTCCTACTCGGTATCTCACGATCTGCGTGCCCCCCTCAGGAGCATCGACGGCTTCTCCAAGATTCTGCTCGAGGACTACGCCGACGAGCTCGATGAGGAGGGCAACGACTACCTGAAGCGGGTGCGGGCCGCGAGCCAGCGCATGGGTCAACTCATCGACGATTTGCTAGATCTGTCCCGGATGACGCGTAGCGAGATGCGCCGAGAGAGCGTCGATCTGAGCGACCTAGCCAAGAGCTTTGCGGAGGAGCTCAAGCGTAGTCAGCCGGAACGGCGAGTCGAGTTCCTGATAGAGGGGGGCCTGTTGGTGGAGGGAGACAAGAGCCTGCTTAGGGTGGTACTCGAAAATTTGCTGCGCAACGCTTGGAAGTTCACCGGTAAGCAGACGCATGCACGAATCGAGTTTGGCGCTTCGGAGCAAGAGGATAAACGAGCGTATTTCGTGCGCGACAATGGTGCAGGGTTCGATATGGCTTATGCAGACAAGCTGTTCGGCGCTTTTCAACGTCTTCATGGCGGTAGCGAGTTCGAAGGTACCGGCATAGGGCTGGCCACGGTGCAGCGCATCATTCACCGACATGGTGGCCGGGTGTGGGCCGAAGGCCGAGTAGGCTACGGCGCAACCTTTTACTTCACGCTGTAGTCGTCTTTCTTTTGGTAGCGGCGGACAACCGCACTTGCTTCTTGAGTAGGCTAGGGTAGAGGTAGCCTATTGCCGTGGGCGTCGAGAGTGCGTTCGGGGCAAGTTTACCTCGCACGCGAGGGCTGCTCGGTAGCGAAGCCGCTTCGCAACCACAGCGCATAGCCCAATGCTAGCAGTATCAGCCCGAACAACGCAGTTCCGTAGCCCGCAAGGGGTAGCGAAACGGGCAGGGCAACGATGAGAGCCAGGCCGTACCAGCGCGGCAGCACTCTCGCTCGCAGTGTGGCGATACCGTAGAGCACGAACCCGACGAGCATGACCGCAGTAGCCGGCGGCGAGATCCACTCTAGGGCCGAGCTATCCGCCAAGAAAACTAGCGCGCCCAGGGTGCGGGCCACGATTGCGGCGAGGGTGATGTAGAAGCCCGCCCGTCCTAGACTTCCATAGCTGTCTTTCTGCAACCTGTGGAGCGCTATCAGCCCCGTTGCCGTGAGCAGCAGCGCGACTACGAACAACAGGACGTCTTCGCGACCAGGGATCGCTTGCAGGTAGCCGATCATGGCCCAAAGGCCCAAGATGGCCCAAACCGCCCCGCCCAGCATGAACGCCAACGCGCTCCACCGGACCAGGCCTGAAGATGCCGTGTCCCCTCCTTCCTCACCCGAAGCTTCTTACGCCTAATGATGGCACACGGTGGGACCCGGCGCAGCTCCGAAACATTCGTTCTTCGAGTAGCCGCCATTGCGTACACCTGGGAAGAACTCCTTCATGCGTGTTTCGGACCCTTTGCTGAAGCTTGTCTTAGGACCAGAAACCTCGACATGAGCAATGCGATGTACCCGGTACACAAGGGTGGTAGAAAGAAAAGACGGGGCCTTGGGCGGTTCTCGCGCCGCCTACGGTAGGAAGGAAGTTGTCGACTACGAAGATAGAGCGTACCGAAAATAGAGTGTATTGGTAGATGCCAGGGAGCGAGAGGCGGCTGAACATGGACGAAGACGCGCACCGCGTGGACGATGCTCTAGAAGCCTGGGGCGAAGATGAGTCAGAAACCTTCGTCGAACTCGGCCGGGCGATGGTGCCGGGCCGGGAAGAGATCGCGCGTACGTTCCTGGACCTGATACCTGCCGAATCCGACGAGCCGTTCGTCGGTGTAGAGATTGGCACTGGTATGGGATGGTTGAGCGCGGCGGTCCTGCGTGAGTTTTCGAAGGCTCGCATCTTGGGCCTGGACGGTTCGGCAAGCATGCTGAGAAGGGCGGCGGAGCTGTTGGGTCCCTACGGAGACCGCGCCGAGGTGCGCCGATTCCGCCTGGAGGAGCCCTCCTGGATAGACGGGCTGCCGGAGGTGCGGGTGTTTCTGAGCTCCTTGGTGCTCCACCACCTCGACGATACGGGCAAGCGGGCCCTGTTCGCGCGACTTTTTGATCGGCTGGAGCCCGGCGGGGCGTTATTGTACGCTGATGTAATGGAGGCTCGTACCGAGCGCGCTAGGAGCCACTTCGCCGCCGCGTGGGCGGAGGAGACACGCTACCGCTCCGTGAAAATCTATGGTGATACGCGAGCCTACGACTTCTTCTTACGCGAGCGCTGGAACATATATAATCATCCCGATCCGATGGACAAACCCTCGACGCTTCCCGTTCAGTTGTGTTGGATGGAGGAGGCAGGCTTCGAGGGCGTTGACGCATTCTGGGTACGGGCTGGGCACGCGCTCTTGGGCGGCTACAAGCCTGTAGCATCCTGATCTTCTACCATCATGGGCACTGAAATACTCGTAGCGTTCGCTACGGCTGAGCTTCCTCATGTTCACGATCATGCCACTCAGACCTTCCTCTCCCTAACGCCCTTGCTCAGCGAGCGAAACAAGGGTAAAAGAGAAGGGTTAGCCTGTAGCAACTTGGCCCTCCTCTCTGTACTCTATGCATGCTAGCGGCGCTTCCCAGCACAGGCGGTAGGATGCTGACCCTAGTACACTATCCTGCGGGATTCCCCCTCGATAAAGCCTATATCACTCCCGAGCACAGGTTCGCCGAAACCGGATGCTTGTCAGCCACAATAGTCGACACCGAGTTTCGGCACTGCTGCCTACGCCGGGATTGCGCTAGTTGGCACCACGGTCACCATGACCGCTACTACGTCTATCATCGGAACAATATGCCCCCTAAGAGCCATCTCTTCCCTAAGTGCGCTCGCTCCTCCAACAGGGTCGTTAGCGCGTATCCTGCGAACGCGCCTAGGTTGCAAGGACGGCGGGAGAGAGTGGACGAAGTTGCCTACTGGAGCGTGCTCTCGGAAGCCGCAATGGTAGGGGAGAGGAGAGGATCTAGGTCGAGCAGCTCATCGACGGTGACATTCACATAGCGTCGTCGTGCGGCGCCGGTGCGCCTCGCGTCCAGCGAAGGCCAGCCGTGGAGATCGGCAAGGTTGGCCTGTACGAAGGTTCAGGTCGAAGATCATACTCACGGACGATGCGCTACTTCTCTTCCTCAAGCACTATAGAGCAAGCATAAAGAAGGAGGTTCGGTATGGAATCAAGCCCGCCACC
>DASQMR010000196.1:0-4075 GCA_035645375.1 Rubrobacteraceae bacterium
TGCTCTCCTCCTACGGAGGTCTGGAGATCGTGGATGAGTTGCCCAACGACCAAGAGGCTCTAAGTCTGGCCCAGGAGGAGAAGCCAGACGTGGTCATCATGCAGGTGCAGATGCCCTTCGAGAGAGCCAAGGAATCTCTCCTGAGAATGCGCGAGATCTCGCCTCCCCCCAAGGTGATTATAGTAACCGTGTTCGAGGAGCCGCGTTACATACGCGAGCTCATGAAGCTGGGAGCGAGCGCCTACCTGCTAAAGAGCGTCTCCATAGAGCATCTCATAGGTGCGGTGCGAGCGGCGGTCTTCGATCCCAAGGGGGAGCACGTTGTCGTAGGCCTGCCCAGAGAGCTGCTAGAGAAAGTCGATGAGGGGTCGGAGGGCATACTCTCGGCCCGGGAGATGGAGATCCTGCTGCTCGTCGCCCGTGGACTCTCCAACCGCCGGATAGCGAACGCGCTTACCCTTTCGGAGGCCACCGTAAAGCGCCACCTGGCCAACATCTACCCCAAGATGGGCGTGAACTCCAGGGGAGAGGCTGTCAGGAAGGCCCTTTTCGAGGATTGGATCACCCTCCAAGAAATTTCTCAGGAGGACTAGCAGAAAGAGCAACAAGAAGACAGCGATTAGCTAGTAGTAGACCTCCCGCCCGCGAAGACCTCGCTAACTCTCGCGCATCACCAGCCTCTGGGTCTCCTCGACCACCCCGAGCAGGTCTTCAATCTCTATGTCTTGGATGAGCCGCGTGCCCTGCCCGTCGAGGGAGACGCTCGCGCTCAAGCTGTCTTGATAGCGGATCACGACCCAGGAGGGGACGCTAACGTCCCGTACCTCAGAGGCGTTATCGCTGCATACGATCAAGTGGGGGCGGAAAGAAGACGCCTCCCGGTCGAGGATCTGAGGGTCGGCGAGACGCACGTCATCGTTTGGACGTTCTGTTCGGAGGATGTTCTCGAGCGTCTCTCGGTACATTGTGGGCGCGACAGCGATGAGTATGCGCATGGCGTTATGTATGAAGGTCTCCTTTTGCACAGCGGGTCTCTTCTCTACCCATTCCGAGAGGTGCGCAGAAGTAGATCCACCCAGGTACTTGTTTCTGAGATGATATATATCCGTTCTTAAACGAGAGCTAACCAGAGCAGACGAAAATACATTGAAGTATGTACTTTGCTCTGCGTAGAAGTATGCAACTTCTTTCAGGTTCGCGGTCTCCCTCCTTCTTCGCTTGGTCTCTCCACCCCTAAGCAGAGAGCGTACGAAGAGCTACGGCCTCTAGTCCTGTTTGGTAGCTCCGTGCCGGAGAGAGAGGAAAGCAGGCGCCCTACGCGAAGGTCCGGGCGAGGCGCGCCAGGCCGGCCTCCCCGTAAAGGTGATGCGCATCGGGGATGCTCAGGCCGTACACGACGTCCTCTAGGAGGGAGCAGCGGGCATAGAAGACGGCCCGTTCGCGGTCGGCTTCGTCGAAGCGACCCGCGTAGTGAGTCAGCGTCAGGTCAAAGACCTCGGGGCCGAGGTCTCGGTAGATCAGCGCGAGATCGCAGGCGGGATCGGCGATGGCCGCGTCGGTCCAGTCAATGATGCCCGTGACCGTGTTCCCCCCGACGTCCACCAGTACGTGCTCTGCCCCAAGGTCGTTGTGACAGAACGCTGCGATCCGCTTCTCCGCCGGCGGGACACGGCTGAGGAAGTCCTCGACCACACGGCGGGCCGCCATGGGTAAATGCTCCGCGATCTCCCAGTAGTCCCGCTCGGCTTCCTCCCGCCACGTCGTCAGCGGGTCGGTGTCCCTTCTCACCAGCTTTTCCATCTCCTGCACGGGAGCCCGGTGCAGGCAGCCCAAGAACCCGCCAAGGTCGGACGCCAGCCGCGCGAGACTGGTCACCGCATGATCGAGCAGGGGAACTCCGGGGATCTTGAAGTACGCGAGGACGCCCGCCTCGGCGTCGGCGAAGATCGGCTCCGGGACCGGCAGCGGGGACAACTCGTTCACCGCAGCCAGCAGGTCCACCTCGCGCCGGATCGACTCGTTTCGGCGGTCGGGTACAGCCTCCTTGCTTGCCCGGACGATCAACTCGGCGTTGACCTCGTACGCGACATTGTCCAATCCCTCGCCCAGCTTAGCTACGGACCGGACCTCGTAGCCTGGTAGATGTCGGGTCAGCAATGCGCGGATCTCGTCGATCATGTCTTCACCTCCTCGGCGATCCCGGGCCCGGGTCCTTCGAGCTCGAGCAGCCGACGACGTTGCGGTGGATGGTAGGCAGGGTGACCTTCTGCTCGCTCAAGGTCCCGCTCCCTTAGTGCCTCCAACCCGCGTATTCCGCATCATCGATAGTACAGACACTTCTAAATCTCTGCTAGACTCGCTGCACACATATGTCACAGGGTTTGTGTGCGGGTTTGTAAGCTACGCTTTATTTCTATCTCCTCTCCCAGCTTTGATGGACAAGAGTGCCTCAGATCGTTAGCGCGATGAAACAAGGGGTATATTACGAGCTATGAGACCTCTACGCTCGGGTCGCCTTTTCCGCAGTTTGGAGCTACGGCGCCCGGTATCTTTGAGGCGACCTTGGCCTCTTTAAACGCAACCTCATCCGTTGGCGGCGCGTATCAACGAGAGAGAACATGATCAGAATATCCAACTACACTAGCTTCTGCCGGATTCAACCATCCTGAGGCGGCCTCCTACCTCATCTGCATGCTCGGCCTTGCCAGAGACTCCTTCGAGAATGGAGGATCGCGCGTGGTCATAGCGAGTTGCCTTGCTGCTGGCCCTATTGACCGGCATGCGACCTCTATTGATACTGGTCGGCAGCGCAGCGCTGGAGCTCCTGGTAGGACCTTTTAGTGGGTGAGGCGCTAGCCGCTTGGGTGTCGGACGTGATCCAGTCCTTCGGCTACACGGGGGTGGCCTTCTTGATGCTGGCTGAGAACCTGTTCCCGCCGATACCGTCAGAGGTGATCTTGCCGCTTACCGGGTTTCTCATAGGCCAGGGAGACCTGCGATTTGGTCCGACGCTCGTCGCCGCTACCGCCGGCTCGCTAGCCGGGGCGCTCATCCTTTATGCGCTTGGCAGATGGGGTGGTCGCGAGCTTATCCTCCGCTACGGTAGAGCCCTGCGCGTGAAGGAAGCTGAGCTAGATCGTGCCGATAAGTGGTTCGACAGGTACGGCGGGGCGGTAGTGCTGATCGGGCGGATGGTGCCGGGAGTCCGAAGCCTCGTCTCGATTCCAGCTGGACTCTCGGAGATGCCCCTCGGACGGTTCATCCTCCTGACCACGCTCGGCTCCGGCATTTGGAATATCCTTCTGATCTGGGGTGGCCGGCTACTCGGGGAGAACTGGTCTCGAGTCGCAGGCCTCGTCGGCTCCGCCTCCCATGTCGTCTTCGCCATCCTGGGGATCGCAGCAATCGTTCTAGGGGTCTGGTGGTGGCGCGGCAGGAACGTCAGCTGAACTTCCACACAAGAGTACCCCAGGAGGCCCAAACCACTGGACTCTCCCTTCTGTACGTAGCGGGCGAGAACGATGAAATCTAGGTCATCCTCCGAGAGGAGGTCGAGCACGCAGGCTCCTGTTCAATCTTCGTCTCCTTTGTAATCAGCAGGTGGTAGAAGGGGATGTCGTAGAGCTGGGCGCGGGAAGAGAGGGCTGGGTGGTTGGAGATCACGAGCGTTAATTCGGCGTCGACCTCATCGGCTTCTCAGCGCCACAGGAAAATCCGTGAGGCAATGAGCGTACTTTTGGATCAGTATCGCGTTCCTCTTTGGCATGTCGGTGCAGGAGACGCGCCAGCCTATCGCATGCTTCCTGGTCAGGGGTATAGAGGCTACTTCGAACTCGTCGCGCTCCGGGCCGAGTCTCTCACCCGCGATCCCCGAACGCATAAAGAACCGGCCGCTCCCGCTCACGTACTGGTCTGCAGAGGATGTTGCCGCCATGCAACGTTACTTCCCTGAGACTACTTCCCGCAAAGCTATTCGTAGTCCGAACAAGACTCTAGCAGAGCCGGAGGCTAGCTCGCGAGTCCCGCCGGCGCGGGGTGCTAGTATGGCGCCATGACAGAGACACACGAAGAAAAC
>DASQMR010000197.1:0-10715 GCA_035645375.1 Rubrobacteraceae bacterium
CCCAGGCACTGTACCAAAGCCCTAAGATTATTGTAGGGCCTCCGAGGATGAACATTGGTTACTCTTTGTGGATCCTACTCCGAGGACCGTGAGACTCCCTCCACGGATGTCTCAGCACGGCGACGCAGAAGAGAACGCCGAGCCGCCCAAACTCCTCCTCGAACTCGCGGGCGAGCGAGGATGTGCTTCTCTCGTCGGCGCACCGAGATTAGGTGCGAGTACGTAGCTATCGATGTCCTTGTCGACTCAGCTTCTCTCCCCTACTCGAGAACCCAGGATCGTCGTGATTCCCTTTCCGGCGAACCGGCGCCCCACCTTGCGCCGGATGATCCTGTTGGCTCAGCCGAGCAGCATGACACATCCACCTCGCGCTGTTTGCCTTGCTTGATGGCTAAGCGCACGGACGTAAGGAACAGGACTGTGGCTCTCGCGCATCAGAACAGTGCGTTCCAAAGCTGACGGAGCCCTGCTCGGGACTAACATCAGAGTACGAGGCCCAGATCCGTAGCTACTACCGTTTGTAGAGCCGTATAGCTCCCTGGCACGTCTAGAGAGTCGGGTAGCGGCTCAACTGACCGAGCATGTAACGCAGGACCGCGACGGAGCCGTCTTTGCTCAGAGGCTCGTTCCAGTTGCCGCACTTCGGGGATTGGATGCACGCCGGGCAGCCCTTCTTGCAGGGGCAGCGTACGAGGACGCTCAACGCGTCGCGAGCGAGCTCCTCGAAGGTGTCGTAGCCACGCTCGGAGATGCCGACACCACCGGGGTAGCCGTCGTAGACGAACACGGTCGGCCTGTGCGTCTGGCGATGCAGGGCTATAGAGAGTCCCCCGATATCTCCCCGGTCGCACATCGCGAAGAGAGGCAGGAGCCCGATCATAGCGTGCTCCGCCGCGTGCAGCGCGCCCAGGAACTCTACGAAGTTCGGACGGACGTTGCCCTTTGGCGGCGGTAAGGGAGGCAACGTGATCCAGAGTCCCCGCGTCTCGAAGGTGGTCGGAGGCAGGTCGAGCGGGAACACTCCTATCTCCCGCGAGTCCTGGACTTGTATCTTCTTGTAGAGCGTTACCTGATCCGTGGTTCGCACCCGTCCCCAGTGCAGCTTCGCGCCGTTGGCGAGGTCACGGTTCTCCGACTCTTCCAAAACCTCCACGTCCGTCTCGACTTTGACCCGGGTGTAGTAGCGGTTCGGGACCCTGCGGACGAGGGCTTGATGAGCCGGGAGGTTGAGGTCCTCGACCTCGTAGGCCTTTCCGCGATGCAGGTAGGTCGCCCCGGGGTGCAACTCCATCGGCGCCCGCCGCGCCTCGACGGAGCCTATAACCTCCCCCTCCCCGTCCGCCACCACAACCGAAGCCGAGTCAGCCGAGCGCAACGAGATCTCCCACGCCGGGTTGTCCCCCCGTACGTAATGCTTTCTCCCCCCGCTCTCGACGAGCGCCTCGGAGTCGACGAGATCCTTGACCACCCCCCCGTAACCGTACCCGAAGTACCGCTCGTCCCCATCCTCCAGCGGCGCCTCGTGCGCCGCCGCAAGCAGGTGCGGTCCCAGAATGTACGGGTTCTCCAACGTGAGGCGCGCCGCCTCGACCCGCCGCCCGAGAACTTTCTCGGGGTTCTCGTAGAGGTACTGGTCCAGGGAGTCCCGCCCGGCGATGTACACGGCGAGCGACGGTTCAGTTCCCCGTCCGGCTCGACCCCACTGTTGCCAGATCGAGGCGACGCTCCCCGGATACCCGCAGCAGACCACCGCGTCCAGAGCGCCCACGTCCACCCCTAGCTCCAGCGCGTTTGTCGAGACTACGCCGAGCAGTTCGCCGCTGAAAAGCCTTCCCTCTATCTCCCGGCGCTCCCGGACAGTGTAACCGGCTCGGTACGGCGAGATGCGCCGCGCGAGGTTCGGGCCCAGGCGATCGGCCGCGTAACGATAGATAAGTTCCGCCGTCTTGCGGCTCTTCGCGAAGGCGATGGTTCGTACGCCCTGCGCCACCAGCTTCGAGAAGACGAAGGAAGCCTCGGTGAGCATGCTTCGCCGGTCGCCCTTCTCCTCGTCCTTCAGGGGCGGGTTCCTGAAGACCACCCGCCGCTCCCCCGAAGAGGCCCCGTCTCGGTCCACGAGCTCGAACGGTAACCCGGTCAGCACCTCAGCCAGCTCCAGAGGGTTGGCGATGGTAGCGCTGGTGAGGACGAAGCGAGGGTCCGCTCCGTGTAGCTCGGCGACTCGTCGTAGCCTTCTCAGCACCGCCGCCACGTGGGATCCGAAGACGCCGCGCAAAAGGTGAGCCTCATCCACCGCGATAATCCTGAGGTTTCTAAAGAAGTCCGCCCAGAGAGAGTCGTGGCTCGGCAGGAGGCCAACGTTTAGCATGTCGGGGTTTGTAAGGATCACGTTCGCCCTCCGCCGCAGCTCGGAGCGCAGGGCCTTGGGCGTGTCTCGATCATAGGTAGCCGGATAGACGCCGCGCAGCTTTAGCTTCTGGATCTTCTGCAGCTGATCCTGGGCGAGCGCCTTCGTCGGGTAGAGGAACAATGCTCTGTTACTCGCACTAACCAACGCGTTCTCGAAGGCGGGGATCTTGTAGCACAGCGATTTACCGCTCGCGGTCGCCGTCGCGACGATGACGTTCTTCCCGGCCCGCACCATCTCGTATGCCTCAAGTTGGTGCGAGTAGAGCCGCGTCGCCCCCATCGTGTTCAAAGCTCGTGCGAGCTCGCGGTCCATCTCCGGCAGCTGGACGAGGGTAGCGGAGCGAGGCGCCAGGGTGGAGACCGTCTCCCCCAGAGACTCGACCGAGCGGCGGCTCAACCCCGAGAGGCCGTCCGCGGAGCCGGGAAGACGGGCTTTTAGATCTCTAGATCTCACGCCGTCCGGCGAAGGCTCGTCCGAGCGTCACCTCGTCGGCGTACTCCAGGTCGCCCCCGACCGGAAGCCCGCTCGCCAGAGCGGTCACCCGGACCGAATTCTCCTCCAACTCCTGAGCGATGAATAGCGCCGTCGCCTCGCCGGTCGTGTTGGGGTTGGTGGCGACGACGATCTCCTTGGTCCCCTCACTCCCGACCCGCTCTACGAGCTCCGCAATCCGCAGATCCTCCGGCTCTATCCCGTCGAGCGGCGAGAGGGCTCCTCCCAACACGTGATACAACCCCTTGTACTCGCCGGTCCGCTCGATCGGCCCGATGTCATACGGGTCCTCGACTACGCAGATGACCGCTTGATCTCGCCTCTGGTCTGTGCAAATCCCGCACTCCTCGGCCTCGGTGAGGTTGAAGCAGCGCCGACACGGCTTTATTCGCTCTTTGACCTCGCGCAGGGCCTCGGCGAGAGCCCGAGCGTCGTCGGGGCGACCGCGTACGACGTGGAAGGCGATCCTCTGGGCGCTCTTGGGCCCGATGGAAGGAAGCTTCGAGAGTTCGTTTATGAGGCGCTCTACCGGCCTCGCATACGCGGCCAAAAGTCTCTACCGGCCTCCTTTAGAGCCCCGGCATGTTCAGGCCCATGTCGCCCAGGCCGCCAGTGATTCCGCCTAACCGCTTGGAGGCCATCTCCTGAGACGAGGTCAACGCCTCGTTGACGGCCGCCATTACCATGTCCTGTAACATCTCAACGTCATCAGGGTCGACGACGCCTGGATCTATCTCGACGGAGACCAACTCCAGATTGCCGGTTACGGTCGCCTTGACCGCTCCGCCGCCGGCAGAGGCGGTCACGGTCTCCTTCGCCAGCTCCTCCTGAGCCTGCTGCATCTCCGCCTGCATCTTCTGGACCTGCTGCATCATCTTGTTAACGTTCTGTCGTGGCGACAAACTAAAGTCTCCTCTCCGAGGGCGCCGCGCGCTCTTAGGCTCTTATCCGGGAACGCCTCAACGCGAAGTCCAAGCATAGAGTATACCGTGCAGCGCTCCTCAGAGCCGAGGGCTGTTCATCAATGCCTCATGGGCGTGCATGGCGGGAAACGTGAGAAGCGATTTCTTGTCTCATTCGGAATTTTGATGGCTCTCGGCCAACACGCTCTGGAAGGCCCGGCTGGTTACTTGGACGCCAAGCTGGTACAGACAAGGCGAGCAAGCCTTTTTTAACCTCAGGCTACAGCCCGGAAGAGAACCAGACTCGCTTCCAACCCTCAGCTTCTTTATCTTCGTTTACAACCACAGCTCGGGGTCTGACGCTTGTATCGTTGCTATTACTCGTGTCCGGCGAGAACTCACAGAGAAGCCTTCACATCTCCCTTAAAGAGGCGCAATCGAAGAGCGCTATAGAACAGGAGGCACCAGAAGCACACGCTCCGATCGGCGAGGCGTCAAGAGCAGATTGCGTCTAGCAAAGGATCCTATACCTCTGCAATCGCTGCAACGGTATGTGAGTAGATCGATGCTAGTGGCGAGTCTGTGAGCGGCGCACTTCTCGACGCTGCGTCAACCCGCTATACAGTAAACCTCAATAAGAGGTTGAGATAACCTTCTATCGAAGTTTGGGCTCAAGCTTAAGCCGCGTTTACTTCAAGACGCTTCACGTTGTGCGCGCCGCCTCGGCATGCGTGAATAAGATCTAACGTCGGGTCACCTGAAGAAAGGATCAAAGAATGCGGATGGATATCCCCTATGAGAGAAGCTTCGTCCTTGAGTGCATCTGTGGGGAGAAGCTTGTGGTCTTGGGCCGCGAGGAGGAGTGGCATTCAAGGAACCCCATCTTCAAATGCGAGTGCGGCGAGCACCTCACCCTTGCCGCCAAGAACGCCGGCCAAGAAACGTTTCTCGATGCCGGATAATCGCAGCACGAATCGCGCCCGTGAGAATGCTTTTCCCTATATGCTAAGCCACTTGAGCCACCAAGCGCGACGCGACTTTGCTGCCGGAAACATCGTGGCGCCTCCCAGCATATCGTCAACTGTTTGATGTGGCTCGACGTTCTCTTTAAAGACGGTTAGCTCTTTAGCGGCAGCGTCCAGGCGGGGCGCCTCAAGCTCGTCTCGTAGGGACCGGCTGGACTCCTCGGTGCTGCTCCTTGCCCTGGCGAGCACGTCCTCTAGCGCCTCCTCGAGCTCGGCGATCCGGCGCTCGGCCTCGTACTGAGCGGCGTCTGCCTTAGCCCTCAACCTCGAACCCTCTATGCTCTCGTCGAAGTTGGCCGTCTCGAAGTTTACGCGAGCTTTCTCCAGCTCCTTCTCGGCTCTTTCGATAACGCGTTCGAGTGTTCCAGAATCAGTCTTATATTCAGAGAAGGAAAGCTCACCGTCTCCATAGTAAGCCTCCCAGAACCGCTTCCCGAGTGCGATCCTCTCAGAGTACAACTCATGCACCTGGGTCTCCGCCTTCTTCAACACAGCCTGAGACTCCTCCTTGAGGATTAACCGTCGACGATACTCCCGTCGCTCCTCCTCCAGGTCGGTTAAGAGGCTCACGAACTCCGCCCTTATCAAAGCGGTGAGCGTCTCCTCCAACGTCTTCTTTCTACCGATTTGCCACCCCTCCCTCCCGGCGACTCCCTTTCATCCTCTCGATCTCAAGCTCCCTGCGCAACCTCTCCGCCTGATACTGCTTCCGGTCAGCCCTGTCGTGTTCGCGAACCGCCCTGTCGCGCTCCCGATTGGCCCGCTCTCTTTCCGCGTGCAACTCAGTCAGCAGGTGTTCCTTCTCGTAGCGCCATGCAAACTCTTCTTCAGTACGCCCCACGACTCCGAAGCCCTTCAGCGAAGATTTGGAGATCCTCCATCGTCCGTTACGAGAGTGCAACTCGGCCTCGATCTCCCCCGTCTCCAGCCACTCCAGCACGCTTCGCACGGGCGCACGCAAGAGCCGGGCGGCTTCCGACAGCGTGTAGAAACCTCTGCCTGGTTCTTCTTCGGGAAGGACCTCTTCCCCTGCTCTTTCACCCCTGGTGCTCAAATGCCGAACACGCTCCGCCACCACCGTAATCTATGTCTTCCCGTTTGAGCCTCTTGGTTACCGAACGGGGCCTCTACTTTACTTCTGTCTGCAGACTCAACGTATCCTCTTCGACTGTTTTGCGGTTTTGCGGAGGTTGCCTCCAGACCGACTACGCATCCGCCCGTCCTAGCGGGCAGATGGTCCTTACGAAGGCCCTGTTCCCGATGCTCCTCTTCCCGGCGGCGCAACTCTTCGTTGCGGGCGGCGAGTTCACTCTTCAGAGACTCGATATACGACCGCAAGTTACCTACTAGCTCGCTTGGGCTGGTCGCCATCGCGTTGCTCATCTCTCCATGCTTTGTAGCCGTTGGGTTATTGTAAGAACGGATGTGCATCGTGCCGCAAGGATCATTCTCCTCGTTGAGCGGGCCGCGCGCAGCGCGCTTGCGCAAAACATCCACGCTTATCTCCAGCAGCGGCGCAGCCTCGTGCGAGGTATGTTGTTGACTGTTCGCTATCTCATCACGTTGGATAGTAAATATCCCTTTCGACGCAAGATATCCGTACCCCACCGTAGACCACCTTCTCCATGCAGCACAAGACCAGTTCTGATGAGGCCCAACATCTTGAGGCAAGGCGTATACACAGCGGACGCTGTGCACGGTCCGGATACTGCTCCTCGCGCCCCCTTAGTATCAGTTCGCGGCGTAGAGCCACGCCTTTGCGGATTACCTCAACCCTTCGTCAGACTCTGTCAAGCTAATCCACTGAACATCGCCTGTCCCTTGATCAGTGAGCGGCACGTGTAAGGGAACAGGCCGAGCGCACGATCCACACCCCCAAGAAGGCGATCGGAAGAACCTATCACTCCGAGACTCTCTCGCAGCTCAGGCGACACGCCGCTCACTATCTGGCAGCTACGCCACCTTCGCCAAACACCTCAAGTCATACTGAACGAAGGTCTCCTGGCGCCTGAGCAACATACAAGGAGCTTTCAGCTTAAAAAGAAAGGGCCAGGATCGTTACTGCAGCTTGATCCTCTCACCGACCGGTACGCTACAATATGCTTGGGAAAGGTTGTCACGGAGAGGAGAGCCATGCGAAACTTCTTCACGCGGAGGCGGTCTTCTTCTGGGCGTAGCAGAACCGTGCATAGTGGGACCTCCCGTGGGGGTACGCGTCGCGGGAGTTCCGGGGGCACCGTAGAGATGGCGCTCGGAGCTCTGGTCGTGGTCGCGTTGGTCCTGGTGCTGCTGCGCCTGGTAGGGCTGATCTAATCTCGCGCTGGATAAGGCTTTAGCCCCGGTCGTATAGGACAACAAGATCGGGGCTTCGATGTACGTACCAAGACTCCTGTCCGGCAGCGCCTCGACCCGGAGTCCGAGATCAGTATGTATCATGCGGCTTCTTCTAGCAGAGCGCAGGTTGCGAGAGCTTCGTTCCTTTAAAAGGCTACTCTGGGACTCTCGCTCAAGCTCGCCAGGGCCAGGAGCCAGAAAGCTCGCACTTAATGGTTCGCCAACGGTAGGGATCAGGACCATCAGCTCTTTCTAAGCCGAGCGCGGTATAGCCGGTGTGTTGGGCGCGTGACTCTGCCCGCGCCTCTGCTCGCGCGGCCACGAGCCTTCGTAGCCCTGTAGAATCGTTCATCTCACCTTGAGGCCGTCAAGCTGAGGAGTAACTTATTCCCTATAGTGGCACGGTAGCGCTTCTTCTACCGCCCGAGAGCTTTCGACTCTCTCCATCTTACTCGCCGGGGTCGAAAAACTGCCGTGCCAAAACGAACACTTCCCCCGAGTCGCGGATCACATCACCACCCTCTGAGCCCCCCGCCCCTGTGATCTCTCGACTCCGCGCCTCCAACTCGGGCTCTGGAGGAGGCGTGATGTAAGCAGGCGCAGAGGCTGTCTCCTCCCTCTCCTGGGGGCTGGGCACCTCTGGCTCAGCCGCAACGGAACCCTCGGAATAAGAGGGACTGGACGCGTCTACAGTGTTCCCGTCAACGCGGAACTCAAGGCGCGGTCTTGTTCCGAGCCGGCCTTCCAAAACTTTCCCCAGAGCCTCGCTATGTCGAGGCTTCCCCGCCTCTTTCGCGTAGAAGTCCGACTCCTCGGGGAACGTGATCACCAGTAGCCCGCCGTGCAAACTCGACGGCCGTCCCTCCGCAAAGACGGTAGCCGTCAGGGCCTGCTTTCTATCCTTTAAGTCCTGTATGACCTGTACCCACTGTGCCGCTACAGCCTCAAGCCCGGCTGCTCCGTCCTGCCCGTCCTCGTCTGCGAGGCCGGCGGACGTTTCCTTCTCCGTCTCGTCCTCCTCGCCCTCCACAGCAGGCTCCTCGCCCTCCGACACTACGGGGACTATCGGCGTGTCCTCTACCACTTGACCGGACGATCCCGCGTCCGTCGGAGGCGCTGCCAAAGCCCCGTTCTCAACGGCCTTCTCTAGGGTTTCTATACGGCGGAGGAGGACGTCTACCTGCGGTTCTTTGTAGTCGCGGGCGAGCTTGAGGAAAGTCAACTCTAGCTCTAGCTTCGCATCACCGCCGCGTTTGGCGCGTAAAATAGTGTCTCCTAGGGCCTCGATCATACGCACCACCTCGCCGGTCGGGATGCGTGAAGCCTGCTCTTCGAGACCCGCCCTCTCCTCTTGCCCGACCTCGGCGAGTGCGACCTCGGGGGCGTGCGGCAGTAGCATGAGGCGCCGGAGGTGGGCCACAAGCTCACCAGTAAAGCGAGAGAGGTCCCGTCCCTCGTTCTGGAGCCTGTCCACGACGCGCAGAGCATCTGCCGCCCGGCGCTCATAGAGGGCATCCGCGGTCTCCAACAGTACCTCGGGACCGCTCCCTCCCAGGAGCTCCCGGACCTTCGCGGCGGTTACGGGGCCATCGGCGAACGAACTAAGTTGGTCGAGGAGACCTTCAGCGTCCCGGAAAGATCCGCGAGCCTCGCGTGAGGCCAGGGTGAGCGCAGCAGCCTCGGTCTCTATCCCCTCGGCGTCGGCGATCTCGCGCAGCTTCTCCGAGAGAAGCGCCACGCCCGGCCGACTGAAATCGAAGCTCTGGCAGCGGCTGATGATCGTGGGCAGCACTTTGTGTTTCTCGGTCGTCGCGAGCACGAAGACGACGTGCTCGGGCGGCTCTTCGAGCATCTTTAGGAGAGCGTTGAACGCCTCGGTGGTGAGCATGTGGACCTCGTCGATGATGTAGACCTTCATCCGGCCCCCTACAGGCGCAAGGTTCACCCTGTCTCTGAGGTCCCGGATCTCGTCTATCCCGCGGTTGGAGGCCGCGTCCATCTCGAGCACGTCCATCGAGGAGTTGTTCACGATAGCCCGACAGCTCTCGCAGGTTCCATCTGGCTCAGGCGTCGGACCCTTCTCACAGTTCAACCCCATCGCCAGCACCTTGGCCGTGCTCGTCTTCCCCGTCCCCCTCGGTCCCGAGAAGAGGTAGGCGTGAGCGACGCGCCCGGTCTCTACCGCGCGACGAAGGGTGCGTACCACCGGCTCCTGACCGGCTATAGCGTCGAAGGTGCGGGGACGCCACTTGCGGTACAGCGAGACGTGGCGCATTTAGAAGCTAGTAGTCCGGCGATCTCTCACACCGCTAGTATAGCGGAGGCTCGGAGGACTAAAACTAGAAATATGCCGCGCACCCCGCCCTTGACGGACTCGAACCCGGCGAACTCCCGGTCGCCGACTCTGGCCCGGCTACCCCGATAGCACATGAGGTTACCCGCTTAGTGCTGCTACCTCTCGGTCCTGACACAATTCACGGGGCCCCATTGCCCGGGACCAAGCCTTCAACATCGGCCGCACCGGTTTCTACCGAACACGAGCCGCCTCGGGCGGGGATCTAGGCCCTGCTGGGCGTGTTGCAGGCTACAGGGTAACGCCAGCTCCCCGCTTAGCGCGGCGATCAGATTCTATCAAACGAAGGACCGAACACCAGATGCACAAAGCCGGGTCGGGCTCAGCACGCTCTGTTACGGGTAGGACGCGAGATCGGGAGCGCCGACGGCAACGCTGGCCATGGTGGCGCGCGCTGCCGTCGACCGCAGTGAGAGTCGTGATGAAGGAGGAAGCAAAGATCACCAGTTTGGGCGATGCGCGGAGCCTTCGTCTTGTGGCAGAGTTTGTTTGGTGGATGCTATGAGCAGCGAACGGGGGAGGGTGTGAGCGAGAGCGAGATCATCCTTACCCACAACCTGACCAAGCGGTACGGTCGCAGGGGCCGCAGCATAGAAGATATATTAGGGTATAACAACTTCGGCGCTTCTTTGCCTCTTCATCGCCTTCTAGGCCCTCTAGCCTGCTGACTTTCCGAGAAGACCTCTTAACGGCAATTCGGTGAAGAGAGGCACCGGGGCAGCCTCTCTTATTAAAGAAACCTTTACTGAATTTACATACCCTCTGTATACAGCTTCCCTATCCTGCTCATGGCTCTGCTGCTGTGTAGTTAGCAACGGGGAGGTGGGGAGTTGGGAGAGAATAATTGGTCGTCACAGTTGGGCGGCGCACTCATTATAGCTCTATGAAGCTCGACGAGACTGTGCTCTTGGAGCATGCTCAGAATGGCGACCCTCGAGCTTTCTCAGAACTCGTCCGGCGCCACCAAGCCACTGTCGAGCGCTCCTGCTACCGTATTCTCGGTAACCTTGAGGATGCTAAGGATGCTAGCCAAGAGACTTTTCTCCGGGCTTACAGGAAGTTAGATACCTTCCAAGGACGCAGCACGTTCAAGACCTGGCTGCTGCGTGTGGCCATGAACGTTAGCCTGAGCGGTTACACCCGCGGGAAGCAGGAGCATTCACACATTAACAACGACTCGTTGGCAGTGTTCGTAGCCA
>DASQMR010000198.1:0-7028 GCA_035645375.1 Rubrobacteraceae bacterium
ACGGTGCTTACTTCAAGACCTCTTTCGCGGCCTTCTTGGCCTTATCCATGTACTAAACCACGCTCCTTCTCCGTCGGGGGCTTAGACATCTATATTGCTGTCCCAGGGATCGTTGTCCGAAACCTCTTTTATTGGAAAATATTGGATCCCGACGTGGAGCCCGGCCCCGGCGGAAGAAGCCTTGCAACCAGACGCGTCTAGAGAGTTCTGACTTTCACCCTGTGAAAATCAGGCGAATACAAAGGAGTAGCCAATGATTAGGAGGGGGAGCCGAAATTCCGGCTCCCCCTTCTTCGTTACGCGGTGAACCTTGTCTTTTACAAGCTGATCCTCATCAGCAAGTTTGCGTCTAGTCGTCAGGCTGTCGTTAACCGCCGGCGAGATGTATCGAAAAACTGCGCCGCACTGCATGCCCACGGTCTCTCCGCCTTCTGCCTCGTGCGTGCGGAAACGTTTATTCAGGCTACTGGAGCAGCGTGCAGTTGTTCCAATACCAACCCTGCGCGCCGTATACTCGGCTAACAGCTCCCGTATAAGTAGCGCCGCCTGTAAAGAGTCTTTTGGACCGACTGGTCCAAGCTCATAGTAGGCTTGAGGGGCGCGTTACGCCTTACGTTTGAAGACACTGTTGCGGCCGCCGGGCCACCAGTTCCAGTCACCCAGTATGCGCATGGTGGCCGGGACGAGGAGAACACGGATAATGGTCGCGTCCACGAAGACGGCGACTGCCAGGCCGAGGCCGATGGCCTTGGTCGTGGTGATGCCGGTGAAAGCGAACGCGCCAGTGACGACGACGATAATAGCGGCCGCCGAGGTAATAATACCGGCGGTAGCCACGAGCCCCTTCGAAACGCTCGCGGCGTTCGACTCACCGTGCTCGTAGGACTCACGAATACGCGAAAGTAGAAAGACCTCGTAGTCCATCGAGACCCCAAAGATCGTGCAAAACATCAAAATCGGCACCGTCGCCTCCACGAAGCCCAAGGGCGTGAAGCCCAGGAGACCAGAGAGATGACCGTCCTGAAAAACGAAGACCATTGCCCCGAAGCTCGCGGTGAGGCTCAAGATATTGACGATCACCGCCTTCAGCGGGATAAAGACTGAGCGGAACGTCAGAAACAGGACAAGGTAAGTCACACCGAGCACGAAGGCGACGGCGTAGGGGGCGTTACCGTACAGGTTGGAGATAAAGTCTCTCTGACCGGCCGGGAGCCCCCCAACGAGCAGGCTGGTATCCGCAGGCGGTTCTAGAGCTCGCACCTTCCCGACCGCATCCCGCGCCTCTTCCGTATACGGGCTGTTCTCGGTGACCGCCTGAATAATCGCTCTTTCCCCGGTAGTGTAGTTACGCAGGGCGTTCTCCAGCTCCTCGGAGTTCCTGGCTTCTGGTAGGTTCAGGAAGTTCGCCACGCCCTCAGGCGTGACGGTACCGTTATCAAAGACGCCATCCGGCAACTCGGGCACCTGAGCGTCCAACTCCTCTGAGACACGCGCCTCGGCCTCCACTCGTATCTGCTCCTCGGCTCCGGGCGGCACGGAGCCGTACTGCTCACGCAAGGAGGCGAGCTGCTCCTCGACCGCCTCATCTACACCTGTCGCAGCCTCGGCCTCGAGGCGGGCCTGTGCGAGACGCCCGACGGCTTCGACGCCGACGGTATAGATGCTCTCGACATGGTCTATGCCCTCGGTCTCTTCGATACGCTCGCCGAGGCTCTGGATCTCTCCTAGACCTTCGGCGCTCAGCGGGTCGTCCGGGAGGGTCGCGACGGCGTAGATCGGGGTCAGGCTCGCGTAGTCGAAGCTCTCTCGCAAGATGTCGTTTCCCTGACGCGACTCGTACTCCTCCGGCAACACGCTCGCCTCTGGTACACCAACCTTCATATGAGTCACCGGGTACAGCAGGACGAGGAGCATAACGCCGACGACGAGGAGCACGGAGACCGGATGCCTCATCACCAGCTCCGCGCTCCGGGTCCAAAAACCAGCCCCGACGGTCCCGCTCGCGCGTCGTCGACGGACGGAGAGGGCGTTGACCTTCGGGCCGAGTATGGCGAGCACCGCGGGCAAGAGGGTCAGGGCGGAGGCCACAGAGAAGAGAACCACCAGAGCGCCGGCGACGCCAATCGAACGCATAAACATGTACGGGAAGAAGAGGAGGCCCGTCAGCCCGATCAGGACGGCGGTGCCCGAGAAGAAGATGCTCCTTCCGGCTGTCTCGACCGTGCGGGGAACCGCTTCGGAGACCGGCCGCCCGTTCTCCAACTCCTCGCGAAAACGGCTCACGGCGAAGAGCGCGTAGTCGATGCCGAGACCCAGACCGAGCATCGTCGAGATCGTGAGTGCGAAGACGGACATATCATAGAAGCCGGCCAGGAAGTACAGGACGGAGAGGGTCACGACCACGCCTGCGCCCCCGATCAGGACCGGGATACCCGCCGCTACAAGGCTCCCGAAGGCGACGATCAGGATCACGAGCGCCAGGGGAAAGGCGTACTTCTCTGCCTGACGGATGTCCTCGTTGCTCGCCTCGGTGATGTCCATGTACACCGCCGGCGCTCCGGTAACGTAGGTCGTAAGCTCCTCGGTTCGGACCTTCTCTCGCACCTCGTCCACGAGATCCTGCGCATCATCGTAAGGCGTGTTGAAGTTGACGAGAGCGTAACTTTCTCCGCCATCTTCAGAGACGAACCGGTAGTCGTTCGTCTCCGAGTAGCCTATAACGTTCTCGACTTCCTCCAGCTCGCGTACCTCGTCAAGAGCCCTGTCTTCCGCCTCCTGAAACTGCGAGTTCTCCGTCAAGAGTCCACCGCCCTCGAAGACTATCGTAAGGCTGTTAGGCGAGACGCCGAACTCCTCGATCATGATGTCCTGAACTTGTTCGGCCTCAGAGTTCGCGCTGCCGAAGCCACCCTTGAGGCGGTCGGAGACATTAGGAGCGAAGAACGCTCCCGCGATCAGCAGCGCGCCCCATGCGAGCACGACGAGCCAGCGGTATCGATAGGTTATGTGGCCGAGGGCGTTGAAGATCCTCAAAGGACGTCCTTAACCTTTCTCGAACGACAAACTCTGCTCCGCCTATGCTACCCAAAAGAGTAAATTTCGTTGGGTAGTTCTATTACACGGAGGCGCGGTTTGGATCTGACCGCTGCTCACGCGGCAAGGTAAAGCAGAGTGCGAGGCCCGCTACGGGCAGCACGGCGAGGGTGAGCATCATGGTGTGGAGGCCGAAGCTGTCCGCGACGGCTCCGAATAAGGGGGCGCCGAGGCCCCCGATGCCGATGGAGAGGCCCAGGGTGACGCCGGCGGCCACGCCTATCCTGCTGGGAAGGTACTCCTGGCCCATCACCACCGTCACACCGAAGGTCCCTATAGTGACGGCTCCTACGAGGGCGAGTACGACCATCCCGGCGAGGGCTCCCGAGAGAGTGAAAGCGAAGATCAGGGGAGCCAGCAAGAGCATCGCTCCCGCGAGCACGGCCCGCCGACCGATCCGGTCGGCGAGTGATCCCATCGTCAGGGTGCCTAGAGCACCCGCGAAGAGCATTACGCTCAAGGCCGCGTTGGCGAGAGCCGTCGAAGTACCGAGCACCTGAATGTAATAAGACGAGACGAACGTAACGAGCCCAAAGTAGATGAACGAGCGGATGCTCACGATCGAGACCATTCTGGCGAACGCGCCCCAGCGATCCGGCCCCCCGAATCTCTGTGCGCCGGAAGCTTCGACAGTCTCTGGCCGGAAGGTCAGGAGGCGAGGCATCTCGTAGAAGAGTACCAGGCACATAAGGAGGGCGGGGAGAGCCAGGAACAGGGCGCCGGGTAAGCCGAGATAGAGTACTAGCGGGGTCGTCATGACGGGGCCCAGGGCGAAACCGGCGTTGCCTCCTACTGAGAACAAGCTCATGCCGCGAGCGCGTCGTACGCCCGATACGTAGTTGGCGAAGCGAGCGCTCTCGGGATGGAAGGCGGCTACCCCGAGGCCCGAAACCACGACGCAGGCCAGGATGGTCGGATAGCTCGGAGCGACGCCGGCGAGCGCTATACCCAGCCCCCCGGTCATAACGCCCAGCGGCATTAGCGTGTGTAACGGTCTGCGATCCGAGAAGTATCCGAAGATCGGCTGCACGATAGACGAGCTGAGCGTGGCGGCGAGGACGAGCGTCCCGGCAGCGGCGAGCGAGAGCCCGCGCTCGGCGACGAGGAAGGGTATGAGAGCGGCCACGGCTCCCTGGTTTACGTCCGTGAAGAGATGCCCGGCAGAGAGTACCGCCATGGCTCGCTTATCCACGCCCTTTCTCATCTCCGCGCTGATACTACCAGCCATCAGAGATCTCGTACGGAGCGAGCGCCCAGACGCGGGCTTCCCCCAGCTCCGAGAGCGCATCGCTCACACCCTCCACGGCCTCTCTCGCGTAACCGCCGGGCATCGGACGAGGACCGCGGGGCGACGTTACTCTTACAAAAGTACCGGTTGTTCCTTCGGGGATACCGGCTAGCCGCCGGGCTTCGTCGAGGGCGTCGGTGAAGCTCCCTATCTCGTCCACTAGACTGAGTTCGAGGGCCTCTGTGCCCGTCCAGACCCGGCCTCCGGCTACCTCTTCGAGCACTCGCGGGTCAAGGTTACGGCCTTGTTCGACTCGATCCTTGAACTCTCTGTAGAAGGTCTGGAGCTGTTGGTTCAGGATATACAGCTCGTCAGGGGTGGGAGCCCGGCGCGGGTCGAGCAGGTTGGAGCGTGCGCCACGAGCTATCGTGACGGGGTTGACCTTCAGCTTGTTAAGCAGTTCGGCGGCGACGGGGCGGGTAAGGATCACGCCAATAGAGCCGGTAATCGTGTTTTTGCGGGCGAAGACGCGGCTCGCCGCCGCCGAGACGTAGTAACCGCCCGAGGCGGCGGTATTCCCCATGAGAATGACCACGGGCTTTTTAGCGTCGATGCGTTGGACCTCGCGCCAGATCAAGTCGGAGGCAAGCGCGTCTCCGCCGGGGGAGTCGACGTGGAGCAAGACCGCTCCTACACGTCGGCTCTTCTCCGCGACCCGCAGTGCCGCGACGACCGAGTCGCTCCCGGCCTGCTCTCGCCCTAACAGGGGCAGCGGTATCGGGAGCCTGCGGCTGCTACCGCGTACGATCGTCCCCCTGATGCTCACGAGACCGACAACCTTTCTTGCCCGGTTCCTACGATAAGGAAGACGCAAAGACCTTCGCGCCACCCCCCACTCCGCAAGCCGAGCCGGGCTCCCCTCGCCGAGCCTTCTGGAAAGCTCATCCTCATAGAACGCTCCATCAAGCAGCCCGTTGCGTACGGCCTCGCGAGCGGGGTAGGGCGCGAGATCTATAAGGTTGCGAACCTCTTCGGGCGGCAGGCCGCGCTCATCAGAGATCACAGCGACGATCTCTTCATACCTCTGGTCGAGTAACCTCTCCGTCTGCTCGCGCGCCTCGGGGGAGAAGTCCGAGCGTGAGAAGGTTCCGTACGCGCTCTTATAAGGCGAAACAGCGACGACCTCTGTCCGAAGTCCGGCAAGATCCAGGGTGTCTTTGAGGAAGTTGACGCGGGCACGCAAACCGACGGTGTTCAGGGTAGCGAGAGGGGTAGCGAAGACCTCGTCTCCCGCCGCCGCGAGATAGTAGGATCGAGTATCCGGGTCTACAAGGTAAGCTACAACCTTCTTCCCATTGCTCCGGAACCTATGTAGCTCTTGACGAAGCTCCTCGAGAGAGGCCCAACCAGCGTCGAGGTTTTCGATGCGAAGTAGCACGCCGTGCGGGCGCCCGTCGGCGAGGATTCGGTCGAGGCGCGATCGGATGCCTTCAAGACTCAGAGGCGAGGACCAGGGATCGAGGCGTCGGCGGAGGAGGTTCGGGCGCGCATCATCTAGCTCAGGAAGAGAGCCAGTGATATGGAGCCAGACGAAGTCGGGCGGTCGCCGCCTGAGGACGCGAGAGAAGGCGTTGCGCAGGAGGTTGACTACGTTCATCAGGATATCGACGAGCAGGCTCATACCGAGACAATGCTACACCCGGATCTCCCGGCGTGGTGTGATACACTTTTTAAGAATGGTTATGAATCGAAACAAGGGCGAGGTATGATCGGCTCTCCGGAGAGTGATGTTCGGGAGAAGTTTCGGCGCTCGGGCTATACCCTGACCTCCCAGCGCCGGGCCGTACTCGACGCGCTTCAGGACTTCAAGGGGCATCCGTCGGCCGAGGAAGTCTACCTCGCCGTCAAGAAGAAGAACCCCAAAGTGGCGCTCGGCACGGTTTACCAGGCGCTCTCGGTGCTGGAAGAGATCGGGCTTATAGAAGCTAAGCGCTGGTCCGAGTCGCCGGTGCGCTACGACCTAAACACCGAGCCTCACTACGATATCCGCTGTACGAGATGCGGCGAGGTCGCGGAGATACCCGGCCTCAAGTTCGACGACTTTGCATCTCGTATACGGGAGAACACTACCTACAAGGTAACCAACACCTCCCTGGTAATCGAGGGTCACTGCCCTGCCTGCCAGACAGAAACCTAGACCCAAGCACCTCTAACAACGGCTTCTCTCGATGAGCGCTACGTTCCTCTTACTGGGCCTGCTCGGTAGCGAGCGAAGCTTGCAACGGACTACAATGGCACGGTTAGCCGCACGGAGGCAAGGTCCGCGCGGTTTATACAGGATTGCTTACTCGAGAGGTGTTTCTCACTCTCTTGCGGCGGATGCAGAGAGAGGCGACGGGGCTTTACCTGGGGGCGCAAAGGGTTTACTCTAGACGCGGGTGGACGCTACTAAGGATAAAGCAGTTTCATGAAGAAGCGTACCAGGGAGGACATGACCGGCGGCAATGCGCAGCCCCGCGACCCGTTGCTTCAGTTCGAGGAGCACATGCGGGCCGCTGACGAACTAATCGACAGCCTCGAAGGTGAGGTCGTGGAGCTTCGCCGGGATCTCGAAGAGGCCAGGGGGACCTTGCAGGTCGCCCAGCAAGAGATGGCGGCTCGAAGCCGGGCTCTAGAGGACCTGAACGAGGAAGATCGCTCACGGGAG
>DASQMR010000199.1:0-3507 GCA_035645375.1 Rubrobacteraceae bacterium
CGGCAACTCGGTGAATAGAGGCGCGAGGCAGCCTCCTATAGAGGGTGGTAGGCGCAAGCCCTCCTCTAAAACCTTGACTGGCTCGTAATTTGCGGTCATTGTCGAAGTAGCACGCTGGGTTAAGGCGGGGCCGCGGGTCCTGTCTCTTATAAGAGGAGCAAACGTCATGACATCCTCTGAAAGTAGAACGATTGTCGTTACGGGGGCCACAGGTCTTCAGGGTGGTGCTGTGACCCATCATTTGCTCAAGGATGGTTGGCATGTACGAGGGCTGACTCGGAACGTCGCCAGCAAGCAGGCTCGGATTCTAGCGGCACTAGGTGTTGAAGTTGTGCAGGGCGATATGGGTGACGCAGCCTCCCTTCGACCTGTCTTTGAGGGAGCATACGGCATCTATAATGTCCAAAACCCTTTCATCAGCGGACCGGAAGCGGAGGTCAAGCAGGGTAAGAATGTCGCCGAGGTGACCAAGGACAGCGGTGTGCAGCATCTCGTCTACGGTTCCGCCGGTATCGGGAGGAAGGGCACCGGCATTCCCTCCTGGGAAACAAAACTACAAATCGAGGATCACATGAAGGCGCTAGAGCTGCCGCTGACGATCCTGCGTCCGATGGCCTTCATGGAGTTGATGACCGACAAGAAGTTCTCCCCGGCTGTTGGCGTCTGGCACGTCATGCCGACGCTGATGGGCTCATCTCGCAGTGTTGCCTGGCTCTGCACGGACGATCTTGGCGCCATTGCCGCAAAAGCATTTGCTACCCCTCACTGGTTCGTTGGTAAGGATCTGATGCTCGCCAGCGACGTGCAATCGTTGGATCAGTGTCGCTCGATTTATCGTGAGGTGATGGGCCGGAACCCGCGACGGTTCCCGATGCCAATCTGGCTGTTCAAGCGCCTCGGGTCCGTGGGCAGGGACTTGACCACGATGTGGAGATGGCTGCGAACGGCAGACATCGAGCTGGATACCGCACCGACGCGCGCGATTCATTCGGATGCGCTAACGGTACGAAGCTGGCTTAGCAAGAAAAAGGCGGCAGGATCGGCATCTCGTTGAGCTTCTTGCGGGCCACCGGGCTGACCCAAGGTCGCGTCCGTCAGATCGATCGCGCCCAACGGGCGGCGGCCCTCTTTTTATGCCCTTCAATCCCTCTGAGTTTCCGAGAAGACTTCTTAGCGGTAATCTGGTGAATAGAGGCTACGGGGCAGCGCCTGAACGAGAACGGACTGAGTTAGCGTGGGCCTACGCCTATGGCTTTCAACTTCCTCACGCAGCTTGAGAGCATTGTACTTACAAGACCAACCGCTCCGAAGTCCCTGAGAAAGAGCGTGTGTTTTTTAGGTTAATGAGTGGTGATTGTGCCAGCGATCTTGCCACAAAGTATCAAGAGTCGGTTGCAAAACCGATTTATAGGACCGGGGGGAGGCCTATTCGAGGAATAACGACCCTACCGGATCACCCGCAACACGCTCCTCGGCCTCCGCGCTCCCCAGCAGGCAAGAGCACAAGCGAGGACAAGGTCATCGTGGTCACTCTCCCGCCAGTGTTCGTAAGAGTCGTGAGCTGTCTTGAGGTTGACCTTACGCCGGAAGTTAAGGAGCTCTTCGCGCAAGGTAGGCCAGAGCGCCAATCCCTCGGCCACCCTCAACTCACCAGTATGAAATGGCACCTCCAACGCTGCTACTAGGTCGCGCTTGGGCACGCTGTACTCTCTACCAGACCCCATATGCGACTTCTCGCCGCCAGTGATGGTTATGGACGTGAACTTGAGACCGCGCGCTTTGAGGAGGTCTGTAACCGCCACACCAACACCGGTCTTATCAACGAGAAGCTCGAGCGTGGGCTTACTCACCCTCCTGCGGATCGGGTCGAACTCATCCTCGCTAAGGGTTGGGCTCCTCATGAGGGCGGCGACGCCATCGGCTACTTCAGTATAAGGTGTGCGCAAGGGATAGCGTTCGAGGTGGCGAAGGTGCAGATGCTTCTTTGCTTCACCGCCCCCGTTTAGCTCATTCACGCTCTGGGCTATTGAGAGCGCGGTGTAGTCTGCGCTCTGCCCCAGATCCAAACCTACGTAGTAAGCCACGCCTCTCCTATCCCGTCTCGAAGAGCGGCTTGACCTCCGAGGTGACTGCTCGCTCTACCATCTCGGTTGTGAAGACCTGATCTGAGGTCTCCTCGAAAGTACATTCGTATTCTTGCCTATAAACCCAGCTCGGAAGCGAGACTCGCTCCTCCTCTAAGAACTCGCGACCTATACGCGGACACTCTTCAGCTGTGACTTGGTAGCGCTCCCATCCCATACCAGTAGTCCAAGTTTCGTAGAATGCCCCTCGTTTCCCGTAGGGGGTTGAGAGCATGACGAGCGAGCCACCGGTAACAGCGATCATGGGGCACAAAGAGTGATAGAGCTCATCTTCGATCCTCGCCGCTTCATCTATGACCAAGAGGTTAGCGGTGCGTCCCCTGGCTGTGCGTTCGGAGCCAGGCCTCGCCTCGATACGACTACCGTTTTTGAGGTCCATACCGGTCTTACGTAGGGCTTCGGGCTCCACGTTCTCTATGCCTAAAGAGTTGCACAGGTCCGCCACTCTACGGAAGAACTCGAGCGACTGGTCCAGTGAGGGCGAGAAGATCAAGCAGAACGACCGAGGTACATATATCGCCCGGTGAAGAGCTAGCGCCGCTACTGTAGTAGTCTTTCCCGATTGCCTAGAGCAGTTGAGGAGAAGCCGCTTTGACTGGGAGCATAAGACCTCTTCTTGCCACCGGTCCGGGTCCAAGCCCGCCGCTCTTGCGAACGCTACAGGGTCCAGGGCGAGCTTGAGATCGTCCCTAAGCTCCTTCTTCACTATTACCAGCGCTCTCCAAGGCACTAAGAACCGATCCTCGCGCCTCTGAGTAAGGCTCCAAGGCGCTGACAATGACAGCCCTAAGCTCGAGCCATTCAGGGTTTAAGTGCAGATTGAGTGTAGTCACGCTCTCTAGCTCTTTAGTAACCCGGC
The DNA here is from genome assembly GCA_035645375.1 of Rubrobacteraceae bacterium. Taxonomy (GTDB): domain Bacteria; phylum Actinomycetota; class Rubrobacteria; order Rubrobacterales; family Rubrobacteraceae; genus Rubrobacter_F. The sequence goes on from DASQMR010000199.1 coordinate 3,004, forward strand.
CCATGAGCTCCAGATTACCTCTGCACTCCCTGATGGCAGCCAGTGCCGTACCCCACTCGCTATTACTCTCGGCGGCCTCGAGGATTGCTTCAGTGCGCCTATAAAGGCTCTCTACACGGTCTAGCAGCGAGTTTGCTTCAGCTACTTCTGTAGCCTTCTTAGCCTTGGCCAGCAGCTCGGGAAGGTGCTCTTTAGCGTGGTTACGTAAGGCGTCCCTGGAGACGCTGTAGCTGCGAGCTATTGCGAGGTATGGCTCCCGATGGACGAGCGAAACATCTATAGCGTGGCGCTCGGGATGAGTGCATATGGTGCATACCCTAGGCACTCCCTACTCCCAATGCTTTCTACGCTTGATGAACATAAAGAAGGTCCTATTCTGATTATTACGCTTATCCGCAGGGTGCTGCTGCAAATCGTTGAGAAGCTCTTGCTGTCTAGGCCCCAAGATGTCGTGGGTGGTCTCGGGCTCCTCGGCCGGTAGCTCCTCCCTTCCCACCTGCTGCG
>DASQMR010000200.1:0-3732 GCA_035645375.1 Rubrobacteraceae bacterium
GCATAACCATTACTGATAACGCCAAGACCAAAGGCGATCATTCGACGGTGACCAAGATGATCGGCAGGGGGAGGAAAATCTTGGAAAGAGCCTGGGGTGAGGACACATGGCGAAAGAAAGCCGACGAGATGAAAGTCGAAGCCATCAGGTGGTACCGTCTTGCCTCAGAGGAGCGAGTCGTAGAGGAGTGTGCAGAGCTTCTAGGCGTCTCTACTCAAGACGCTCGGCGCATGCTCCTAGATGAAAAATTCGGCGAAGACCTTGACCATCGGCAGCGTTTTGTCTTGGCAGCTGCTAAGGCTGCCTACTACTCCAGCACTGGGCGATGACAATAAGTAGACCCTGCCTAGACCAGGAATTCAAAAACTTTCGAATTCAGTACTAAACCAGTACTAGCCCTCATAAGCTAGGGGTGTGTTTACACAGCCCCGCATTTACAGTATCTCTGAAGCCGCCCGGAAGCTCGGGCTCTCCGCTGAGTGGCTGCGTCGGGGCGAGAAGCAGGGATCTCTGCCGCTAGCTCGGCGAGACCGCAACGGCTACCGGTACTACACTCTCGAGGATGTAGAACGTTTACGCAATCGCCGACTACTTCCGGTGAAGGAAGCATCGGAATGGTGCGATGAGTAACACACCGACCATCACCTACGCTTCACGCCCAGAGGCCACGCCGGAAGGTGAGCTTAGTGCGCTGGCGGCTGTCTACCGCTTCATCCTCGACTGTAATGCAAAGAAAAAGGCCGCCTTGGCGACCCCGACGACGCAAAGGAGATCAAGAATGATTGCGCCGACACAGAGGATTATACAAGGTAGTCCACAGGAGTCACTAATCATCTTCGACTCTCGGATCCCCGGGACGGGGTGTAGGTTGAGCCGAGAGATGTACGCTTCGAGGTCCTGTGCGAGCATCGAACGTCTGGGCCAGCATCACTCTGTAATGATTGTCCGACTGGGCGGAGCGCAGAGGATTGCTCGATGACGGCGACGGCCACCACGGGAGTGCTCTCCGTACAGCCAGAGTGCATTCCTGAGGAGATTAAGACGTATCGTGCATGGGTTCTATGGAAGCGTGCTCGCATTGGAGACAGGTGGACCAAGCATCCCTACAGTGTCCACACCGCGCGCAAAGCCTCGAGTACGGACTCGCGGACCTGGGGCTCGTTTAAGGAGGTCCTGGAGGCCTACGAAGCAGGGAACTACAACGGGATCGGTTTCGTCCTCTCCACCGGAGACCCCTACTGCGGCGTGGACCTTGACGACACTGTAGATCCCGAGACAGGTGAGATAGCCGTCTGGGCGGAAGAGGTCATAGAAGGACTCGACGGTTACACAGAGCTTTCCCCGAGCGGCGCGGGCATTCACATCATCGTGCGAGGGGAACTTCCTGGAAGTGGCAACCGCAAGGGGCTCTTGGAGATGTACGATAAGAAGAGGTTCTTTACCATCACCGGCCACGTACTCGGGGAATCTTCGTGATCCCCGAGCGTACGGACCAGCTTAGTAAGCTCCACGCGGAGCATGTCGCCCGCACCGAGACAACGCCGAAGGTTAATGAACACCGTCCACACGCTATAGGGGCTAGGGTAAGCGTCGAGGCTGCTATCGAGGCGATGAAGTGTGATCCTCGTCGCCGCGACCTCTTTGAGGGTGACAATCTGGATTATGCGTCCGATAGCGAGGCGGACGGCGCGATGTTTCACCACCTGGCTTTCTTCTGTCAAGGCGATGTTTCGCTGATGGAAGAAGCGGCGCTCCGCTCCGGCCGTCGCCGCCCTAAGTGGGAAGAGAAACGCAACGGGACGACGTGGCTCAGGTGGGAGCTCGGTAAGGCGGCCGGCCGAGTGGGAGAGACGTGGGAGTCGTCCGGCAACGGAACACGCCCAAGTGCGAATCGAGCGAGCGACTCTACTTCTTTCGTTAATTTCGTTTCTTTGGTACCTGAACCTTCCCCCTGGCCCATATTGGCAGATGAGGCGCTTCAAGGGCTGCCCGGCGAGATCGTCAAAGCTATTGAACCCCATACTGAAGCTGACCCGGTGGCGATCCTGGTTAATCTGCTCTCCGCCTTCGGCAATGCAATCGGCCGCGGCGCCTACTTCCGGGTGGGGGCAGACACGCACTACCTGAAGGTCAACGTAGGCCTCGTAGGTGAAACCTCGAAGGGCCGAAAAGGCATGAGTTGGGGCCACGTGCGCGAGCTCATGCGTGCAGCGGATAGCGAGTGGATCGAAGAGCGGGTGCTTCACGGGCTATCAGCGCGAATCACATCGATCAGGCACTTGGTCTACTCCTGAGCATCGGACGTGTTCGACGGGATAAAGAAGAGACTGGGGGGCGCCCGTCCGAGAGGTGGTTTACCAAGTGACGGCCTACGAATTAAACGAAAGATACGAAAAAAGCTCTGCACTCTCCTACCTTAATTCGTCTAATTCGTACTGCAATGCGACGAAAGGCGGTAGTGGGTGAGCGGGTATCTTGCGCTAGCAAAGAAGGCGAATAAGGATGTTTCCGAATCGTCGGAAGCTTTGGCGATACACAGAGAGCGCAAGCTCGAAGAGGCAAGCCGGCGAGGTCTGCTTATACGCTGGTCTGAGTATCCAAACTGGATAAAGCTGCACGACCCCACCACCGGAGAGTGGCACGAAGTCAGGGCTGGTGAGTGCCTGCCAAGCGTGGTGGAGACCGCGAACAGGTACCGGAAGAGGGGAGGCGTGGCATGAGATTGGAAGCGCCCACGAAGTGAACAGGGGTTCGGCTTGGTTTTGGGCGGCTTCGTTCGTCGCGTCCTCCCTGGGCGCTGCTTACTGTTTTGGGAAGCTGCTATCAGGTGGAGGCGCAGCATGAAGCGCCAACGCCGCCAGCCCACGGTCCGCGAGCTTAAAGCCGCAACCTTCAAGCGGCCGGTGGTGCGGAGGATACGGTCGTCTTCATTTACGAATAGGCTCACTCGTCAGTGCGGCGACACCAGCGCATGTACTACACTCGGCCACCTTCCCCGACTTTGTAACGGACTGTAGCGTGGCACTCGAGCACAGAGCCGGACGCCCTTACTACTACCGCCATGTACGCGACGGGGAGAAGGTCCGCAAGGAATACGTCGGTGCCGGCTTCGTGGCCGAACTCGCCTCAGAGGCGGACCGGATCGAACGGGAGCGGGACGCAGCGGAGAAGGGCCGCTGCGGGCGGGAGCTCGAACACCTGGAGGCCCTAATGGCTCCGATCCTAGAACTTAGCCAGGCGTCGGAGGTCCTCGTCCGAGCGGAACTTGTCGGGGGCGGATACCACAGGCACAAGGGAGAATGGAGGCGGATGCGTGAGCGCGCTTGAACTACCCGACGAGACAAAGGCCCGGCTAGGAGAGTTGGAGAGCCTTAGCCAGAAGGCGGAAGCCGGAGATAAGGAGGCACGCAAGGAGTTGCGGCGGCGCGTGCGCTACTCGTCACCGGAGGTTATCGAGCGGGCCTCGGATATCGGCCGCAAAGCAGGGCGCATGCTGGCCCGCGCTGCGGCCGGCGGGGATCTGCTCGTCGAGGAGTCCCTCTACGCTAAGCTCGACACTATGCGACAGGAGATTGCCGGCGAGAACCCCACACCCCTTGAGATGCTACTCACCGAGCGTGTCGTCTCGCTGTGGATGTTGACCATGCTGCTAGAAGTCCTGATTGCGGCCCAGTACCACAGAGGAGCAGCCGTAGACGGTAAGCGTGTCTCGCCTTCTTATATCATCCAGCA
>DASQMR010000201.1:0-4808 GCA_035645375.1 Rubrobacteraceae bacterium
TTCTCGATAATTTCCAGGTTTTTCCCCTACTACATACCTCTATGCACCAAATTGCCGCTAAGAGGTCTTCTCGGCAATTCAGCATCGTCCCGGTCGCATACACCTACAAGACCGGGGCACAGCGGGCGCTGCGGAAATTCAAAGGTTTCTAACCGCTAGTTAGCATGTTTTGAGCAAGAGGCGGGTATGCTGCGTCAGCCACAGCTTTCGGGCCGGAGACCCCTAGTGTTTTTCCCATACATCCCTCTCCGGCCTCTTTTCCTGCTCTCAGGGCCGCGAGGATTAGCCAGGACGGACGCGGAGCCGGTCGGGTAAGGTCGTAAGAGAGGGCCGGCAGAGAAAGGCGTAGTTTACAGAGCCAGCCCTCTGTGTATTTTAGGAGCTTCACCATCCCCACGGAAGGACCGTAAGAGAGGGCCGGAGTTTAGTAGCCTTCCTTATTCACCGGATTGCCGCTAAGAGGTCTTCTCCACTACTGAGCTTCCGAAGTGCAAAGTTCTTAAACTCTGGGGCACGAAAAGAGCCAGAGCTGTTAGACCCTGGCGAGAGAAAAGAGTCAGGCCGGACAACAGAGCACAGTCTACATCGTCCTTTTTAGGCCTCTCCCCTACCTATTATATATGTAACAAAAAAGAGGAGTTGTCAACATACAGTAGACAAAAAGATTGCGCATACTACAGATAGTAGGTAGAGAGCTGCCCTATTGACTCTATTCAGCGGATTGCCGCTATGAGGCCTTCTCGGAAATCAACTTAACAACTCCCTGATCTTCTCCATCTCGCATTACAAACTCTCTAGCTAGTAAGAAAAAGTCGCAAAACTCACTCATTTGGGGTATGCGCTGCTCCCTCTGTAAATACTATTCTCTTCTATGTAGTGAAAACGTCGTCAGAAAGGACGAGAGAAGAAGATGAAGAAGATCACTCTACTAATGGCAATGCTAGCGCTGGTTGTAGTTGCTGCGGCCCCAGCCTACGCTCAGGGTAGTGGCAGCAGCATAGAGGTAGAGGAAGGCGACGTCGAGATTTCGGACACTACCTCTGTTGAGGGCAGCATAGTTCAGAACTGTCCGGCTAGCGTAACCTTCGGTGACGAGAACGAGAACGTTCAGGAAGTTGTGTCCAGCCAGAACGCTAATATCAATATTGATGGTAGCGAGAACGAGGCCGAGATCGAGCAGGAGCTCGTGCAGAGCGGCTTCAGCCCTGAGGTAGCCACCGAGTGCACCCAGGAGATCGCACAGGCGGCCGCAGCTGGCGAAGCCCCGAAGGCAGAGGCTAAGGCTGGCGCTGCTGAGGCCAAGGCTGCTCCGGCTCCGGCTGCCCAGGCTCAGGCTGGTGGCGCAGAGGCTAAGGCTGGCGGCGCAGAGGCTCAGGCTGCTCCGGCTCCGAAGGCCGAGGCTGCTCCGACTCCGGCTCCTAAGGCCGAAGCCAAGGCAGAGCTGCCGAAGACCGGTGGTGGCGCTTCGCTGTTCGCGCTCGGTGCTGGCGCCCTGCTCGTAGGTGCCGGCCTTATGGCTCGCAAGATCACCAAGTAAGTGCTGTCGCATCTAGGGTAGCTAGCAGAGCCACACGGCTAAGACTAGTCTAGGGGTGGGTCCCCTTTGGGGGGCCTTCCTCTTTTTCTTGGCCTCTGCCCTCCCTTATAGCCCCAAGTCCACTAGGAGGGTAGGAACGTCGGAGCTTAGCGAAAGTGTCAAGGGAGGGTATAGGTTTGTCAGAATGGCAGGGGATTGCCCCATTGCCTCTATTCACCGAGATGCCGCTAAGACGTTTTCTCGGAAACTGGGCCTAATATCTGGTGCCCGCAGCGATGCCCTTAAGTGTTACGGTGAAGAGATCATAGTTGTTAACCCCTTCTGCTATGAATCCCTGCCTGGCGAGGTACTCCGCTATCTCTAAAAACTCCTCCAGGTCGGATACCTCAGCCTGTTGCATGACCCGTGCACGGGAGACATGTACCCAGGTTTTGCCACCCGCATCTGTGATGGCTGCTAGTAGTACTCTAAGCGCTCTCTCTTGCATCGCTCCGACGTCGCTCACGGCCTGAAGAATACCTGATAGAACACCCGCCCTCATAGAGGGCAGGTTGCCTCTGTTCACCGAATTGCCGCTAAGACGTTTTCTCGGAAACCTAAAGCCGTTTAAATATAGTTACTATCGGGCACAACAGATTGGCCGCAATGATCCGTGGAAGACAGTACTTTCTGCTTACCCTACTGTAATAAGACACAAATTCGGGATAGGCGCATGTTGGAGTCTTCTGCTTTCAACCAAGGAGAGTAGATGTCAGAGCAAGCCCAGAAAAACGCAGACCAAGCTCAGCAGGCCGGAGAGCAAGCCCAGCAGGCTGGAGAGCAGGCACAGGAAAACGCAGATTAAGCCCAGCAAGCCGGAGAGCAAGCAACAAAGTAAGCCGAAGCTTAGCTGCTAGCTAAGCAATAATTCGGGCAGAGCTTGTCTAAAAGTAGCAATTGTAAGAAAAGGCTGACAAAAGGGACGCTCCCAGGGAACGTCCCTTCTTATTCACTGAGTTGCCACTAAGAGGTCTTCTCGGAAACCCAGTTGCCTAGTCCTACAGCGACCCTTTTGTCTTGACGCACTACAAAAAGCGACCGGTTGAGCGGTCAACACCGGCTGCGGAACGGTATACTAGAATCCACTGAAGATCACTTTCAGGGTAGACTATTTTGACGAACGACGCCGAACTGCGGCACCTGCAACGCTGTGTGGAACTGGCCACCGAGGCCCTGGAGGCTGGCGACGAGCCATTCGGCTCCGTGCTCGTTAGCGCGGACGGGACCGCTCTCGCCGAGGACCGCAACCGCGTGGCCTGCGGCGACCGGACCCGCCATCCGGAGTTCGAGTTGGCGCGCTGGGCCGCAGCGAACATAACCCCTGAGGAACGGGCGGCGGCGACCGTCTTCACCTCGGGTGAGCACTGCCCGATGTGCGCGGCCGCGCACGGCTGGGTCGGGCTGGGCCGTATCGTGTACGTGAGCTCTTCCGAGCAACTGGCGTCTTGGCTCGCGGAGCTGGGGGTTCCCGCGCCTCCTGTGCGGAACCTGCCGATCAGGGAGGTCGTCCCCGACCTCACGGTGGAAGGCCCGATTCCTAGCCTCGCAGAGCAGGTACGAGACCTGCACCGCCGCCGCCACAGCTCATTCTGAGCTTCACAGACTGTTAATCCTAGTGACGTATGCGGCCCCTCGTTAGGTTTGCTGGAGGGCCTTGTCGACGCGAGTCCACAACCCTAGCTCGCTCTAACCCCGGTCTCCCGCTTACATATCCTCACAGCCATCATCTATATAGCTCTGGAGCGCATACGCATCGCTAGCAGCGAACGTAGCCGAAGCCGCGAACACCCCTGCAGCAGCCATCATCGCAGCCAACACCAAAGTTGCTATCCTTTGCCTGGTCGTAGTCATACCTCACCTCCCGTCTCCATACACAGGGGGCGAAGGAAGGCGACTACCTCCGCTCCTGTTAGTAACTACCTTCGTCAGAGCGGGCACTTTATAGGTTGTACGCAAGGAGTTGCACTTGAGGTTATTCTTGGTCTATAGCCTTGTTGCGGTAGGAGTTCTCCTGCTCGTGGTGGGGCTCTTATCCTATCTGGTGCTCCCCGGGCTGATCGAGTCGCGCCTCGCGGCGAACCTGCAGGAGAGGTACGGACTCGAGAACGATCCTGTGGTCGAGGTCTCCTCGAACTTCCCCCCTAAACTATTGCTGGGGCGCATCGACCGGATCGAGGTGCGGATAGACCGGCTGATGCGCGAGGGCATCCTGCTGCGGGACCTCCGCATAGACCTTGAGGACGTCGTCATTTCAATAGCGAGCCTCTTGCAAGGAGACTTGGAGCGTGAGGTCCAATCTGGCTCTCTGAGGGCCGAGGTACCGGAGGACTCGATCAACGATTACCTGCGAGAGAACAACCTAGGTTTGGAGTACGGAGAGATAAACGTACTGCCACATGATGTTGTCTACCAGACCACGGAGTCCCTTTTCGGGCTCTCCGCTAGCGTGAGCCTCGACCTTCGGGCGTCCGGCCCTCGTACTATCGAGGTAGTTCCGCAGGAGGCCACTGTGGGCGAGTACGTGCTACCCTCCTTTTTCACGCGCTCTCTTGCCTCTGAAGGGCGGACGCTAACTTTAAGTGAACTGCCTTTGGGGGCCGAACTTGTAAGCGTAGAGCCTTCGGAGGAGGACGCGCTAATAGTGCAGGCCGAGAAGTAGCGAAGCGATGCATGAGCATCATGTCCTGATCGTCTGATTTACCAGAGAGGCGCTCAGAAAACGAGATGTGGGCCTTCGCAAGACAGTGGTTGGGCGGAAGCCGAGGGCGCCGCGAGCACTAGTGTGCAATGGTATATCCTGTCCTCTCAGGATTGGGAGAAAAGAGGCGGCGTTTGAAGATAGGCGCGGTGGCAGCGAAGGAGTTCTGGGGGCTTGTGCGCCAGCCGCAGCTCCTTTTGCTCTTGTTGTTGGGGCCGGTCTTGATCATGGTGGCCTTGGGCCTGAGCCTTGATATCGGGAACATTCTGCGGCCGAGTGCTATTGTCGTGGTGGAGCCGGGGAGCGAAGGTGAGGAGCTCTTCGATCGTTACCGCTATGAGTTCACCAACCGCACGAACTTCGTTGGGACGACAGGCGACCTGGATGAGGCCAGGCAGCAGCTTTTGCGCGGGGAGGTGGCCGCAGTGATCAGCGTGCCCTCCGCCCCCTCGGAGTCCCTTGCTGATGGAGAGCAGGCGGTCCTGGACGTCACCTACAACACGATAAATCCGGTCTTCGGGATTGCGGTACCCG
>DASQMR010000202.1:0-2685 GCA_035645375.1 Rubrobacteraceae bacterium
GCAGGGCCAGAGGGTTGACCCGCAGCTACGGCCAAGAGAATCAGGCATAATCGTCCCTATTCACCGGGGTGTGTGGAAGGTAGATTCTAGAAAGTTGGCATACGGGCTCTTGCATAGATCGACGCTCGAGTGACCTACGGGGTTTGGGGGCCGGTCCTCGATCAGCTGGCTTCTTTTCTATGCTCCAACGAGGATCGGTTCTCCGCCGGTCCTTTTGCTCTACATAGTGAGGACTACCCCTTGCACACCTTCGCGAGAGGCGTTGATATCGCGTGTCTCAGGGGGCTTCTCCATGCACCCCACAGCATGTCTATGCGCGCACACGAGATGTTGTGGCGGCACTCGTCGTGGCCTCCTCGTTCACGGCGGCGTGAACCCTCGCCCGGTCTGGTTCTATGCAGGATCGTGGATATAGGCTTCCGAGAAAACGTCTTCTCGGCAGTTTGTGAACAAACCGTCCCCCAATTTCATGGTGCAGTAGCACGAGCCACCACCACGGCGATGATCAGCACAGACAACAACGACTGGATCATCGTCAGGACCTTAGCTCGCCTGCTCAGAACGGCCGTGTCCGTCGGTCCGAAGGTCAGGTTGGTGGTAAAGGCCAGAAACAAGTAGTCCACGAAAGTCGGCGACCATCCAGACCTATCATCATTCTGGTCTTGGGGGAACATAAAATCGTAGGTGCTGTGCCCATCTCGTTGGCGTTTTTCTGGTCCGCCGCTATCGATCTCGAAGTACCACAAGGCGAACGTAGCCCCGTTAGTGAGCCAGACCAACCCTGAGTTAAGTAGCGCCTGGCTAGGCGTCTGCTCGATGGGCAATGCGACCACTAGACGGAACACGCTTGCGGCTACCACGGCGGTCGAAATCGTTAGGAGGCCCCACCCCAGGAAGCGGGCCAGGACGTACAGGCCGCGTCGACGAGCATAGAAGATGGGCACCAACACAACCAGCACGAGCGCGAGGAGCATTAAAGGGGGAAGCACCGCGATCTCGTCATCAAGCGTGGCATGGACCGCTACCACGGTCAGCAGGACCACAACCAAAGGCCAGTACTGCAGCACCCCCCTCTGATGCTCTTTCGGCTCCAACCCAAGGAGGTACGAGACCCGCAAATGCCGCAAAAGCCAGTCGAGGGCGCCACGGGGGGGTTCTTCTAATTTATCTTCTCGCGGTCGTGGCCTCTTATCCATAAACGCTTCCCCCTACATACCCACCCATCCTTTACAGAGGTTATCTCAAAATAGGTAGGCTCCGGTCCTATAGGTCTATGCGACCGGACGAATACGGGTTTCCGAGAAAACATCTTAGCGGCAATCCGGTGAATAGAGAGGAAGCTCTGGGGACCATGTCTGCGCCTATAGCCTCTCAGAGCAAAGGCCATCAATGACAGCGAAGCGTACGCGGAAGATAACAGCAAGGCAACGGCCACCGATGACAGCAATGCGTTCGCGTTCGATAGCAGCGAGGCAACGGCCACCAATGGGGCCCCGATGATAAAAGCGTGGCGAAGGCGTTCGGAATGTGCACTGCGACGGCCACCGACGGCGAAGATGTGTCTTGCCTAGAGGAGTAGGACAGGGACGACCGAAACTCGGCGATAGGGAGCGTACCCTACTAATAGGAGCTAATAGAAGGCCGGGGCTGTTAGATCCCGGCCCTCTATTTATGCCTGCATGTCCTCTGAGTTTCCGAGAATTAAGTTCACCGGAAGCTAGGTTTCCGAGAAGATTCTTGTCGGCAATTCGGTGAATAGAGGTTCTCTGCGCTATGATGATCGTGATACTGGTGGGCTCCTACCTATCCGTTCTTCTGCCGCAGGAGGGGCGCGATGAGCGCGAAGGCGACTAGCTTGAGGGCCGCCCCTCCCTCTCCCCCGCTCGCATAGGGACATAGGACCGAGGCTCTCGGGGCTCCGCCTTTTGACGGGTCTATACTGACGTTCGCGGCGAGGGAAGGAAGGGATCTTGAATCTCAAAGAGAGGGCGATGGCGGGAGTGTTCGGCGGGATCGCGGCGACACTCGTCCTGTCGGCCCTACGCGAAGCTTTGACGAGGTTCGGGCTGGTCTTCGAAACCGCCCCAATGCAGGTAGTGAACCGCATGCAGGAAGTCGGGCTCGTGGTAGGTTCGTCGTCCGAGGAGCGGCGCGGCCTGACCTTGGCTGCGCACTTCGCCTATGGCGTGGGAACCGGAACGGCATTCGGCTTTCTACGCCGGGAGCGTGGTGGAGCTACGGAGGAGGCTGCCGTGGGCGCAGCGCTGGGGCTGCTCGCCTGGGGAGTGGGGTGGGCTAGCTGGCTACCGCTGGTCGGCGTCCACCGAGCGCCTTGGACCGAGCGCACGCCCAAGGTCCTGCTCCCTGTGTTGGATCACGCAGTGTTTGGCGCCGCATGGGGGCTGGCGAACTGGGCGGTCGGTGGACGCGCAAGGGGCGAATAGGACCGGGCCTAGCACTGAATTCCCACGTGTTAGGGAATGTCTCGATCGGGTACGAACACTGATAGCAGGCTATATCGGAGGAAGGAACGTGATCCGGCCGCATGATGGATAGGATTGCAAAAGAGGCCAAGAAGCATCTTGAGAAGTCCGCAGAAACCTCGAAGAAGGGTTCCAGCGGTAAATCGAGCAGCAAGACCAGCGGTAAGAAGGAGGGTGGAGGCTCTGGGGCTGACAAGGCCAA
>DASQMR010000203.1:0-2002 GCA_035645375.1 Rubrobacteraceae bacterium
AGATGAGCATGATGTCGAGCTTCCTCCGAGAGCGGCTGACCCCGAAGACCTACGAAGCGGACGTCCGCGCCTAAATCGGAAATTAGTTTCCGAGAACTCTAGCTCTCGGCAATCTGGTGAATAGAGCCAACCTGCCCCTGGCTCTAGACGTAAGCCTCTCTCCTTGACAGCTTTGTTATTCGCGGTCATTGTCACAGTAAGAGCAATCTATGGGGATTGTAGGGAAGTAGGAGGACATGCCGTGTCTGATGCGCAACCGAGGGACGCAACGGAGTTTGTCGCCCAGGCAAATCCGTTCGATACGCCCATGACATTTCCAGGCATGAAGCAACGGCTTCAGAAAGGCGAGACGCTCGCCGGCTACATGGCGACGATCCCCTCGGCCGTCTCCGTGCAGGCCATGGCTGCGGCCGGTGCCGACTGGATCGTGATCGATCAGGAGCACGGCGCCGTCGGACCCGAAAGCCTGCACGCCATGATCGCGGCCACCGCCGGGACGCCATGCGCCCCGCTGGTGCGCGTGCCCAAGCGCGACGAGGCCTGGGTCAAGCCTGCCCTCGATCTCGGCGCTGAGGGCATTTTATTCCCCCTGGTTGGCAACGCCGAGGAGGCGGCCGAGTGCGTTGCCCTCACGCGCTACCCACCGCGTGGCCGGCGCGGCTGGGGGCCTTTCGTCGCGCACGCGCGCTGGGGTGTCGACCTGATGGGCTACCTGCCGCAACGCGGCGACGAGGCCGTCTGCATGCTGCTAATCGAGACCCGCGCCGCGGTCGAGAACATCGAGGAGATCTGCAAGGTCGAGGGCATCGACTGCATGGTCATAGGCGCGTTCGACCTCTCGACCGAGTTCGGCGTCTCCGGTCGCTTGGACTCGCCCGAAATGCGCGAAGCGGTGGCTCACCTGGAACGGGCGATCCTGGAGGCCGGCATCCCGCTCGGCGCGGCCGCGCTGACGCGCGAGCAGACGCGGGCGATCCTGAAGCGCGGCTACCGCCTGCCAGTGCACGGCTTCGACGTGCTGATGCTCGGTGGTATGGTGCGCCAGGGCGCCGAATGGCGCCGCGGCGCCTGATTCGACCAAGGCTAGGCCGTTGAGGTCGGGGCAGAGCGGTTTTGTTCAATATGCGGGTTTTCGAGAATTTAGGCTCTCGGCAATCTAATGAATAGAGGCAATCTACCCGACCGCGTAGTTTTTGGGAGTTGTCAGAAAGATGCACCCACCTAACGTAAAGATACTCCTCGCAACCTCTTGACAGCCCTATTACATTGGGTCATGGTCAAAATGAGAGACTGCAAACTCATGTCGTAAGGGGTGATGTCTTAAGGTCATACGGTAGGAGAGAGGTAGACATACGGGCAAGGGGCCGGACGCTTGTTTCTTGGCTAGGTACCGTTACAAAACGCCCAGCCCCCGCAACTAGGCATTCTACTAGCTAATGAAGAAGCGGCTAGCTAGGAATGCCAGGGAAAGGGAAGGTGAATTCTTCTTGGCACTAGCGCAGAGGGTCCAGAGCATAAAGGACCTGGACCAGAAGGAGTTGGAGGAGGCGCTGCCCAGGCTGCAAGAAGAGGCGGTCGAGGCCGAGAAGGCCTTGAGGGTCGCCCAAGAGAGGCTTCGGACAGCCAACGACCAGCAGGCCGAATGCCCGGCCTTCGTCGAGGTCCACGGGGATCAGCTCGTGGTCAACGTCAAGACCAGGGACAAGAAGTTCGTACTGCTGAGTTCCATAAGGATCCCCCTAGAACACGTGGTAAGCGCGGAAGTGAATCCGCACGTCGAGTGGGAGGTTTGGAGGGGGTGGCGAGTACCGGGCGTCAAGGTGCCGGGGGTTCGGTTCTATGCCATGAACGGTCGCCGGAACAAAACGCTGGTGATCCGACTGAAGGACGAAACCTACGAGCGGCTCATCACGGAGGTCGATGACCCCTCAGACGTTGCCGAGGAGATCAACGAAGCGGTCGGTACTCTGACTACGCGCTCCTGAGGAAAACTAGTACTAGG
>DASQMR010000204.1:0-2069 GCA_035645375.1 Rubrobacteraceae bacterium
GGAAGGGGTTCTAGAAGCCGATGGAGAAGCAGAGAACAGCAACCGAAAAGACCCGTGCAAATGCTGGGGTCGTCTAAAGAAGGTAAGGCCGAGTGTCGCAGAGTAACTACTCGTCTTCCTCCTCCATAGCGTTGTCGGCGCATTCCAAATAGCGTACGAGGTAGGATCTCATGCCGTCCTTGCCGAAAACATCCAGAAGCTCGAGCAACGCAGAGGCGTTGAGTAACTCGCTGCGGCTTCCCTCGTTCACGCCCTTCTCGTAAAGGTTAGCGTTCTCTTCGCCGGTAGACTCCGCCACGCAGAGCATTGTAGCCCTCACTAAGGCGAGGATATAATCGTATCAACAACGGACGACACAGATTTAGTACCACCGTCAAAACGCGCAGAGGCTGTTTCCGGGAAAGTACGTAGGCTTCGCGTTGCTTTACAAGGGCTACACGAAAACGACCCGCAGGGGCTAGCTCTAAGAGGCCAGCAACCCACCTTGTCAGTGAACCAATCTGCCGACCACTGTCAAAACGATCGGGTGTTGTTACTTGGCCCTCTCACACAGCTACGTTTTACCTGCAAACAGAGACTCTCGTATAGCGTGCTCGGCAGGACTCGAGCCCGCGACCTTCTGATTCGTAGTCCGATTCTATGAGCGTGATACGGCAGGATGCAGTGCAAAACTACGCATTTTAGGGATGTTTGGCGTGATATGGCGCGATGCGGCGGTATCCGGTTCCCGTCAGCATTCTGGTCAACTTTATAGACCGTGCCCTGCTTGCCGCTTCCGGCATGGTTCGAGAAAAATTCCGGTAACCTAAACATCTAGAACCTGAGCAGTCTATGGGAGAAAGTAGGAGGTATTCGCAATGCAAAGGGTGAACGAGCTTTTCAGCAAGGAGGTCGTCCGCCAGACTAGTGGTGAGAAGCAAGGGAATGTCTACGACATCGTCTTCGACGAGGAGTCACGCAATATTGTGGCGCTGTTGGTAGGCGGCATGGTCGGGCGCGGTAAAGTATTGCGCTGGACTTCGGTTACGAGCGTGGGTGATGTAGTCGTGGTTGGTGGTGAAGAGGCGCTTGACAAGCTGGGAGAAGACCCCGAGGTTGCTAACCTGCATAAGAAGAAGCATAGGGTCACCGGTACTGAGATAGTCACCCAAGAGGGCGAGAAGATCGGGGAGGTACGTGACGTTTTCGTCAACGAGCGGGGTCGAGTGGGGGGCTACGAGGTCAGCAGGGGCATAGTCAGCGACTTGCGTGGCCGCAAGTTCCTGCCGATAGAGAACGTTCAGGCGATTGGCAAGGATACAATCATTGCCAACAATCCTGACCTTCTCTCTGTGGAGGAGGCCGAGAAAGCTAGAGGCTAAGCTTATCTACCAACCTGCCGAGAGGGCTAATCTCCTTGGAGTCTCCTAGTTTATAAGGCACGACAACGTGCTCTCATGCTTTTGGTGTGAGCTCCAAGTTGCAACCTGTTCCACGTAGCGTTGTTCTGTGAACCGCTACAAGCCATGGACACCGCACCGGACTCTTGACCAACATCTTGATAGCCAATTGAAAAAACGGATGTATCGCTAAAGAGCTCTCAAGCAGAGGTGGGTAACCTACACGAGGCAGCCTGTGAGCTCCTAAGGAGTCATGGCGTGTTTGAGGGGGAAACTTACGCAGGCGACGAAGTACTGGGATCTGGTCGTGCTGCGCATCTTGCTGGACGAGGTAGAGTTGCGGTCTAGAGAGTTGGCCGACAGGTTCCCGGAGTTGCGCGTGATGTCAGAGGCTATATCGGATGCTACCGGTCTTTGCGATCTCGCGGTTACGCTAGAGTAAACAGAGAGCTAACGGCCGATAGATCACTCCTGCGAGCGATGATTAGGAGGCGCTACCGAAGATCGGTCTTCGCTCCTAAGTTCACTTGCATTTTAGGAACGCGCTCGGCAGGACTCGAACCTGCGACCTTCTGATTCGTAGTCATTTTCGCTCACGGACACGGGCCGACACAGAGGGACACAGGGAGTCGAAACTGCGCTTTTATAGGAGATACGGCTCTCTTGAAGAGACACGGAGAGACAAGAAGA
>DASQMR010000205.1:0-7305 GCA_035645375.1 Rubrobacteraceae bacterium
GTGTCCGTCACCCCGCTCACCGTGTCCGTGGCCCCGCCCACCGTGTCCGTAGCCGCGCTTAACGGTCCCCCCGAGGCTGCTTCTTCGTGTGCGCCAACTTCCCCTTGCACGACCTCCGGTGGATTCGGGAGGAACGAAGCCATGTTTCGCCCTGCCCAGTCCGCCGCCATCCTAGTAGACTCTTCCGCACCGGCCCGATCCTCGAAGACGCTTACTGTGGCAAGCCTGCCACCCCCGGCGTCTAGAGCATAATAAGCGTGGAAACCCGGCGCTTCTTTGATGAGGGGTAAGAAGCCCTCGTTGATCCCCCGTACTACCTCATCGACCGAACCAGCTACCTGATATTGGCGTATCGCTGCGTACATCCTTTTCTCCTTTCCCTATCGCTTCCTCCGCAGATCTCTCTAGCCTAGGCTAGCCTCCGCATCCCATGGTGCCACCAAACGCCCCCCCGCGCCAGCCAGAAGAGCTTTCGGATAGCTTTAGTGAATGGGTTGCCTCTCTTCACCTAATTGTCGCTAAGGGGTCTTCTCGGAAACTAATATCTACGATCCTGAATGCGTTGCAGCTTCTACCCCGTTTACGAAGCAGTGGACGACTCTTGCAGTATGGTACTCATCACTAGATCTAGTTGTACTGCATAAAGTTGCAGAGGAGTTGAGGCTCGGCCCCGCTCTTTTGGCACCAGGGTCTACGGCAACGGGGCCAGACTTACTTACCTTCGCTTAACGAACAATAGGGCTCGAATATTCCAGACGCCGGGAGAAGTCGGGAGACTGAAACCTTCATGGATCGTGGAAACCCTTATGGATGACGTTAATGTAGGGAACAAAGAGCATGCGAGGAGCAAGCGGAATACTCAGCAACAACAGAAAAAAAGGAGGAGCCAACAAAAGAAGCTTCGCTCAAGAAACTCGACGACACACTCCCGCGACCGCTCTCCCAGCGCGAAGCCGAGGTCTTGGCGCTCGTGGCCCAGGGCCAGACTAACCGTCAGATCACCCACAACCTGCTTATAAGCCTCGGCACTACAAAGATCTATGTGAAGCGCATCATTGAGAAGCTAGAAGTATCCGACCGCACCCAGGCTGCGGTCAAAGCCGTCGAGCTTGGCCTGCTTTACAAGCAAGATCACACGTAGAAGCCCCCCAGGCGATGCCAGCGTCGATGGCGAGGTAGCATCCTTGCGGCGGGGCCTTGGCGTAGGCTACCGCGTTGGTGTAGTAAAATTGGTGTAAAGAAGGCCGGAAGAAGTTCCGGCCTTCCTTCTGTATACGTGTTTGTCCTGCAAATGGGGTAATAGCGGAGCGGAGGAGGAGGGATTCGAACCCTCGATACCCCGGATAGAGGTATAACACCTTAGCAGGGTGCCGCCTTCAACCACTCGGCCACTCCTCCACTAAAAGCAAAATTATATCAGAAGGCGCGATGAGCAAAGAGCGTATTGGACTATTGATGGTGCTACACTCCTGAACCGTAGTCGAGGGCTTCTTGCGGAGGCGTTTGTGGCTGAGGATAGAGGGCGGATCAGCATCCCCGGACTCCGGGAGATGAAGGAGCGGGGTGAGAAGATCTCGATGCTCACCGCGTACGATTATCCTACGGCCCGTCTGCTCGACGGGGCCGGGGTGGATGTCCTACTGGTCGGGGATACTTTAGGCATGGTGGTGCTCGGCTACGACTCGACCTCGTTCGTGACTTTGGAAGAGATGATCCATCACATCAAGGCCGTCGTCAGGGGAGCGAAGGGGGCGCTCGTCGTCGGAGACCTTCCCTTCGGATCGTACAACGAGAGTCCGGCCCAGGCCGTCCGCTCCGCCAACCGTCTTGTAAAGGAGGGGGGCTGCGCGGCAGTGAAGCTCGAAGGCGGTATCGAGATGGCTCCGACCGTCAGGGCCGTGGTAGAGGCTGGTATCCCCGTCGTCGGACACGTCGGTTTGCTGCCCCAGACCTCCGCAAAGGTCGGCGGCTTCAAGGTGCAGGCCAGAAGCGCGGAAGAGGCCGCTAGCCTAGTTGAGAGCGGCCAGGCGTTGGAGAATGCTGGCGCCTTCATGGTCGTTATAGAGGCAGTTCCTGCCCCGGTAGGAACGCTCTTGAGCCAGAGTCTGGAGATCCCCGTTATTGGTATCGGAGCCGGGGCGGGATGCGACGGGCAGGTCCTCGTCCTCGTCGACATGCTCGGCTTACAGCAGACTCTCACGCCCCGCTATCTCAAACGCTACGCCAACCTCGCTGATGCGGTCGAGGAAGCAGCCCGCTCCTACGTCTTTGAGGTCAAGTCCGGGGTCTTCCCCGGCGAGGAGCATGTCTATGCGATGGACCCCGAGGAAGAGGCAAAACTCTAAAGGCGGGAAGGTTTGTCTGCGCTTTAGCGTCGATCCCCTCCTGGGTCGAAGCCGATTAGGGCGCGGCGGCCTGCATCCTCTGATTCAAAGTCCTGGTTCTAGACGTTTTGCTGATCCTCTTCGAGGATGGCCGGTTTCTCGTCGGCGGGCTCTGCGTCGAGGATCTGCTCGCCAGAGATCTCTTCTTTCATCCTGACGAGCGTGGCGTTTAGCTCCGCGCCGAACAGGATAGTGAGGGAGGATATGTAGAGGTAGAGGAGCAGGACGATGAAGGCGCCGATCGTGCCGTAGGTCTCATCGTAGGAGTTGAAGTAACTCAGGTAGAGTCGGAAGCCAAGGCTCGCCAGCACCCACAGAGTTACCCCGATAAAGCCTCCGGGTGTGATCCAGCGGAACGGTTGCCCGGCGTCGGGGGCGAAGTAGTAGATGAGCGCCACGGCGAGGACCATCAAAGAGAGCGCCACGGGCCAGCGCGCGATGCTCCAGACTAGCTCGAAGGCCGAGCTGAGCCCGAAGAAGCCCGCGATGAACGAGCCGATACCCGGACCCAGGACGAGGAGCAGCACGCTTATCAGGATCATTACGCTAAGGCCAAGCGTCATCAGGAGGGCGATCCCGCGCACCTTCCAGAAGGGGCGAGTCTCCTCGACGTCGTAGGCTTTGTTCAACGCGGCTATCAGGGCGGCAAAGGCCCCGGAGGCCGACCAGAGGGCAATGACGAGGCCGAGCGAGAACAGACCCGGCGCCGGTCTATCCCCGGAGATGTAAGGGCCGGTGTAGGTCTCTATAATCTCGTAGACCTGCTGCGGCGTAACCTGCTGAAAGTATTCGAGGATGGTCGAGGCGAACCTCTCGGTACCGAAGGTGCCCATGAGCGAGACCAGGACCAAAATGAAAGGGAAGAGCGCCAGGATCAGGTAGAAGGCGAGCTGCGCGGCGAGCCCCAGAGCATCGTCTCGCTGGAACTCGGCCACGGCCGCCTTGAGCGCCCGCAGGTTCAAGAGGGCTCTCAGGTCTTGGAAGAAGTCCCCGAGCGAACCCCCCGCCGGCCGTCGCGCTACCGCCCGCAGCTCCGCCCGATCCAGATTCAGGTGCTCGCCCTTATCGTCGGGGTTCTCCATAAGAAACCAAACAGAAGTATACCGAAGCAGCAAACGACCAAGCTCCTGGATCTCTTGCCAGGTACGACGTCTTCTGCATCCGCCGGTAGGTACGGTACGTATAAGAGGTTATGGCGTTGGCGGAGCGGGTGGCGCGTATAAACGGTTCCTGAATCTCCTGCGAGAGAGGCTTGAAGCGGATATGCTTGACGACGTAGGTCTAGGAACAGTAAGGTCGGGCCTCGGGAACGGTCAAAGAGAGTTCGTGTTGGAAGGCTTTACAGATGAGATCTTGATGCGGCGGGTGGCTGAATCCGGTGACGGGCGGGCGCTCTCGGAGTTGTATGACCGTTACGGCGGCATCGTCTACGGAACGGGACTGCGGTATCTAGGGGACCGAACGCTCGCCGAGGATCTGGTGCAAGACGTGTTTCTCTCCATATGGCGCAACGCGGCGAGCTACGATCCCTCGCGGGCCGGTTTCTCGACCTGGGTCTACCGCGTAGCACGCAACCGTATAACTGATCTCGCACGTCGCCGGATGAGGCGGGTACAGGTCGTGGCTCCGGTCGCCGACGAGGAGAAGATTCCCGGCAAGAGCGACGGCGTCGAGGAAGTTTTGCGCTCCTTCGACGTGGTAGGGACTCTCTCTGAGCTCTCGCCGGCCCACCGTGAGGTGCTGATCCTCGCCTATTTCGGGGGGCTCTCGCAGCGTGAGATCTCCACCCATACCGGCGTCCCTCTAGGCACGGTAAAGAGCCGCACCACCGCTGCCCTGCGTGCAGCCCGCGAGAGCCTGACCACCATGCAAAGGAGCAACGAGCCCCGCGAGGGGGTCCCGAAGCGCGAAGAGAACGGTAATGGATAAGCGTCGTGGTCCAGACGGGGAGCACGAGCGGATGCGAGATCTGCTTGGTCCGTACGTGCTCGGGGCGTTGGAGTCGGAGGAGGAGAGGTTAGTCGGAGATCATCTCGACGAGTGCGCGGAATGCCGGGACGAGGAGCGCGGGCTGCGCGAGACTCACGAGAGGCTTGCCGGCGCCTCCATCGCTGCCGCCTCCGTGCCAGCTAACCTCAAGACGCGTATCTTGAATGGATTGCACCGACGCGAGACGGCGCGGGGCAACCTTCGTGCTGCCGGGTCTTGGGCGGGCCGGGTCGGTGTGACGGCCGCCGTGGTGCTGTTGCTCTCTGCGCTGGCGGGGGCATACTATGCGGGCCTCTTCGAGCGTACTCAGACCACGGCGAGCCTTGCGGCTACGGAGCTTGCGCCCGGCGCGGGCGGGGAGCTCAAGATACGAGGCTCCGGGCAGAACATGGAGGCTGACCTGGAGGTTTGGGGGCTGCCTCCGACCGGCTCAGA
Source organism: Rubrobacteraceae bacterium (assembly GCA_035645375.1). Classification (GTDB taxonomy): domain Bacteria; phylum Actinomycetota; class Rubrobacteria; order Rubrobacterales; family Rubrobacteraceae; genus Rubrobacter_F. The sequence continues at coordinate 4,809 of DASQMR010000205.1, forward strand.
CGAATATTACGAGCTGTGGCTTGGCCGGGAGGGTGGACGCGTCAGTGCCGGCACCTTCACGGTCGACGATAGAGGAAGAGGTGAGATCTCCACGCTCTGTCCGGAGCTGGCCGAGGAGTACCAGCGGGCCGGCATCACCCTGGAGAGGTTCCCCGAAGAGCCGAGCATGGACTCGGCCAGGGTAGTATTGCGGGCCGATTTGCAAGGGGCGTGAAGGTGAGCGCCCGCTGAGGGCCGAAAGCCTTATGATCGCCCGCCAATAGTTCGACATAAGCGGGGGATGGAGCCGTGGCCTCTACCCCTTATACTGCTCTTATGAGGTTGATCGTAGCCGAAAAACCCTCCGTCGCGCGCGACATCGCCCGCTCTCTAGGCGGGCATGAGCGGAGAAAGGGCGCCCTCGTCGGGAGCGGGTGGACCGTCACCTGGGCTCTCGGGCACCTGGCGGAGCTCGCGCCGCCCGATGCGTACGGCGAGGAATACAAGAAGTGGCGACTAGAGAGCTTGCCCATCCTGCCGGAGAGGTTCAAGACCAGGATCAACGCGAAGACTCGGGACCAGTTCGGGGTGGTGAAAGCACTGCTGCGTGACCCCTCTGTAACCGAGGTGGTCAACGCGTGCGATGCAGGGAGGGAAGGCGAACTGATCTTCTCTTATCTCTACCATCTCTCCGGGTGCAAAAAGCCCGTACTGCGGCTCTGGATCTCCTCGCTCACTCCTGAAGCTATCCGCGAAGGCTTCGCCTCTCTGCGCGGCGGACGCAGCATGAAACCGCTTGAAGACGCGGCCCGCAGCCGCGGCGAGGCGGACTGGATCGTGGGCATGAACGCCACCCGTGCCTACTCCGTCCGCTTCGGGCGTCCCGGCAACGTCCTCTCTGTCGGCCGTGTCCAGACCCCAACCCTCAAGCTTCTCGTGGATCGCGAACGCGAGATAGAGAACTTCAAGCCCGAGAAGTTTTATACCGTGTACGCTCGCTTCGCCCGCGACGGGATGACCTACGATGGCATCTGGTTCAAGGCCAAACAGAACCGCCTCAAGGAGAGGGAGGCCGCAGAGGCAATAGCCGAGAAGGTGCACGGCGGTATGGGAGTAGTTCAGAAGGCCGACAAGAAGACCGCGACCGAGAAGCCGCCGCTACTCTATGATCTTACCGAGTTGCAGCGTAACGCTAACGTCAGGTTCGGATTCACGTCGGAGAGAACGCTGCGGGCGGCTCAGGCTCTCTACGAGGAGCAGAAGCTAATAACGTATCCTCGCACCTCCAGCCGCTACCTCTCCAGAGATATGGTCGGGGGACTGAAAAAGCGCGTAGAGGCTGTGGGCGCGCTCTCGGACCTATCACCCTTCGCCACCGAGCTGCTCGCGCTATCGAAACTGCCCACAAACGGCCGCATTGTAGACGACACGAAGGTGACGGACCATCACGCCATAGTACCTACGAACAAAAAACTCTCCGGCGAGTTGCCGCCTGACGAGGGGAAGGTCTACGATCTAGTGGCGCGGCGCTTCCTCGCGGTCTTCTTCACGGCGGCGCGGTTCGAGAATACGACCGTCGTCACGGCGGTGAACGGGGAGACGTTCCTCGCACGCGGAAGGGTGGTGCTGGAGGCCGGGTGGCGCAGGCTCTACCCTGACGGCGTCGGCGGGAAGAAGGAGAAAGAGCCGCCCGACTTGCCGCCGGTCGAGGCTGGGCAGGAGTGGGCAGTTAGGAAGGTCGCGGTCAAGGAGGGGGAGACCAAGCCGCCGCCGCGATACTCCGAGTCGTTGCTGCTCGGCGCGATGGAGACGGCGGGCAGGTTCGTCGAGGACGAGGAGCTACGGCAGGCCATGAAGGACTCGGGGCTCGGGACGCCAGCTACTCGGGCGGCGACCATCGAGCGTCTCATAAAGGTCGGATACCTTGTCCGGGAGAAGAAGGCGCTCGTGCCTACCGAGAAGGGGCGCGCTCTGATCGGGCTCGTCGGAGAGAGCCCTCTCGCCTCCCCTGACCTGACCGCCCGCTGGGAGGAACGCCTCGCCAGAATGGAAAAAGGAGCGGAGAGTCGGCCCGGTTTCATGGCCGATATTAAAGGCTTTGCGAGCGCTCTGGTCGATGAGGTACGCGCTAAGGAAGGTGAGAAGGTCGCCGCGCCCGCGAAGTTCAGCGTCAACGGTAAGAACAACACACCCTTAGGCGCTTGCCCAAAGTGTAGCTTGCCTATAATGGAGACGAAGAAGTCCTACGGCTGCTCGGCCTGGAAATCAGGCTGTAAGTTCGCGATTTGGAAGACCATCTCCGGCAAGCGGGTTAGTGAAGCGCAAGCCAAGCAGCTCCTGAAGAAAGGCCGCACCGGACAGCTGAAAGGCTTCAAGAGCAAGGCCGGGAAGCCTTACTCTGCGGCGCTAGTTCTCGATGAAGAGCACAAGGTGCGGCTGGAGTTCGGGCGTCCGGATTAGTTACATTCTATGCATGGTGACTGATTCAGCTTCTGTAGCTTCACTACCGCGGCTTGAT
>DASQMR010000206.1:0-13077 GCA_035645375.1 Rubrobacteraceae bacterium
AACGCGGGAGGCAGCGATAAGGCGCACCTGCAACTCCTCGCGGTCCAAAGGTTTGGTCAGGTAGTCGTCGGCCCCTGCTTGCATACCCTCGAGCAGGCTCGCTCTGTCTCCGAGCGCCGTCAAGAAGATGAAGAAAGTGTATACATCGTTGCGCACCGCTCGGACCCTGCGGCAGAACTCGATCCCGTCGATTCCCGGCATCATCCAATCGCTTATGATGACGTCCACCTCTTGGGTCTCTTGGAAGAGTTCCCAGGCCTTCTCTCCGTCCTCGGCCGCCAGGCATTCGTGACCGAATTTCTCGACGCTCCTCCTGAGAATCATGCGTGAAACAGGATCATCCTCGGCTATAAGAACCTTCAACTCTAGCCCCTCTGCATCTCAGCTTCTAGCGCCGACCGAACGCGCCCAAATTCCGCTTCGAGGCTCTCAACCAGCACCGACGCTCGCTCTAGCTCCCCAGAGTGGCCTAAATCCTGAAGCTCAGTGCTGAGGGTACTCATCCTTGTGGCACCCATGTTCCCGCAGCTCCCTTTGAGGGTGTGCGCCACCCGCTCCACCGACCCAGCGTCACCACCTTCAACGGCCTCCCGCAAAACCTCGAACTGGTGTGGCACATCCTCCAAAAAGAGTTCTCCAAGCTCTGAGAGGAGCTCCGGCCCTCCAAGCTCGTGCAGGCCCAAAAGCACGCTTCGGTCTAGGGGGTCAGTGATGCCTCCTAGCGCCGTAGCATCATCGGTTGCTTCTTCGGTTACAGACTCCTCATCCTTCTCCGGCTGCGGCACCCAGCGCTCGAGAACTACGTCTAGCTCCTCTGGTTTTACTGGCTTTGAAACGTAGTCGTCCATCCCTGCCTCTAGCGCCTTCTCTCTATCGCCCTGCATGGCATTGGCCGTCATAGCGATTATAGGCGTGTGGCGGCTCTTCTCTGCCCCCTCACGCCTGCGGATCTCTGCAGTTGCCTTGTAGCCGTCCATCTCGGGCATCTGCACGTCCATCAAGACTGCCTGATAAGGGATGCGCAAGAGGGCTTCTACGGCCTCTAGACCGTCTGCTGCCACATCTGCCTGGTACCCGAGCCTCTCTAGCATCTTTGCGGCTACCTTCTGGTTCACAGCGTTGTCCTCAGCTATAAGGAGACGTGCACTATGGCGACGCTCTTTTTGCTTGCGCAAGGCGCGAGTGGCGACCAGCGGCGCGTCGTCGTGGTGGTTAGTAGCGAGCGTGGGCGCAGAGATGTCGCTAGTAGTAGAGAGCTCTTCTGCGGGTTCACCGATTACTGTGTGGATGGCGTCGAAGAGCCTAGACTGCTTTATAGGCTTGGTGAGGTAGACTTCTATGCCCGCCTGGCGTGCTCGCTCACCCTCTGCGTGCCTACCGACGGAGCTTAGCATTACGAGCTTGATGGAGGAGAGCGAAGGGTCGGCCTTTATCCTCTGCGCCAACTCTAGGCCGTCCATCTCTGGCATCTCCATATCTAGAATAGCCAAATCATAGCTCCCGCCACGCTGCGCAGCCTCGCGCAGCAGCTCTAGTGCCTCTGCTCCATCCCTGGCGCTATCGTTTTTCATGTCCCAAGAGGAGAGCTGGTGGTGCAGAACCTTACGGTTGGTCTCGTTGTCATCCACGATTAGCACGCGCAGGCCGCGCAGTTCGCTGGGGGGAGTCAAAGCGCGCCGCTGCACGCCTTCCGATTGCTTCTCCAACGGCAAGGTGAAGAAAAAGGTGCTTCCCTCGCCGGGGGTGCTCTCTACCCCTATCTCTCCTCCCATTAGCTCAACGAGCTGCTTAGAGATGGCGAGCCCTAGGCCGGTGCCTCCGTACTTGCGGGTTGTAGAAGCATCGGCCTGAGAGAAGGATTTAAAGAGACGCTCTTGCTGCTCTTGGCTCATCCCTATGCCGGTGTCCTTAACCTCAAAGCGCACCACCACCCCATCAGGCCCATCTTCAACGAGCTCGACTTTGAGAACAACCTCGCCCTCTTCAGTAAACTTGACGGCGTTACCAAGTAGGTTTACCAAGACCTGTCGTATGCGCCCCGCATCGCCCTTGAGAGCGGTAGGCACGTCTGACTCGACGAGGCTTGCAAGCTCCAACCCCTTGTCGTAGGCCCGCTCGGCTAACAGCCCTACCGCTTCTTCAACGGCTGACTGAAGATCGAAGTGTAGAACCTCTATGTGCATCTTGCCGGCTTCGATCTTCGAGAAATCTAAGATGTCGTTGATGATGGTGAGCAGGTTCTCGGCGGAGGAGCGCACGGTCTGCGCGTATTCTCGCTGCTCTTCCGTAAGCTCGGTGTCGAGCAAGAGGCCTGTCATGCCGATCACGCCGTTCATAGGAGTTCTTACCTCGTGGCTCATGTTGGCCAGAAAGTCGCCCTTGGCCCTGTTCGCCGCCTCGGCGGCTTCTTTGGCCTGCTGCAGCTCCTCCTCCGCGAGTTTGCGTTCCGTTATGTCACGAGCGATCGCTGATGTCTCCACTATGTTGCCAGCCGAATCCCTAACTGGGGAGATGGTCAGAGAGAGGAGTATACGCCTGCCGTCTTTGGCTACGCGCACGGTCTCGTAGTCAGAGATGGTCTCTCCCCGCCCGACTCTTTGAAGAATCTCTGTCATCTCATCGAGGCGATCGGGGAGCGTCAGAACCGAGACGTGTTTCCCCTTGATCTCCTCCTCTGAGTAGCCGTAGAGCCTTTCTGCGCTAGGGTTAAAGCTTGTAATTATGCCCTCTAACGTCTTTGAGTCGATAGCATCGTCAGAGGACTCTACGATGGCCGCCAGTCGGCCGTTTATCTCTTCGGCCCGCTTACGCTCCGTTATGTCGGTATTCATCTCAAGAACTGCCAAAGACTTGTCATGCTCGTCTCGCTGCAAAGACCAGCGACTTGCCACCACGATCTGTCTGCCGTCGCGCCTACTCTGTACCAGCTCACCTTCCCAATGCCCCTCACGAATGAATTCAGCGACAATCTCCTCCAGCGGCTTGGGAAATTGGGTCTTCAGCAGATTATGAGAGATCTCTCCTAGAGCCTCTTTTTCAGGCCAGCCATAGCTTCCTTCGGCGCCGCGATTCCAAAAGGTAATCGCGTTGGTTTCTAGGTCACGCACCAATATGGCTTCGTGAGTAAGGTCGAAGAGCTCCGCTTGCCGTCGGAGCAACTCCTCTGATTGTTTGCGTCTTGTAATGTCGCGCACGACAGCAATATATAGCTGCTGCTCGTTGTGATGAACTTGGCTTACAACGAGGTCCACCGGAAAGCTCGTCCCGTCCTCGCGCCTTCCCATCGCTTCATGGTGGGTACCAAGCATCGTGAGGTCGCATCCCGGTAGGAGCAGGTTTATCTTCTGGTCAAGGATCTTCGAATCTTCATAGCCAAAGATCTGCTCAACTGCGGGGTTGAGCGACTCGACCATTCCGTACTCGTCAAAGGTAATAATGCCGTCCGCGACGTTGTTCATCACAGCGCGGGCGCGGGCCTCGCTTTCGCGTTGGATAGCGAGCGCTCGGCTCAGCTCTGCAGCGTTAAGCTCGTTCTCTGTCATAGTAGCCAGATCACGCAACGCCTTTAAATCCTCGACGCTCATCTCTCGGGGGCGCTGATCGATGATGCAGAGCGTGCCGAGCTTTTGGCCCTTTGGGCCGATTAGCGGTTGGCCAGCGTAGAAGCGTATGTACGGCTCGCCAGTCACCAGGGGGTTGTCTGCGAAGCGCGGATCGAGCTGAGCATCCGGAATGATTAGTGGCTCATCACCGAGAATAGCGTAAGCGCAAAAAGACATGCTGCGTGGAGTCTCATGAACATCCAAACCTACACAAGACTTGAACCACTGGCGGTTTTCATCAACCAACGAAACCAACGCTATAGATACGCCAAACAGCCGCTGCGCGGTGCGGGTAATACGGTCGAAGCGTTCCTCGGCGGGCGTATCGACGATATGTAACGCCCGCAATGCATCGATTCTTTGAGCCTCGTTCGGCGGCAGGGGCGCCTCCGACATCTTATTGCTCCTGTCTAAGTTTGTAGCCTTCGCTCTCTAATAGAGTGTAACAGTACGCGGAGAGGTGGAGACGGCCAGAGCTTCCTCACCACCCTAGCCTATACAGGCTTCCGCTCAAGAGAGCCGCCCTTAGGACCACCCGGAAGTGCTAGGCGTGGTGCTACTGGGTCTATGGGAGATTACAGGTTTGATACTTAAACACGGCTCCTCACACCCCCCTCTACCAGAGGTAGATCGTCTATAGTGGTGAGAAATTCGGCGTGTTGATAGAAGCCGTCCTGAACCTCTTTAACGGCGTCTTCGTAGACCTCAGCTACACTCAGAGAGCACGCACCGCTGAGATCTTCTGCCCTACCAGCCGCGAGGAGCGAATGTGCTAGGACGCTGCCTGACAACTTAAAGGGTGCCGATCTAGTAGTTAGCTTGACTTCCTACCGGTAGTTCAGGTACTGAACGTACTTATGAAAGCCTGTGCTGGTTGCATTGGAGCTCCACGCAGCACAAGCATGCCTGGGAAGAGCACAGCACCGCTCCTGTGTAGCTGATCGCTGACAGCTACTCTTCTTTCTCGACCCACTCGCCTTCTTCGTTCTTCTCGTATCTCTGCTCGACCGCGCTCCACGCGACGCGGTACGCGCGGCTCTCCTCGTCGTATCGCTCCTCAGCCGAGTTGTACGCCGCCCGGTAGATCTCTCGGGCGTGCTTGGGGAGATTTCTCTTCACGCTATACGGCAGATCATCCAACTCTTCGTATGGCACGATTCCATCCTCCTTTAGGGAGCTTCTCCGACTCTCGGTACTCAGGATCTAAAGCAACACAAACCCGCTTATGTCCCGGCGAAGTGGTCCCAACCGGAGAGGTTCTCGACGATCTCTCCGGCGCGAACAAAGACCACGTCCGTCTCTGTCACCTCTCCAACCACGGTGATCGGCGTTCCCGACCTGGCCTTCAACGCCTCCACCACCTCCTCGGGCGCGGCGATCAGGAGCTCGTAGTCTTCGCCGCCTGTCGCCACGACGATTTCGGGGTCTCGTCTCACCGAGCGGAGGTACTCGCGAGTGTCGCCGGCCACGGGCAAGAGGCTCAGGTCTATCCGGCAGCCGACGCCGCTCATCTCGCAGATGCGTCGTACGTCGGAGGCGAGCCCGTCGGAGAGGTCGATCATCGCCCGCGCTCCTAACAGGGCCGCCAGGAGACCGGCCTCTACCCGCGGTTCCGGTCGCAGGTGCTTCTTGACGAGCCGCTCCGGACCAACCTCGCCGCCCTCCAGAATCAGCAACCCCGCTGCCGAGCCCCCGAGCTCCCCGGTCACGGCCAGTATGTCGCCGGGACGCGTCCCCGACCGAAGCACAGGCGACCGTTCGAGCTGGCCGAGGATCGCCACGTCTACCGTCAGCGCGGCGGCGCCGGTGGTATCGCCGCCGAGCGAGTAAACACCGAACTGCTCGCACGCCTCCATAACGCCGTGCATGCAGCGTAGGGTGGTTTCCGGATCGGGAGCGCCGCCGGAGGCGAGCACGAAGCGCGGAACGCCGCCCATCGCCGCAACGTCCGAGACGTTCACCGCAACGGCTTTGTAGCCTACATCTTCCGGGGAGGCCCACCCCCTAAAATGCCTTCCTTCGACGAGCATGTCGGCGGCGGCGGCCCACAGGTCGCCCCCCAGACGCAACACGGCGCAGTCATCACCTATGGGGACTACGACCTCCGGGGGCAGGGCGGGGAGACGTTCAGAGAGGCGGCGTATCAGCTCAGACTCGTTCAGAATTACCCTTTGCCAAACCAGCGTCGGGGGTCGAGGTAGCGGCGGTAGCGCCTGACAGCCTCGCGACCGATCAGGAGGGCGGAGATCAGGAAGACCGTCTCGGCTACGACCACGAGCCCGGCAGAGACCCAAACCTTTTGCCCAGTCGTAAGCGGCAGAAAGGGGACAGCCGGGATCGCGAGGTAGAGTAACGTTGGAACTACGATGACCCCAAAGACCAGTACCCAGACCCGCCACCCTTTCCGCAACTGAGGTGTGCCGGCAGGCTCAGGAGACCTTGCGGGTTCGCGCTCCTCCGCGCCGCCGGCCTCCATCTGCTCGTTTTCCTTCAAGATTTAATCTCCCTCACTGCGTCCCATAGGACATCCGACTCTTCGCTGGTATACCAGGTACAGAGCGAGCGCCATTCGGTTTCGTCCGCCCAGACACAAACGTCGTGGGCGGAGTGTTCAAGGCGGACTTCGCCGCCGGAGTACTGGGCGAGGAAGCCGACGCCCGCGTAGAGCTCCGGGTCTTCCGGGGCGCGCCAGGGCTCGACCCGGGCCCACCAGAGCTCGTCGGGCTCGACGTCGAGCCCAGTCTCTTCAAAGGTTTCGCGCCGAGCGCAAGCCGCAAAGTCCTCTCCAGCTTCGAGCATGCCGCCCGGGTTCTCCCAGAGCCCCACGGGAGGTTTGCGTCGCCGCATCAAAAGCGCCCGCGGTTCGTCGTCTCGCGCATCCACGACAACCGTCCCCGCGCCGAGGTTGGCCCTGACGACACCGGGAGGGGGATCCCCGGGCGTCGGAGGCTCGGGGAGTGTTTTCGTGGGGAGCACGTTTACGGGGCCGGCGACGTTGAGGATGTTCTCGCGGCTCCACCAACTCGGTAGGTCTAACCACTCGTCGAGCGTGGCCCACCTGTACCCGAGGTGCTCGCTGGAGAGCCGCACATCAACGGTGTCGGGAACCCGGCTAACGTACGTGGCGCTGGCGAGCAGGCCACCTCTCGGCCGTTCCCCGACCCAGGTCGCAAGGAGACGCTGCGGGGCGACGAGGAGACCGGTCTCTTCGTAGACCTCGCGGACGGCGCCTATCTCGAAACTCTCACCGGGAGCGAGGCGTCCGGCGGGGGGCTCCCAGGTGCCGGTCGGACGCTGGAGGAGGAGCATTCGCCCGTCCGGTCGAACCGGCAGGATACCGGAGACGAGGTCGGCCTTGAGCGTCAACCCGCGGAGGCTCTCGCGAAATGCGAGCGGAGCTCGCGCGCCGCCTCCCCGGGGTCTTCCGCGTCGAGCACGGCCCGCGCGACCGCGAATCCGGGGGCACCCGCCTCCGCGACCTTTCGGGCGGTCTCGAACGTTATCCCGCCGATGGCGAACCATGGGGCAGGCAGCCGCTCGCGGGCGAGATCCCGGACGAGATCCAGACCCGCAACCTCCCCCTCAGGCTTCGTGGGGGTCGCGTAGATAGTGCCCACACCGAGGTAGTCCGCCCCTTCCCGGAGCGCCTCTCGCGACTCGATGATACTGCCGACAGAGCGGCCTACTACGGCTTCCGGGCCGAGCATTTCGCGAACGGGCACAAGTGGGCCGTCCTCCTGGCCAAGGTGTACTCCTACCGCGCCGGAGAGACTGGCTAGCTCCGCGTCGTCGTTCACCGTAAAGAGGGCGCCCGCCTCTTCACAGATTCCTTTTAGCTCCTCGGCTAACGATAACAAAGCCTCGCGTGAGGAGTGCTTGTCGCGAAGCTGCACTACATCTACGCCTCCCCGGAGGGCGGCCGCGACTCTCTCTGCCAGGTCGGGCCGAGGATCTGTGACGAGTAGGAGGCGTGCGCTTTGGAGGCGTTCTGTGGGGTTCATGCGATGCGCGTCGGCGGCCAGGCGACAACATCGAGGCGGCTAGCGTAATGTAGAACGGGCTCTGTCTCCGGCAACTCCACCCCGATCTGTCCCGTCATCTTAAGTTCTTCGACCTCGACCTCGGCCCTCTGCAAAGGCCAGAGCCGGTGGTGGATGTCGCCGCGCCGGACGCGTCTTCTCCCTCCAACACCTGCGCTGTAGAGACAGTAGCGTTCGGTCAGGAAGTTCTCAAGAGACCCCGGCTGTGAGTCGAAGGTCTCGCCGGTGGGGCGGTAAGCGGCGGCGAACCTTGCCGACGGTGCCTCTTTGTGGGTACGCACGCTCCTGTAACGCACCTCATCACGCGTCGAACGGCAGGACATTCTGGCATCGAAGTAGGGCAGGCCGAAGGTGGCGCGCGCGAGCCGGACAGCTATAGGGTTGTGGGCGTCGAGGCTGAAGAACCAGATGCCCGGCTTTCCACGGTGGCTTACGTAGGTACGCAGGTTCAACTCCGGGAAGCTGGAGAGCCACGGTACGCCAGGCACAAACCGGGGCCGCACATCCTCCATGCGAAACGGTACCACCCCCAACCACGCCGCCCCGTCAAACGTATCGAGGTGCAAAACCGTTGGGATCAGGGGCCGCAGAACCTCCGCCGGTACGGCCCAGTGCATGAATAGCAGATCGTGCCATCTCATCCTCAACACCCAAGGCCCCTCGGGCAAGGGATACGGACGATGGTCGGTCTGCTCTAACGCCTTCTCAAGCTCGGATGTTGTCATGCCCCGATCATACCAACATCCACCTCTTGTGATCCGTGCACGGTACCACCGTCGCGCCGGAGCAGGCGCTCCTACTATGCGCCGGGCGTCTCCTCGACCTTCAGCGCCTCTTCGACGTGATGCGGGTTCGCAGCGAGCCCGGCAAGGGCGTCGAGGAAGCGAGGCTCGAAGGTACCGCCGCCCTCCGCTCCTCCGGCAGCAACCTCGCCGGCGCGCCCGAAGTAGGCGAGGGCATTCGCGACGGTCTCCCCCCCTCCTCCGCCTACGGCCGCGAAGCAGCCGGCCGCCGCCGTGGAGGCACAGCCGGTCCCGACGACGTGACCCATGAGGGGGTGTCCGTTGCGTACTAGCCAAGTATGCTCCCCGTCGCTCACGTAGTCGGTCTCACCGGTAGCGGCCACGGTGACGCCCAAAGAGCCGGCGGCCTTGCGGACGGCCGTCTCGGCGTCACCGGCGAGGCTCTCGACGCCGCGCACCTCGGCGGCGAGCCCGGCAAGGGTTGCTATCTCCCCGGCATTACCGCAGACGGCGGCTATCTCGAGCTCCGATAGGAGCCTCTCGGCGGTGCGGGTGCGTAACGAGGTTGCCCCGGCGCCTACCGGATCCAGAACCACCGGGATCTTCCTCTCGTTGGCCTTCATACCAGCGAGCAACACGGCCTCGACGAAGGCCGGATCGAGGGTGCCTATGTTTACTACCAGGGCCGAGGCGAGACCGACCATCTCCTCGACCTCTTTATGGGAGTGGGCCATCACCGGGAGTGCTCCTACGGAGAGGGTTGTGTTGGCAACGAGGTTAACTGTTACGTAGTTGGTAAGGTGATGTACGAGCGGCTTCTCCGTGCGTATTTTGTGCAGCGCCTCTTCGGCTCTCATCTCTCTGCTCCTTCCAGGATCTTCCCGAGCGCGTGGACCGGACCCGCCCCCTCCCCTATCTCCCCCAACCCATACTCGACCGCCTCTGAGGCTACGGCGCGAGCCCGGCGAGCAGCCTCCTCAAGCCCGAATTCCAGCGCGAGGAAGCTCGCCAGCGAGGAGGAGTGAGTGCAGCCCGCTCCATGGGTGTTGTCCGAGGGATACACGGGGCCTTCTATTCTCACAAACCTTTCCCCATCGTAGAGCAGGTCATCTCCGGAGGCGGTATGTCCGCCGGTAATGATGACGGCTTCGGGCCCGAGGGCGTGCAACGTCACGGCGCAGTCCTCGACGTGGTTCTCATCCACCTCCTCGCCGATGAGGGCGAAGGCCTCGTTGACGTTCGGGGTGATCGCCGTGGCGACTGGGAAGAGTTCGTTCTTGTAGGTGTCGACCGCCTCCGGTTCGAGGAGTACGGCCCCGCTCTCGGCGACCATTACCGGATCCACGACGACGTTCGGGAGCCCTAGGCGATCTATTGCCCCGGCGATGGCTGAGATGATACCCGCGTTAAAGAGCATCCCGGTCTTCACCGCGTCGGCCCCGATGTCCGAGACTATCGCCTCTATCTGATCCAGGGCCACCTGCGGGGGGAACGCGTGGATGCCGGTGACGCCGACGGTGTTCTGGGCGGTGGTCGCCACGATTGACGTAGTGCCGTAGACGCCGCAACGTAGAAAGGCCTTGAGGTCGGCCTGAATACCCGCCCCGGCCCCGGAGTCGCTGGTGGCTATGCTCATAACCCGTTTCAAGTGCCCTCCTTAGCTCTCCGCCGGCAGCTTCTCAGCAACCCTCTTCAGGGAGCTCTGGTCCACGTCGCGGAAGTTGTGCATCGGGCAGAACTTCGGGCCGCACATGGAGCAGAATTCCGCGGTCTTGAAGTAGTCGTCCGGGAGAGTCTCGCCGGTCATCTCCTCTGGGGCTCCCACGCGGCTTATGACCTCGTAGATCGGAACCGTACCTATGGGCACCGGGCTGGCCTCGATGATGGCGCGGCGTGTCTTCGGGATGTCCCCTTCGGAGGAGAGGTCCATCACCGTGTCCGCGCCGTACTTTACGGACGTGCGGAGCTTCTCGATCTCGGTCTCTATCTCCGAGGTAGTCTGCGAGTTGCCGATGTTGGCGTTTATCTTCACGCGTCCGGCCTTACCGATGCACATCGGCTCCAAGGAAACATGGTTAACGTTGGCCGGGATGATCAGGCGCCCCCGCGCGACCTCCTCCCGGATCGTCTCAGGCTCCATCTTTTCCCGCCCGGCGACGTAGCGCATCTCGCCGGTTACGATGCCCTCCCGAGCGTAGCGGAGCTGAGTTACGGCCTCCCCGGCCTCGCCAGACGAACGTTTGCGGCTTGCAGCATTCCCGACCTCCACTTGTAGAGATCCGGGGCCGCAGAGAGACGAAAGCGCATCCCGGCCAGCGCCGGAATGCCAAGATCGGTGTGCGTAAGCTCTGCATGTCTCCCTCCGCCGGCATTACCCGGATCAGGTTCTCGGGTCGGCGCTAAACGCCCTCTCAGCCTCTTACCTTCAGGCTCCCCGGTTACATTGTGCCCAGCGTAACACCGGGCTTCCTCGCGTACAACTCCTACCGCCTTGATACCGCCAGCAACCCGAGCACGGTCGTGGCGGCGGTGATGCCGCCGGAGAATGCCTCCCCTATCGCCTCAACGAGCGGCATCTCGACCACCGAGACAAACTCGGTCGGCTCCGGCCGCGGACCCGCCAGGTCCGGCACGGCCCTGCACCCGAACAGGTGACACGTTTCCGTCGAGCGCCCGGGGCTCGTGTGTATCACGGCCAGGTGCGAGAGGTCTTCGGCCCGGTACCCCGTCTCCTCCAGAAGCTCTCTCTTGGCTGCCTCCCGAGGATCCTCTCCTCCCTCCAGTCCCCCGCCCGGCAACTCCAGGGTGAAAGCACCAGCCGGTTGGCGCCACTGCCGAACAAGCACCACGTTGCCCTCGTCCGTCAGAGGTACAACCGCCGCGAACCCTGCGCTCTCGAGGATACCGTAGTCGATCTCCACCCCGTCCGGGAGCCGTACCTCGTCGACCCGAAAGGAGCACCATGGGCTCCGGTACAGATACTTCGCCCCGAGCGTCCGCCATCTCCCACCATCTACAGGATCAGCCACGAAAAGGAATTATAGAGGCCGCCGAACGCCCCGCCATAGTATAGAATCTTAATGTGAACACAATAATTCTCAACACCTCTAAGGAAGAGATTATAGGGGCGAGCCTCTACGCGCCTGTTCCGCGTGAGGACCTTTATGAGGTCTTGCTCGACGCAGGAAGCTTTCCGCGGTGGGCGCCGGGAGTGCGGCGCGTCGAGATCGTCGAGGGGCGAGCCGGGCCGGGCATGGTCTCTGAATGGGAGGTCTCGGTACTCGGGATGAGGCGTAAAATCTCGAGCGTTCTCCTCGCAGCGGAGCCTCCCTCGCTCCTGCGCTGGAGCTATGAGGGTCCCATACGTGGTTGGGGCGAGTGCTCGATACGGGAGCAAGGGAACGGTACGCTCGTCTCGTTCGTCACCGGGCTCGAACCCGAAGACCCGGGTCTGGCGATCCTCATGCGAGCGACACCGTTCCAAAACGCCGCCCGCGCCCACCTCAAACGCTGCCTCGGTAAGCTCGGGCAGGTCGTCTCGGAAGACGACGGGCGCGTTCGGGTGGGACCGCTGGAGAGAGCCTAGCGGTAGACGGTACCAAGGAACGCGAGAGGGAGGAGCCGGAGCCCCTCCCTCTCGCCAACGTCTGTTTTCGCTCTACTCGAAGTGGTTGGCGGCCTTGGAGATGTAGCTCTCCTGGTCCTCCGGGACCTCGTCCTCTGGGAAGATCGCCTCGACTGGGCACTCCGGCTCGCAGGCGCCGCAGTCTATACACTCTTCAGGGTTAATCATGAAATGGTCCCCCACATCGTATATACAGTCGACGGGGCACACCTCTACGCAGCTCTGGTCCTTCGTGCCGATGCACGGCTCGGTGATAACGTAAGTCACTGTCGTTCCTCCTCTCGAAACTGGTCTTGTTCAAGAGGTTATAGCAACTGCTGGGCTCGCCCAACACCCGCCGTTGATTGGCGTCATCATGGCCTATGACCAGGGTCAAGAAGCTATGTGACCTGAATCAAATACCCAGCAAATCGTCCAGTTGTCGGGAACGGTTCTCAGGTGCGGGCGCGTAGTTCGGCCGGCTTGAGGATGGTAACGACCTTACCACCGAGGTCAAGGATACCTTCCTGCGCGAGGCGACTCAGGGCGCGCGAGAGGGCTTCCCGAGAGATGCCGGTGGCCTCAGCCATCTCCTGTCTGCTCAAGGAAGGCTCGAAGAATACTCCTCTCCTTGTGACCCGGCCCTCCTCGGTAGCAAGGTCCAGGAGCATCCGGGCCACCCTCTGCGGAGCGCTGTGAAAGACAAGGTTGCCGACGAGGTCTTCGAGCTCACGGGTGCGGGCCGCGAGGGCGCGGGCAAGGCGTAAGGACGTCTCAGGATAGGTCGACATCAGGTGTATCAGATCATCGCGGAAGACGGCATAGAGGACGCAATCGGTAAGCGCGGTCGCGCCCTGGCTCTGGGGCCTGCCTTCCAAGGCCGAGGCAAGCCCGAGGACCGAGCCGTCACCGACGACGCCGAGGATCTGGTCTCGCGCCTTCGGCCCGCCAGAGGAACGGTAGAGCTTTGCCCTACCCTCGCGCATAAAGTAGACCGCCCCCGAGGGTTCGCCCTCCCGATAGAGTGCGGTTCCCGTCCCGATCTCCAACACCTCCGAAGCGATAGAGAGAGCTTGAAAGAAACCCTC
>DASQMR010000207.1:0-6152 GCA_035645375.1 Rubrobacteraceae bacterium
AGCCTTGTTGGGGCGCTCGCGCCACGTATCGGCAACGAGTCGACCAACTTACTCTGCACGTTTGTCGCCGCAACCCTGGCCTTCTTCTTACTGGGATAGGTTTGCGTGCAAGGGCGTCTTTGACTAACTCTCCTCGCCTTACCCATCAAGGCAGTGTTGATGAACTTTCTCTCGATCAGCGCCTCCTACGGCGCGCTGGTTTGGATCTTCCAGGACGGAAACCTCTCCGGGCTCCTAGACTTCGTCTCCAACCAATGGACATGATCACCACGCTTGTTGTGTTCTGCATCCTGTTCAGCCTCTCGGTGGATTACGGGGCTCTGCTCTTAAGCCGCAACTGGGAGGAGTACGGGCTGCACCGGGGACAACGCCTAAGCGGTCGCGCTAGGTTAGGAGAAGACCGGAAGGCTGGTCACGGGCGCCGCGACGATCGTGCGCGCTCTCCTGGTTCCCGCGACGATGCGTCTTCTGGGCCGCTGGAACTGGTAGGCTCCCAAGCCGCTTGCCCGGCTCTACGACCGGCTCGGCCTCTCCGAGCACGATGCTGGGAAAGGAAGGCGAAACCCTTTCCCAGCGTGGTTCGCAGGTGCTATATTGGGCATATGTGCGCCAGGGACTACAGGGGCTGGAACGCGGACCCTCGACTATAAAGCCCTGCATCGCTCCCCACACCTCGAACCACCTGCAATCGCATCTTAGAAGGAGTCTCTCGTGAGCGAGACAGCGTCGAGCAGAACATACGATCCCACGGCCTTTGAGCATCGCTGGCAGGAGCGGTGGACCGAGACGAGCCTGTACAAGACCGATGAGGATCCGAGCAAGCTTAAACACTACGCGCTTACGATGCTCCCGTACCCGAGCGGAGACCTGCACGTCGGCCACTGGTATGCGATGACCCCGTCGGACAGCCGGGCGCGTTTCATGCGGATGAACGGCCATCGGGTCTTCTTCCCGATAGGCTTCGACGCCTTCGGGCTCCCCGCTGAGAACGCGGCCATACGGCGAGGCATCCACCCGTACAAGTGGACGATGTCCAACATAGAGAATATGCGCGGCCAGCTCCGGCAGATGGGAGCGATGTTCGACTTCGACTCTGAGGTCGTGACCTGCGACCCTGAGTACTACAGGTGGAACCAGTGGTTCTTCGTCAAATTCTTCGAGAAGGGGCTCGCGTATCGCAAAGAGGCGCCGGTAGACTGGTGCCCGAAGGACAATACGACACTCGCTCGTGAGCAGGTCGTGGGCGTGGACAGGCGATGCGAGCGGTGCGGCACGCCGGTTATAAAGAAGAACCTCGCGCAGTGGCTCTTTAAGATCACCGACTACGCCGAGGAGTTGCTGGACTTCTCGGAGATAGACTGGCCCGAACGGGTCAAGACGCTGCAGACGAACTGGATCGGGCGCTCCGAGGGCGCTGAAATAGCGTTCGAGGTGCCGGGCTACGGTCCTATCGAGGTCTTTACGACACGGCCGGACACGCTCTTCGGAGCGACGTTCTTTGTAGTGGCGCCGGAGCACCCGGCGGTCGAGAAGATCACTATGCCGGCGCAGGCGGACGAGGTGCGTGCCTACGTCGAGAGGGCGGGCCGGATGTCCGAGATCGACCGGACCGACGTGACCCGGGAGAAGACGGGGGTCTTTACCGGGGCGTACGCCGTCAACCCGGCGAACGGGGAGCGGATCCCTGTCTACGCCGCTGACTACGTCCTGCTCGGCTACGGCACCGGTGCGATCATGGCCGTCCCCGCCCACGACGAGCGCGACTTGGAGTTCGCGAGGAAATACGGGATAGAGATCAGAACCGTCATCGCCCCGCCGGACTGGGGTGGCGAAGAGCTAACCGATGCCTACGCAGGCGAGGGCACCATGGTCAACTCCGACGGCTTCGACGGCACCCCGAACGTAGAGGGCAAGAAAGTGGTAACGGGTTGGCTGGAGGAACGGGGTGCCGGTAAGGCCGCCGTCACGTATCGTCTGAGAGACTGGCTCATCTCGCGCCAGAGGTACTGGGGAACCCCGATCCCGATCATCTACTGCCCCGAGCACGGCGCCGTCCCCGTACCCGAAGAGGACTTGCCGGTCCTCTTGCCGGAGGATGCGCAGTTCATGCCCACGGGAGAGTCGCCCCTGAAGCTCGACGAAGGTTTCCGCAATACGACTTGTCCTATCTGCGGCGGCCCCGCCGAGCGCGAGACGGACACGATGGACACCTTCATGGACTCGTCGTGGTACCAGTACCGTTATCTCTCGCCGCACTACGACGAGGGCCCGTTCGATCCTGAGAGGGGCAGGGAGTGGCTCCCGGTGGACCAGTACACCGGCGGAATCGAGCACGCCGTCATGCATCTCCTCTACACGCGCTTCTTCACCAAGGTTATGCGCGACCTCGGGCTGGTGGACTTCGACGAGCCGATGCTCAAGCTCTTCAACCAGGGGATTATTTTAGCCGAAGACGCGGAGAAAATGAGCAAGAGCCGGGGCAACGTGGTGAACCCGCAGGAGTTCGTCGACCGCTACGGCTCCGACGCCCTTCGTTGCTTTTTGATGTTCATCGGTCCCTGGAACCAGGGCGGGCCGTGGGACGGGCGCGGCATCGAGGGCATCGCCCGTTTTCTGAGACGAGCCTACTCGCTCGCGGCTGGGGGAGACTCTTCGGGCGCTCGGTCAGATCCCAAAGAACTCGACCGCCGGACGGCGAGGCTCGTCAAAAAGGTTACCGAGGACCTGGAGTCGTTCCGATTCAACACGGCGCTCGCGGCGCTCATGGAGCACACGAATTACTTGCTGGGGGTCAAAGGCAAGGTTGAGGACGACGAGTGGACGGAGGCGTTGCGCACGTTCGCGCTCGCCCTCGCGCCGCTCGCGCCGCACCATGCCGAGGAGATTTGGGCGCTTATGGGCCTACCGTATTCGATCCACGAGCAGCAGTGGCCCTCCTGGGACGAAAGCCTTATAGAGGCTGAAGAGATAACGCTCATCGTCCAGGTCAACGGAAAGTTGCGCGACCGTATCGAGGCGCCGGCGGACGTCTCGGAGGATCTCGCCAAAGAGCTTGCGCTCACCAGCGAGAAGGTACGGCCGCATGTAGAGGGGCGTCAGATCCGCAAGAGCATCTACGTACCCGGGAGGCTGGTGAACCTGGTCGTTACCTGACCGGCTACCGGCGCAAGCTAAACAGTACTCTGCTGAGGCTCAGGCGTTGCGCGTCTGGCGGTACTCTTCCACCTCCTGGGAGAGTTCTTCTCGATTGCGCAGGCCGGAGAGGGTCGGAAACGGCATCGTACCGATCATGAGCGCGCCCAGAATAAGAACCACCGGCAAGGCGAAGAACGGGGGCGTCCCGAAGGCGGCGAGTACCGCTACCAGCACGCCCGCGCCCGGTATGGGGCAGCCGACGAAGTAAAAGGGGTTCTTGCGTGTCGAGAACCGGGCCAGTCGCCAGGCTCCGCACAGGAAGAAGAGGATGCAGCCCGCCAGACCGATGAGCGGCAGGGCGTAGAGCGAGCCCATGTACAGCGCAAGGGCGGGAGCTGCTCCAAAGGAGACTACGTCCGCTAAAGAGTCGAGGTTGGTACCGAACGCGTTTTCGTTGCCGGCGCGGCGTGCCGCGGCCCCATCGAGGAGATCGAGGATGGCAGCGAATACGATCAGGGCCGCTGCCGCCGCCAGGTTGTCACGGAAGACGAGGAGCACGGAGAGGAAGCCTGCCACCAGGCTGCCACTGGTCAAAAAGTTGGCCAGAGAGACGTACTCTTTCATTCGCTATTCTCTCCCTTGCGGTAGCGGGCCAGGGGAGTAATGCCAGCCCTCACCCGGTCTCCCGGGCTCACGAGCGGATCGGCGCTACCCGACGGCAGAAGCACGTCCGTGCGCGAGCCGAAGTGTATTAGCCCGATTCTCTGCCCTTGTACAACGCTCTCACCCGTCTCTACCCAGCGCGAGATCCTTCTCGCCACCATACCAGCTATCTGCACGACCACCGTACGCCCTTTTGGTCCATCGATGGCGATCCGGTTCTGGTGGTTCTCCTCTTTGGCGCCGCCCAAAAAGGCCGGCACGAATCTTCCTTCGACCTCCTCCTGCTTTACGATGCTTCCCTCCACGGGACTGCGGTTTACGTGGACGTTGTGGATGGAGAGGAACGTGCTGATCCTTAGAGCGTCACCGCCGGGGATCCAGTCTTCACGCTCCTCCTCGACGTCGGTTATGAACCCATCAGCCGCAGCGTAGACCACGTCCGAGTCCGGGTCGAGCGACCGCTCGGGATCCCTGAAGAAGAGTAGGGAGGCCCCGGCCGCTCCGAGGGCCGCGAGACCGCTCCGGCGTCGTCCGGCCAGCAGCAGCACCCCGCTTAAGATGAGCGGAGCGGTCACGTAACGCCGCGCCACCGTCCAGCTCTTGCTGGTGATCATTACCCGCTCGCCTCCTGTGGTTTAGCCGCGCTGCAGGCGAACAGGAACGCCGGGGGGACGTTCAGGGGGGAGAGCCGCCTCCGCACCGAGGCGAAGACTCGCTCGAGGTCCCTCTGCACCATGGTCGAGTATTGAATCGCTACCATAACCCCCTGGGGGGCCAGAATCCGCGTGATCTCTTTGAAGATATTCTTCTTGACCGGGACTGGCAATGAGGTGAAAGGGATACCCGAGACGATAACGTCCGCCTTCTCTCCGGCCAGATGCTCTTCGACGCTCTCCGCCGAACCATTGATGATCCGTAACCGCGGGTCGTCTAACCTCCTGGAGAGCGCCGAAACCAGTTCCGGATCGATCTCGAACGCGAGGAAACGGGCGTCGCTGTTCAGCCTCTTTAAGACCTCCTCTGTATAGACCCCCGTACCCGCGCCGAGCTCGACGACCAGCCGGGCCTGCTCCAAGTTTGCCATGTCTAACATGTCCCTCACGGCCCGCCTGCTGGTCGGCAGTATCGCCCCAACCGCCCTGGGGTTAGCAAGAAAAGAGCGAAAGAAACGGATCCTCTCCTGTATGTCTCTGTTCATGCTAAATCTTCCTTCCCCAACGGTAGGGGGCCGTTCTCACTATGCAACCTGCCGCTCTGTAAAGCCGCCAACTACGTACACCACCTCGTATAGCACGTTCATATCTATTATTGCCCTTTGCTTAAGGGCCTTTCTATAACAACATATGCTGACCATAGCAAGTTATACCTATAGCTGACGTTGAGTTAGCATAGTAGATGCAAGCTAGGCTAACATACTATTTATGCACACGTACTCTCACGCGGTTTTTACGTGGGCGATAGTCCGATATATCGAACAGAAAGAACCCCGTGCTGCTATGTGGGGCGCGGCAGGATCGGCGGTTCCAGACATACCGACGCTGGCGAACGCAGGTTATTTACTGTGGCGTCACCGGGACACGATGACGAGAGAAGAGTTCTACGAGGCCCTTGAGTATTACGAGGAGCCTTCCGGAAAGATCGATCTCTCGGTCCACTCCATGGTCCCGGTAGGCTGCATGCTTGCTTTGTACAAGCTGCTGGGCCTAAAGAGGAAAGACCCTCACAAAGCTATCCTCTACTTTCTACTCGGATGGGCCGGTCACAACCTTTTGGACATGCCGACGCACTCCTCCGACGCCCGTCCGCCGTTCTGGCCGCTTTTGAGGTGGCGGTGGAAGAGCCCGATCTCCTACTGGGATCGCAACTGCTATGCGCTGCCATGCACCCTTATCGAGCACACGATCATCCTAGCCCTCGCCCTGGCGTTTCTGCACCAGAGCTATCGAGAGGCGCCGTAGAGCAAAGCCGGGCGGCTCTTCAGCAGGTCAGAAGATCAAGAACGCTCGTACGCGACGTCTCGTCATAGAACGCCTGCTCTAGAAGAGCTAGTCGGCTGGGATTAATCGTCGCCGAAGAGTGAACCTATGCCACTGCCACCACCCTAGTTGCCGTGAGAGTGTTCAGGAACGGTTGGGCCTTCGGAGGATTGGACGAGAACCCAGCCGGGGCCTTCAAAGGCGATCTGGAACGTCTCCCCGCTCCCGCGTCCCATAAAGGTCTTGAACGAGATATCCGAGCGGACGCTCGTCCTCACGCCGCCGCTCCACGCTATTGCGGAATCCGGGTCGGCGAAGGTGGGGGTGCTGGTGTCCAGCAGCACCGGCTCGCCGTGCGAGGTGAGGGCGACCTTGCCG
>DASQMR010000208.1:0-3574 GCA_035645375.1 Rubrobacteraceae bacterium
CGGGCAGGTAATTTTGGCGTGCTTATGCCCCCTTTCCCTATTTCCTCTTGATTAGTCCGAGTAGAGAAAGGGGTCAAAGTGATCGGGGTCGACATGTACGGGTTTCACCCGGAGTTCGAAGACATGGCGAGAGAATTCCGAGAAACCGGAGACGGATGAGTCATCTGGGAGGCACATTCCGCGGGAATCGAGCGGAAGTACTGCCAGGTTGAGAAGCTCGTGAACCTCGGCAAGACCCCGCGCCCGACCGGTTTTAAGATCGCCTGCTTCCCCATTAAGGTTCAGGGCGCCAGCGGCGGCTGGTGTCGTCCCATGCGTTTGTTTGACCTACTCACTTCTCCACAGAGCAGTCGCTCAGACCTCTGGAGCCTTCGCTACCTGGCCCCGAGCGTGGAACAATCATAGATATCCGCTTCCCTGCTCCCGTCCACAGGGGCTGGTTTCCCGTTGACCACGAGGCGAATTCCGGAGGGATCCCCCGCCTCTTCGCAGACGTGCTTCGCAACGTTTTGTAACACTCGGCTCTCGGGATAAGCAGGCACGTTCAGATCCTCCCATGACCATTTGGTGATGCTTATTCTAGTGTTAGCGCTATTGACTTCGCTCTTCACGGCGAATTCGCGGATCGCTTCAGGCAAGCTATCTTCTGCGGCCTTGTCGACGTAGAGAACTGCGTTTTTGGTGTTTCTGGAATACAGCGACATTGAGAGGTATGAGTCCCAAAGACTAAAAAAGCTGAACAGGGGCATGACCCCGAATAAGAGCAGCACCAGACCGTGAAGCAAGGAGGTTCTGGGGATCAGGACGTTTCTCGCCGAGAAGCCTTCGGGTCGCCAGAACAAGATGATGACGAAGAACATCATCGCGAAGTTCCACGGCCAGACTACCATGTTCCAGTCGTGCCCGAACCATCCTATAGAGAAGAGGATGAAGGCGTGCATGCTCAGGGCCAGGATGATCGCCGCGTTTCTGTATCGTGTTAGTAGGCCGATGCCGATACTTGCCTCGATAAACGGTACAGTGATGCCCAGCGGATGGACCAGTTGCTCCGAGGCTCCGGGCAGCAGGGCGACCAAGGGCTCGACGAGCCAGGGAAAGAGATCTTCGACAAAGCTTGCGTTCAGCTTCTGTAGTCCGCTCCAGAGATAGGTGCTCGCTACGATGAAGCGGCAAATATTCAGCGCTAGTTCTCGCTTCTCTAGGTTCTGCTCCCCCCACGGGTACACAGCTAGCGCCATGAACATAAACAGGTACTGGTAGAACCAGGGCTGCCAGCGAGACTGGTCGAAGAGGCTCAGTAGCCCAGCCAAAACGACGAAGGCGAGGAGGTACTTTCGTGACCTCCGCACCACTACTATAACCGCGAGCAAGAAACACAGAGAGCCGAACCAGAGCTGGTCTACGGGAGAAGGAACAGCGGGCAGCCAACCAAAGAGCGGGGTCAGCGGGTAGACGCGGGAGGCGAGCCACAGCTCGGTCGAAAGAAGAAATCCGGCCAGGCACGCCAGAGCGAGGGTAATTCTCAAAAGCAACAGCCTGCTCCCGAACAGCTTGTTAATTTTGTGATGAAGCCTCACAGAAGGCATTATAGAGACCCGACCTTATGGTGAGGACCAAAAAAGGGATGACAGCCGATGCAAGGACGGTACGGAGCCGAGAGGCGGTTAGTCTACGCTAACAAAACCTCAGGTGAAGTGTATCTCCGGCACTAGGGAGTGGTCGAACTCGCGCACGTTTTCGCGGCCTAGATCCTCCAACTCCTTGAGGCATCGCTCACATTCGCGGACGAGGCGGGAGACGTCAAGTCTCAGGGTTGCGGGTTCGAACTCTTTGAGGCGAACAATGCCGTTGCGCAGGAGGCCGGTGGCGCCGCGCCAGTTGCCGTTCTGGAGGTGGTAGAAGCCGACGCCTACCTGGAGAACGCCCTGGTAGAGGAACCGGACTCTCTTCGGCTCGCGCATCCAGGCCTCTTCAAGGTATTCGTGGCACTCGTAGAACTCGCCCCTGTTGAACTCCTCGATGCCCTGTAGGACGAGATCGGGTGGACCTTCAGACGCTTCTTCTGCGTTCGGCCTCACCCTAAGAAATCTCTCAGCCGCAGCAGCCACCACCGCAGCAACCGCCGCCGCCACCGGCCTTGGCCATGCGAGCATCCATAACGGGGTTAGAGGACATGGCCGAGGCGCCTGGGGTGACGGAGGTAAAGTTGGAGATAAGGCGCCGTGACTCGCTACCGCCACACTCGGGACACTCCGCCGGCTCGTCGGCCGCGCTCATCGAACGCATAAGGTCGAACCGCTCCTCACACTCTGCGCACTTGTATTCGTAGAGGGCCATAACTTCTACCTCCCGACAATTGGTTGTTTGCCCGGTCCGTATTGTATCCTCTGTGGAGTGATGGCGGAGCTTCGGGCCGGGTAGCGGACCCGTACTCCGAGATTCCACAACAGATGTTGCCAGTCGCCGGGTTCTCCGTTAGATTGCGCGCCTGTAGATGCTACCAGCAACGTTACCCACAAAAGCGGAAGGAAGGTCGCAGGAACCTATGTCAGCCGAACCGCCGACGCAACCGAACGAGGTCGGCAAGAAGAAAAATTCTGCCCGGAAGAGCTCGCCGGGCCGGAACTCGCTCATGCTCCTGTTCTCGGCAACGATCTTTATTAGCGCAGCGCTTCTGTTTCTGGTACAGCCGATGTTCGCCAAGTTCATCCTGCCGCTCTTCGGTAGCACGCCCGCGGTGTGGACGGGCTCTATGATGTTCTTTCAGGCGGCGCTGCTCGTGGGCTACCTCTACGTGCACGCCACTACTACCTGGCTCGGAGCCAGACGCCAGGCGGTTCTGCACCTGGCAGTCGTACTCCTCCCGATCCTGTTGTTCATCTTCGCCGGTCCGCTCTCGAAACCCGGCAGCGAGTGGGCTCCCACGACGGAGGGTACCCCGATCTTCTTGCTGCTGGGGTTGCTGTTGGTGTCGGTAGGTCTACCGTTCTTCGCGATCTCAACGACCAACCCCCTCATCCAGCGCTGGCTCGCCGACACCGACCACCCCTCAGCTAAAGACCCCTACTTCTTATACAGGGCGAGTAACCTGGGCAGCATCATAGGCCTCCTGGGATATCCGCTCCTGATAGAGCGAGAGCTGACGCTGACGAATCAGGGCCTCTGGTGGACGATGGGCTACGGGGTGCTGGTAATCCTGGTCCTTGCCTCAGCGGTGATGCTGTGGCGCTCTAACCCCGCCCCCGCCCATGAGGAAGAGGCAGAAGAGCCTCTAGCCGGAGACCCCGTAAGCGGTGGCGGTTCTCCGCAGAGCGTCGATCCTTCGCTAGGGACGACGTCTCCCGCTGGGCTCAGCGTGTGGAGGAGGTTACGGTGGGTGGGGCTGGCGTTCGTCCCTTCGAGCCTGATGCTTGGGGTCACGGCCTTTATCACCACGGACATAACACCGATCCCGCTGCTGTGGGTGATACCGCTCTCCCTGTATCTGTTCTCTTTCGTTATCGTCTTCTCGCCGAGCCAGAGAATGCCGGACGTCCTGCATAAGCTGTCGGTGGCGGCGTTGCCGTTGGTAATG
>DASQMR010000209.1:0-3878 GCA_035645375.1 Rubrobacteraceae bacterium
GAACTGCGCGTTGTTGTGTCGAGCACAAATAACAAACGGAGGTAGCAGGTTGAAAACTTCAGAGAACAGTAGCAGGAAGCACACGGAGCGAGAGACGGAGACGCCGGAGTTGCTGGCGAAGTACCTCTCGCGCATAGGACGGGGGAAGCTTCTTACACATCAGGAGGAGATAGACCTCTCTGAGAGGGCTAAGTCCGGTGACAAGAAGGCCCGACAGAGGCTCATTGAGAAGAACCTGAGGCTCGTTGTCTCAGTCGCCAAGAAGTACCGTGGGATGGGTCTACCCTTCGAAGATCTCATCCAGGAGGGCAACATAGGCCTCATGAAGGCTGTGGAGAAGTACGATCCTGACCGCGGCTACCGCTTCTCTACCTACGCAACTTGGTGGGTGCGGCAGGCCGTGCAGCGGGCCGTGGCCGACAAGGGGCGTACCATACGCGTTCCGGTGCATATGGGCGAGAAGATTCGGAAGATGGCCCGCGCCTACAACGAGCTTTCTGCAGAGCTCGAGCGCGAGCCTACCGACGGGGAGGTCGCTGGGCATCTGGGGTGGGCAGTCGGGGAGGTGCGGGACGTCAAGGACGTCATGCCGGACGCTACTAGCCTCAACCGGCTTCTCTCTTCGGAGCAGGGCGCCTCGGAGGTGGGGGAGTTCGTAGAGGATGAGCGGGCCTCTGACACGCCGGGCGAGGTGTTGCGCGAAATAGAGTCGGAGGGCCTCCAAGAGGCTATAGAACGGCTACCCGAGCGGCACAGGCGCGTCCTGATCCGCCGGTATGGTCTCGACGACCGGGGCCCTGCCACCCTCGCCGAGCTCGGCGAAGATCTCAGGGTATCAAGGGAGCGGGTGCGTCAGCTCCAGCGCGAGGCTGAGAGAATGCTAAAGGGAGGCGAGTATGGTCAGGTGTTTGGCAGCGCCGCTTAGAGAGAGGTTGAGTCAGCGAGCATCGTGACGGGGGCTCCTTGAAGTTTAAGGGAGCCTCCATTGTCTCAGGCATGAGGCTATAGTACGTCAAGTAACAGCCCTTTTGGCGCTCGCAACTTAGTGCGCGATTGCCGCACTGAAACGTTCCCTTACACGCCCGAATAGCGCTTGAAATGCCAATGCTGCTATGCTGCGTATTGTACGAGAAGACGTAATACCGGCAACCCAGTTCCCGATAAGATCTCTTCTAGGACTTCCATTGCATAGCCTCGGCCGCATCCTCTATAGGATCATCTTCGCCTATAGCCTCTTAGGGAATGAGATGGTACTGTCCTGCTTCGACTCCGGCTAGAGGATAAGCCCTAGCTGCCGCATCCTTGCTAGATCGTCCTCTAAGCCCCAGAAGTCCACGAACTTTCCGTTCTCAACCCGCAGGAAGTAGACTTCGTCCACCTCCATGCGCTTGCCCGTAGGAGGCACCCCCTTAAACTCACCCTGGTTGGTGCCCGAGCACCGCAAGCGGCCCACCACCATGTTCCCCTCGGCGACCATTTCAGCGATCTCCATGCGCCAGTCGGGAAAGGCGGAGCGAAACGCGATGAAGGATCGCTTCATGGGCTCCGCCAACTCCGGGGTGAAAAGCGTATCCACGACGTCTAGGTTGCCCTCGTTTATGGCCTCCATCAACTTGCGCACTATGGCCTTGTTTGCTTCCGACACGGCTCTCCTTCCTACTTGAAAGTTAGACGAATACACTCCGAGCCCTAGTAGGTCAACCGATGCAGGAGGTGCGTAGTGGAGCGGTTACTCATAATCGGAGGGTTGTTCGTGCTGGCGGGTTGTGCGAGATCGGAGGCGGGTACCTCCTCTGGGGATGGATGCGAGAGCACAAGCCCCTTGTATGGGTATTACTCGGGGCGGTGATCCTCGCGACCTACGGTGTGGTGGCCGCCCTGCAACCCATCTCGGAGTTCAGGCAAGTTTACGCCGCCTACAGCGGGGTGTTCATCGCGCTCGCGCTGCTATGGGAGATCGTAGTGGATGGGTTCAGGCCGGATCGATGGGACTGGCTGGGAGCCGGGATCTGCGTGATCGGGGTGGTGGTCGTGTTGGCACCAACGAGGGCCTAACCCTTCCTATTCGCCAGATTGCCGCTAAGAGGTCTTCTCGGAAGTTAGACTTCCGGTGTTTGGGTAGTCGGAAACTCACCCCGTAGTCACTCGCTTAAGTGTATAAGCAATCTTCTTTAGGTCTTGGCGTCTCGTTGGAGATAAGGAACGAGGCACCTCGGGTGGACATGATGGTTGTCGATGAACTGGTAGTAGAATTGCGAACATGCAAGGAAGGATCACGACCAAACCAGCTCGGCGAGTGGCCCTCTTCCTAGCTGTGATCGCGCTCGTATTTGGGGGGTACTCGTACGGACGCTCCCAGGGCACGTTGGATCCCTCCACAGAAGACGAAGGGAGGGCAGGCCTCTCCCAAGAGGACGAAGAGAACATGACCCTTTACATCGAAGCTCTTGCAGCCGTCAGGGAGGACTACTTGAACCGAGAGGACCTCGAACCCAAAGAGCAGGCCTATGGAGCCATAAGAGGAATGCTCGACTCTTTGGGTGACGAGGGGCACACGCGCTTCCTGACCCCCGAGGAGGTCGAGTACGATCACGAGGGCTACTCCAACAGGGAAGTCGGGGTCGGCGTTAAACTCAAAGTCAGGGAGGGCAAGGTCGTCATCTCCTCCCTCATAGACGGCTCGCCAGCCCAAGAGGCTGGTATCGAGCCCGGAGACGTCCTGGTCATGGTGGACGGTGAGGGCGTGGAGGGCAAGGACGCCATGGAGATCGCCGAGGAGGTTAGGAGACCCCAGGGTAGCTGGGTGAGGCTTACCGTGCTCCGGGATGGGGAGGAACGCGGGTTCACCCTTGAGAGTGCTGATTTGGACGTGCAGCCCGCCTCCTGGCGCCCCGTCCCCGACACGAGTGTGGCCCACCTCAGATTGGCGTCGTTCTCGGAGGGCAGCGCTGCAGGGCTCGACGAAGCGATCGCAGAGGCCTTACAGGCTGGGGCTGGGTACTTCATCCTGGACCTCAGGGACAATGCGGGGGGGTATGTGGAAGAGGCCGAGAGAGTGGTGACTCGGTTTCTGCCGGCTGGGAGCGTCATCTACATCCAAAAAGACGCCGACGGTAAGGAAGAGGAGAGGTTAGTCCCTGAGGGCAACGAGCCGTTGAATGCTTCACTGGTAGTGCTGGTAGACGAAGTATCGGCTTCGAGCGCCGAGATCGTGGCCGGGGCGCTCAAGGACAATGATCGTGTAAAGGTGGTCGGCGAGACAACCTTTGGTGCCGGGACCGTAGTATACGAGTACCCCTTGAGCGACGGTTCGGCCGTCAAGCTCGCCACCGACGAGTGGCTGACCCCCGATAGGGCCTCCATTCAGGGTAGCGGAATAGCACCGGACGTCGAGGTGAAGCCCGAAGAAGGCCAGGGGGCGCCCACCCCGGCGGAGGGCGAAGATCTCTCCAGAGAGGAGGTCTTCGCGAAGGACGCCCAGCTCTGGCACGCTTTCGAGGCTCTACGGCAAGGTATCTCTAAGTGAATTTTATTCACCGAACTGCCGCTAAGATGTCTTATCGGAAACCGAGCTTCCGGTGTACAGGGTTCTCAGAAATTCAAAGGCTGTATGAAGGTACAAAAGAGTCGAGGTCGGATGCAAATCCCGGTGTTGCCAGCCTTACGGTGAGATGAACGAGAAACACGTATTATCTCAAGCGCGGACGCAAGGAACTCTGCCGATCGGTAGAGGAGGCCAGGAAAGGTTCTGAGTTGAGTACATTCGTTTTGATCCATGGTGGGTGGCACGGTGCATGGTGCTGGGACAGGGTCGTCCCTCACCTGGAGCAGGCCGGTCACGAGGTCGTGAGGTTTGATCTGCCGGGACACGGTGAGGA
>DASQMR010000210.1:0-4387 GCA_035645375.1 Rubrobacteraceae bacterium
GGTTCGAACCCAGCATCGCCCACTACAGGAAACCCTATAAATAAGCCGAATACTCGGCTCAGAGGAAAGCCCCCGGCGACAACCGGGGGCTTTCTGATACCACGCTGATACCACCGAGGATTTACCCGAGGGCCTCGCCTATCGCGTCGGCGGCCTCGCCGCCCATGCCCGGCAGCATATGGGAGTAGGTGGCGAGCGTGATCGCTACGCTGGCGTGTCCTAGAAGCTCCTGGACGAACTTCGGGTGGACGATTTTCTAGAACAGCAGCGAGGCGCAGGTGTGACTCACTAACCTTAGTGTCCCCGTCGGTGTCCGTCCGTAGAAAATACCGCGAGACGATAGGTGTTACAGAATGCCCAGTTGGGTACTGTCGACATCAAGTTCGTTGACGTTGAGTCAATGATTAGTAGATGCGTCGATAAAGGAGGTAGCAAGGGATCCCGCTCAATTCGGGTCCGATGCGACACGCTCAGGGAGAGTAATAAGTTGGATAAGCAAGCTAGAAGGGTTGAGAAAACCCTGGAGGGATAAAGGAGCTTTAGGATGGATGCAGACGTAGGCCGCATCTCACCGGAAGATTACCGGGAGCATTCGCGGCGCAACTTTTTGAAGACTGCTGCGGCTGTTACGGCCGCGCTCGCGGCGGCAGGGTTCGGGGGCGTTCAGTTCGCCACCCGCGAGGCCGAGGCGCAGGCTGGTGATGAGTACACGACGTATTTGGGTGTAGGCGATGCGGCTATTTTGCAACTCGCGTATCAGCTCGAGATCCTGGAAGGCACCTTCTACGCGGTAGGGCGCGACTCAGGCCTCTTCCAGGGACCGGCGCTCGCACAGATAGCCGAGCTGAGCGCTCACGAGTTCGCCCATGCGGACGTCATTGCGGGGGCTCTAGGTGCTCTCGGGGCACAGGTGCCACAGCCGGCCCTTACCCTCCCGCCGACCCCGGACGCAGCGACTTTTCTGGGGCTCGCTAACACTCTGGAGCCGGTTGGTATCGGGGCGTATCAGGGGGCCGCGCCGGCCATCCAGGACAAGAGTCTCCTGCCAACGGCGCTCTCCATACACAACGCCGAGTGCCAACACTGGAACGCGATCAAGATCCTAAGCGGCATCGTGCCGCCGAACAATGTGGCCCTTGAACAGGCGCTGCCCCTGGGGGCCGTCATTACCGCTGGTGCCCCGTTCGGCATCGTAGCCTAGGGGAAGAGGAGACTATGGAGAACATGGAGAACCGTATGACGACGAGCCCGCTCGATGCCTTCCTGGCCCGCGCCCATACGAGAAAAGGATTCCTCAAGGCCATCGCCGCGGCGGGCATCGGGGCGACAGCAAGCTCGACACTTCTGACGAACGAAGCTGAGGCCCAGGCCGCGCTCTCGGACGTAGAGCTGCTCAACTTGTTGCTCCCGAACGAAATCTTCGAGTCGCAGGTGTTCTACCCGGCGGCGCTTAATGCCGGCATCCTCTCGGGGGAGGCCCTGGCGGTGGTTGAGGCCCTCGTCAACATCGAGGCGGTGCACAGGGATGCCCTTATCGGCGCGATAACGAGCCTGGGCGGGACCCCTGCGCCCGCGCCGCAGTTCGTCGTTCCGCCGGGCATCCTCACGAACCAGACAACCTTTCTCCAGGCCGCCCTTGAGCAGGAGATAAAAGACGTGGGGGCTAACCTCACGGTAGGGGCCCTGATCCAGAACCCAAATATCCTGGCGGCCGCCGGGGCCATCGGGGGTCAAGAGGGCGAGAACGTGGTTGCTATCAAGAATCTGCTGGGCATCGTGCCGCCGGCCAACGATCCGTTCCCGCAAGCCTTAAGTCTGCAGCAGGCCCAGGCCATCTTGGCACCGTTTATAGCGGGCTCGGCAGCCGGTGGTGGCGCTTCTGCTGGCAGCGCGTCCGCCAGCGGCGGGGTTGACAGCCGCCCCCAGCTGCCGAGGACGGGCGGTCCGGGCGCATAGCGTTCACAGCGTACAGCCCGAAGCTGTAGCGCGTACGCATTTTTAAGGGGAGCTGGGCGTAAGCAGCCTTGCTCCCCTTGTGCTGCTCGCTCTGCACACCTGCAGGGGTGGAGGTTATCTTGTTAATTTTGCTAAAGCTTCTTGTCCGGATCGCTGCGTGGTAGTTACCACGTTCCTAGAGACGAGGAGCTTTGCAGCAAGGCTCGCGTGCAGTGGTAGAGCCACAACTATGGCGACAGCAAGAAAGTCAGGCAAAACGGGAACGTTAACGCCCCCAATCTCGACCTCACTGGATACCATGCTGATACTACCGCGGACGTAACACTCTGCAATACAGGGCAAGCCGGAGAGCAGAAAGCGGCTTACTTGTGGAAAACTAGCAACCCCCTGCAAGGCTGTGCAACGCTCCTTACCTCCCCTTACAAGGAGGGGGTTGCTGGTTCGAACCCAGCATCGCCCACTTTTAAGGATCCTGCAAATAGCGTTGTTTAGTGGGAGTAAAGCGTGGGCCGACAAGCCCGTTTATTCTCGTCGGTAGTGTCTTGGTCAGTTACTTTCCCGGCCTTGAAGAGACGGAGCTCTCTGGATGCTGCCTCAGCTTTCGCCGTTCGCTGCCAATTCGCTTCCGTGATGGTTACCGGCAAGCCGAGCTCGTGGCGCGCTCGCGCGTCGTCGGCAGGTACCCGAGCTCGGATCCGGCCGCTAGGCACTTCGCCTTCGTCACCGTAAAGGCGCTGGGCCGCTCTGAAACGGAGGCTGCGTCGAAGGCGCAGGAAGCGCTGGCGCTGCAGAAGGGGCTCTGGAACCTTTTCCTGCGCCGCTACGCACCATCCACTGGTGACCCGCGTCCCCTGAACCACATCCTGCCGGGACCGGTCCAGTCGCTGCAACTTCCCGACGGTGAGCCCGTCCCCTGGGCGGCTGGGATTGTTGCCATCGGGATGGGAAGAGGCGACGGAAGCCTAAACACCTTCGTCGGCGTCCACTCGGGGCTCGCGATGGGCACTATCCACATGCTCGGGAGTGAGGAGCAGCGGCAGAGGTGGCTGCCCGGCTCCTCCGAACCTCGAATGCCGCGACCAACCCTCCGGTAACCGCTACGGGGCATCCATTGGTGTGTGGCTGCCGCTCATCCTGCCAGCTGCTTGATTGGAGCCTTTTCCCGATTGACCTTTACGTCACAGAATATTCTCCACGCAATGCTTTTATGCGTCCAATACTATTTGAGAGCGCTTCCTATATCCTAGAAGAATAGGTAGGACGACCGGAGCAGGTGCGTCGGGTAGTTGATAGCCGCCGGAGGCTGCCCTGGCACGCCGATGCGCGACGTCGCCGATCAGTCCGGGGCCTGGTATACCAACCTGCCACCGGCAAACGACTCCGCCACCTTCCGTACCGTTCCGAGAAACGAATCCAGGACGGGTACGGTGTCGTCACGTCGCCAAACGACGCCCATTTGCACAACGGGGTCGAGATCTCGCAAGTACTTGTACGTCACGCCTTTTCTGGGAAGATCGCGGAAGGTCTCGGGCACCAGGGCCAAGCCGATACCGCCTCCCACGAGACCGAGGATCGTCTGCATCTGCCATACGCCTCTCTGCACCGCCCTGGGTACGAAGCCGGATTCACGGCACACCGCGGTTATCTGGCCGTGTAGGCCGGGCATGTGGCGGTGCCGGAGCGGCAAGATGAACGGTTCGTCGGCCAGCTCGGTCATGCCCACCGTTGCTTGAGAGGCCAGCGGGTGTCCGTCGGGAAGCGCCAGGATCAGCCGTTCGCTGAGGACGACCTCGCAATGGTACCTGTCATCGTCAAAGGGAAGGTAGAGGAAGGCGACGTCCAGCCATTTGTCGTCCAGCCGCTCCACGAGCTCGTCGGCCTTCATCTCGTGAAGCGACAGCTCGACCTCAGGGTACCGGACCGTGAACCCGCCGAGCACGGAAGGGAGTACGACGTTGGCGGCGGAGGGCGTGAAGCCGAGGGTTATCTGTCCGATCTCACCCCGACCGGCCCGGCGCACGAGGTTCTGCGTCTGTTCTATCTGGTCGAGGATGCGGTACGCCTCCCCCAACAGTAGTCTTCCCGCCTCGGTCAGCAGGACGCCGCGTCCCACCCTCTCAAACAGCCGACATCCGAGCTCCTGTTCCAGCTGCTTGATCTGCTTGCTGAGCGGCGGCTGCGACATGTGCAGGCGCTCCGCCGCCCGGCTGAAGTTGAGCTCTTCAGCCAGGACGAGGAAGTAAAGCAGTTGTCGAGGACCCAAGCGAAGTTCCCGTTCCATGCGCGCAAACTATACTCAAAAGGAATAATTGCAGCAACACACAAGTATTGGACACATGACGCTGCGCGAACGATAATGCTTATCAAGGGAAGCTCAAGGAGGAAGTGACCAAAATACAGGCTACCTGTCTTCGTGCGGTAGGGCTACCTT
>DASQMR010000211.1:0-26388 GCA_035645375.1 Rubrobacteraceae bacterium
GAACGACGCGGAGGACGTGTTGGTCTTCATAGGGGGGACGATCCCCAAGGGTGACATCTCTAAGCTCAAGGATGCCGGCGTAGGCGAGGTCTTCACCCCCGGAACCCCGACCAAAAAAGCTGTAGAGTACCTCCGGGAAGCACTGGTCAAGAGCTAGCCAGCGGCCGGTTACTAGAGCTGCTCGTCGGACAAGGAGCGTGGCATGGATTTCATAAAGGTGGAGCGCGGAGACGATGGGGTAGTAGTCCTTACCGTAGACCGGCAGGACAAGCTCAACTCGCTCAACCCGCAGGTAGTCGAGGAGATCGGTCAGGCGCTCCTAGAGCTTCAGGAGGACCCGCCGCGGGTCGTTATAGTCACGGGCGCGGGAGAGAGGGCGTTCATCGCCGGGGCGGACATAGCGGTGATGAACGAGATGAGCCCGATCGAGGCTAAGAGGTTCGCCGAGCTCGGTCACGCGGCGACGGCGCTCCTGGACCGGAGCCCGGTTCCGACCATCGCCGCCATCAACGGCTTCGCCCTGGGCGGCGGGTGCGAGATAGCGCTCGCCTGCGACATCCGCATCGCCGCCGAGAACGCGCTCCTGGGCTTCCCCGAGGTAACGTTGGGAATCCTGCCGGGCCTCGGTGGAACTCAGCGGCTGCCGCGGCTCGTGGGACCTGGGATCGCGAAGGAGATGATCTTCTCCGGCCGCCGTCTGAAGGCAGAAGAGGCCCGCATGATAAACCTCGTCAACCGCGTCGTCCCTGAGGGCGAGGCCCTGAACGCTGCACGCGAGCTCGCCGGAGAGATAGCCTCCAACGGCCCCGTCGCCGTTCGCCACGCCAAGGCCGCTGCCAACAAGTCGCAGGATGTAGACCTCGTGAGCGGCCTGGAGTACGAAGCCGACCAGTTCGCCCTCCTCTTCGCCACCGAGGACGCCAGAGAGGGCATGGGCGCCTTCGTCGAGAAGCGCAAGGCAGATTTCAAGGGGCGTTGATCCACGAGGTCAGCTTCCGCGTCCGCTACTCCGAGACCGACGCGCAAGGGATAGTAAACAACGCCAACTACCTCTCCTATTTCGAGGTCGGCCGCGTGGAGTGGCTCCGTGCCGTCGGCTTCTCTTATAAGGAGCTTGAGAAGAAGGGCTATGGATTCGTCGTCGTCGAGGTGCGTGCCTCTTACAGAAAGGCCGCCTTCTTCGACGACGAGCTGATGCTTCGCACGGAGCTTGCGGAGCTAAAACGCGCCTCGCTTCGCTTTACGTATACGTTGCTCCGAGGCGAGGAGGTGGTCGCTACCGGCTACACCCGGCACGGGTGCCTGGATCTTGCCACAGGGAAGGCGCGGCGCATGCCGCCGGAGCTCGACGCTTACCGGGTCGAGGCATAGTTTATCGTTCTGCGTAGCGTCGGCGGGCGAAGCTGCCCAGTAGGCCTAGCGGAACTGCGGTAAGTGCTACGATTGCGAAGATAAGAGGGTAGGGGCCAGCCTCCGCGAGCGGGGCTACTGCGGTGGTCGCGAGGCCGCTGCCGACGAAGAGGGTGGCGACGAAGAAGGAGATCACGGTGGCCCGAGCTTCGGGCGCTACCTTCGTAGTCCAGGACTGGAGGGTAGGGTATATGAAGGCGAAGCCTCCGCCGACGAGGATGGCTGCGAGCGCGATGCCGGGGAAGCTTTGGCTCTGGGCGCCTGCGGCGAGGAGCGCGCCGCCGATCGGGATAAGGCCTCCGCTCCCGGCCCTCCCCGCCACGCGGTTCGCCGCCCGCGTCGCTAACAGCGTGGCAATCCCGAAGAGTTCGATCGCCGTCCCCGATATGGCTGCGCCGCATCCGACAGCCTCGAGTGCCGGTGCCAGGTAGGTGAAGAAACCCAGGATCACACCACCCTCCACCAGCGCGAGGAGCACGACGAAGACCGCCCACAGCCGCCGCACGAAGCACCCGAGCCGCGTTAACGGCCCGGCTTCTCCGCCCTCCCTCTGCGGTTCGGGGAGGCGCGCGGCGATGAGGAGGCCCAGAACGCCCGAGACCAGGACCGGCACGGCGAAGGCGAGTCGCCAGAGTCCGAAGTAGGCCGCAGCCCCCGCCGCCATGGTCGCGAGCGCCGTCGCCGCTGCGGTCCCGCCGAGCTGGTCTCCCAGGGTCTTGCGGCGCGTCGCATAGGCACCATGTCACCGATATAGACCAGCGAGGCCGGTATCACCGCTGCGAAGAGCCCATTAGTGATCACCCTCGCCGCCACGAGGACCATGAGGTTCGGGGTCAGCGCCGAGAGCAGCCCCGGCACGAGCACCCCCAGCACCTCCAACCGCATCATCCGCACCCGCCCGAGCCGGTCCGAGAGCATGCCCCACACGGGCTGCATCAACCCGTAGAGCAGAAAGTAGAGGCTCGCTGTAGCCGAGAGCTCTGCCAGCGAGACCTGTAAGTCCGCCGCGATCGTCACCAGCATCGGCGGTATGGTGAACCGGTCGAATGTGCTCCGGAAAGCCGTCGCCTGCAACAGCCGCAGCCGGCCCTTCAACTCGCCGAAGCTAACCTCCTCTAACTATTCGTCGAGCCCGGCGAGGATGTAAGAGAGGTTCACGAGCGCAACCTTAGGGGAGTCGTTGCTGGAAGACAAGGCCTTCGGACGCAGGTCTACCCGATCCGGCAACGGCTCTGTCACAATGAGACTGGCTCGTTCGTCTTAGTAATAGAGGTAGAAGAGGAGCGAGCAGTGAGAGCATACGAACCGGTAGCAGGCATCAACTCCGAGGAGGCGAGAGCTCATCGACCGCGCCGAGGACTTTGACCGGTACCGTCCGCTCTTATTCTCCATCGCGTACCGGATGGTCGGCAGCGTGGTGGAGGCGGAGGACGTGATACAGGAGGCGTATCTGCGCTGGCAAAACGCGTCCGAGGCCGAGGTGAGATCCTCCAAGGCCTACCTCTCGGCGGTGGTTACCCGTCTGTGTATAGACCACTTGCGCTCTGCAAGGGTAAAGCGCGAGGAGTACGTCGGGCCGTGGTTGCCCGAACCGTTGCTGGCCGAGCCGACGCCGGACGTCGCCGACACGGTGGCACTCGACGAGTCTCTCTCGATGGCTTTCCTGGTCTTGTTGGAGAGCCTAACGCCGACAGAGCGGGCGGTGTTCTTGTTGCGCGAGGTTTTCGACTACGGCTACCCGGAGATCTCCCGCCTCTTAGGCAAGAGCGAGACCAACTGCCGGCAGATAGCGCGACGGGCGAGAGAGTCCGTCGCGGCCCGGCGCCCGCGCTTCGAGCATTCACCGGAGCAACAGGAGCGGCTGATGCAGCAGTTCGTCCGGGCTTGCTCTACGGGCGATATGCCTGCACTTCTCGAACTGCTCGCCGACGACGTCACCCTCTGGTCGGACGGCGGCGGAAAAGCCCGTGCCGCGCTCAACCCGATCCACGGCTCGGATAAGGTCGCCCGGTTCTTCCTTGGAGTGCTCCGAAAGGCTCCGCCCACGCTCGCCGTCCAGCCGGCGACTATAAACGGCCAGCCCGGCATCATCAGCTACGCAGACGGCAACCCACTGAACGTGCTTACCCTGGACGTCGCGGACGGGCGCATAAAGGCCGTCCGCATCGTAGCCAACCCGGAGAAGCTCCGGTCTGTGCCGCCGTTGCGGCGAGAGGGGGACTTAGGATGAGCCCGTCGGAGGTGCTGGTCATGGGAGGTAGAGGCGCGCTCGGGAGCGAAGTCGTGGACCGTTTGTGCGCCGCGGGCTGCGAGGTACGAGTACTCAGCCGGA
Source organism: Rubrobacteraceae bacterium (assembly GCA_035645375.1). Lineage (GTDB taxonomy): Bacteria > Actinomycetota > Rubrobacteria > Rubrobacterales > Rubrobacteraceae > Rubrobacter_F. The sequence continues at coordinate 3,743 of DASQMR010000211.1, forward strand.
GCGGTAAGCCCGGCACGGTTAGGGGAGACCTGGGCACCGGGACGGGTCTCGACGAGGCCGTTCGAGGCGTCGACGCGATAGTGCACTGCGCCTCGAACCCCTTTCGCAAGGCCCGCCAGACGGAGGTAGGCGGGACGGAACGCTTGATCCGGGCCGCGGCGCGTGCAGGCGTTTCGCGCTTCGTCTACGTCTCAATCGTCGGCGTCGATCGAAATCCCCACTATTTCTACTACCAGGCGAAACTTGAGGCCGAGCGTGTCGTCGAGCGGTCGGCGGTGCCGTGGACGATCCTCAGGGCCACGCAGTTCCACGACTTCTTGCTCAAGGGGCTCAACACGCTGGAGGTCGGACCGATCACGATAGTTCCCAGGGGATTCCTTTTTCAGCCCGTAGATATAGGCGAGGTAGCCGGACGCCTGACCGAGCTGGCTCTCTCCGAACCCGCCGGGCGCGTCCCGGACTTCGCCGGCCCGCAGGTCAGAATCGCTGCCGAACTTGCGCATGCTTATCTGGAGGCGACGGGGCAAAGGAAGAGGATTCTGGAGATTCCCATACCCGGAAAGCTCGGCCGCGCTTTCCGCGAAGGAGCGCAGACGTGCCCGCAAGGAGAACGCGGCAGGGTTACCTGGGAGGAGTTTTTGTACAGGCGGAGAGATGCAGCGACGGGACGGATCTCCTCCGTCTACGATCGTACCGACAGAACAGAGAGGGAGAGTCATGCAAGACGCACGGGATGAACGTACGGCTATGGGGTGGGGGCTCGGGCTGCTGCTTCTGGCCGCCTCGGCGCTACCAGTAGGCTTCTGGGCCTCTTTCGCTCCTCGCTCCTTCCACGACGATTTCCCTGCCCCTGGCAGGTACTGGGTTTCGGCTATCGGCCCTTATAACGAGCACCTCGTCACGGACGTGAGAGCGGGGTATCTGGCCCTGGGAATGCTGATCGGACTGGCCGGGACCCTGCTCGGACGCACCCTCGTACGCGTCTCCCTAGTCGCGTGGCTCGCCTACGCCGTGCCGCACTTCGCCTTCCACTTCACAACGCTCGACACCTTCTCGCATGCCGATTACCTAGCGAGCATGAGCTCTTTGGGACTTGCGGTGCTGCTTCCGTTGCTCCTACTCGCCGGGACGTATCGGACGCTACAAAAGGACGAGCCGGGAGCTCGCGGAACGAAGGAAGGGAGGATCGGGGCATGATTTTGAACAAGCTTTGCGGCTACGGTAGGGTCTTTGCACGCGCCCGGTATCGTGAAGTGCCCGATCTTCTCCGCCTGTTACTGAAGCGGCCAGCGATTCTGGCGGGCGTAGGTGGTTATGAGACCGCGCTACTCGTCAGCGGCCGGGTCGAGGGCCATCTTAAGGCTTTGGCTCAAATCAAGACGGCCTCTCTTATCGGCTGCCCCTTCTGACTCGACATCGGCTCTGCCGTGGACAGAGAGTTGAGCGTAACCGAGGAGCAGCTGCGCGACCTGCCGAGCTATCGCGAGAGCTCGGCCTTCTCGGATGAGGAGCGTCTGGTAATCGAGCTAGCAGTAGAGATGACCAAGACACCTGTGGAGTTGCCGCCTGAGTTACTGGACGAGTTGCACCGGTGTTTCGACGAGGCACAGCTCGTCGAACTGAGCGCAGCCGTCGCGTGGGAGAACTACCGGGCGCGCTTTAACCGTGTGTTCGGAGTGCAGGCGGCCGGGTTCTCCGTAGAGGCGGCCTTCTGCGCTCTGCCGGAACGGCCGGTTCGACTTCACGGATCTGGCTAACGCGCCGTCATTCGGATAGCCCCGTCCAACCTGATGACCTCGCCGTTTAGCATCTCATTTTCGATGATGTGACGCACGAGGGCGGCGTACTCCTCCGGTTTACCGAGCCGGGACGGGAAGGGGACCTGCTTCCCGAGCGACTGGCGAGCCTCTTCTGGCAGACCGGCCATCATCGGCGTGTCGAAGATTCCGGGGGCGATGGTCATGACCCGGATGCCGTAATCCGCGAGCTCCCGGGCAACGGGCAGCGTCATAGCGACGACGCCCCCCTTGGAGGCGGAGTAGGCTGCCTGCCCGATCTGTCCGTCAAAGGCTGCCACAGAAGCAGTGTTGGCGATGACGCCGCGTTCACCGCTCTCCAACGGTTCGTTCCTTCGCATCGCCTCGGCTGCGAGACGAACGACGTTGAAGGTACCTATGAGATTTACCTGAACGGTCTTCGTAAAGGAGTCGAGAGCGTGCGGCCCTTCCTTGCCCAGAATCTTCTCTCCGGTCGCGATGCCCGCACAGTTGACGGCCCCGTAGAGCCCGCCTTGCCCGCCGGCGGCCTCTACCGCCGCACGCACGCTCTCCTCGTCGGTGACGTCGGTCTTTACAAAGCGGATGTTCTCGCTCTCCTCGCCTTCGAGGTCGGCGATGACGACGTTCGCGCCATCGGATACGAGGTCCTGGGCGACGGCTGCGCCGAGACCCGAGCCGCCGCCGGTTACTAGGAAGGTGCGTCCCTGTATCTTCATCAAATGCGCTCCAGGATCGTGGCGGTGGACATGCCGTGGCCGATGCACATGACCTGGAGGCCGAGTTGTCCGTCCGTGGCTTCAAGGCCAGCGAGCATCTTCGCCATGAGGCCGGCGCCGGTCGCACCCAGAGGATGGCCGTGAGCGATGGCGCCGCCCCAGGGGTTTACCTTCTCCATGTCGGGCTTTAGCTCGTCGGCCCACGAGAGGACGACGGTAGCGAAGGCTTCGTTCACCTCGATCCAGTCGAGATCTCTTATGGAGAGGCCGGCTTTCTTGAGCGCCATCCTCGTCGCGGGGATGACGCCGGTGAGCTGCATCGCCGGGTCGTCACCGACCGCGACGCGGGCCAGGAAGCGCGCGCGGAGGTGCAAGCCATCCGCCTCGGCCCTCTCCTTGTCCCCGACGAGGACAGCCGCAGCGCCGTCGGAGATCTGGGAGGAGTTTCCCGCCGTTACCACGCCGTCCGGACGGAACACTGTCTTCAGGGAGGCCATCTTATCCGCGTCCACGACCCCGCGGATTCCCTCGTCGCTCGTCAATTCGATAGGGCGGCCTTCGGCGTCGAGGCCGGCGGTGGGGAGTATCTCGGCGTTCTTGTTTTCGAGGGCGGCCTCGCTCGCCCTCTTGTGGCTCTCTGCGGCGAGGGCATCGACGTCTTCGCGCGTGATCTCCCACCGATCCGCGATCCTCTCGGCGCTCTCGCCCTGGTGGACGAGCTCCTGCCTCTCTAGGAGCTCCGGGTTGAGTACCGAGAAGATCGAGCCGGCGTCGGGGGCGCCGCCTATATCGCTGAACATTGGCGTACGCGTCATGCTCTCCACCCCCGAGCCGATGGCGTAGACGACGTCGCCCGCAGCGATAGCCTGCGAGGCGAAGTGGACGGCCTGCTGGCTCGACCCGCACATGCGGTTTATGGTGACTGCCGGTACGGTGACGGGAAAGTCTGCCAGCATGACGCCGAGACGGCCGACGTTCGCCCCCTGCTCCCCGGCCTGGGTGACGGTCCCGTTTATCACGTCCTCTATCTTCTCGGGGCCTATGCCGGCCCGCTCGACGAGACCCGTGAGGACGCGCGCTAGCAGGGCGTCGGGCCGCTCCTCGCGGAACGCACCCTGTCTCCGCGTAAACGGGGTGCGGACGGCTTCGAGGATCACGGGCTCTCTCATGCTCTTCTCCTATTAGCTCTCTACAACGGTTAGGGTGATGCTACTCGGGTGTTCAGGGTCGTGAAAGATCTGTTGATGAGCTGTCTCGGAACGTGTGGAGTCCTTCGTGTCCTCGCCGGTATTCAAGTTTCGGTCCCACCGGGGGAAGGAGCTCGACGTTATCTCTACCCGAACGCGGTGACCGGCCTTGAAGACGACGCCGGTCGCCCACAAATCTATTACGTACTCGTAGACCTCGCCCGGCGTTATGGGCAAAGGTTCCTTCGGCTCTATAACACCGGGGGCCGGGTAGCTCTCACGAGCGCTCGCCCGGATTATCCCGTCCGTCACCCCGATGGCCCGGCCATCCGGATAGACGTCCACGAGCCTCGCGACAAAGTCTGTGTCCGGCGCGGAGGAGGCCGCGTAGAGGGTAGCGTAGACCACTCCGATCGCCGTGTAGTCTTCGGTTAGCTCCTCGCTCGTGTATACGAGCACGTCCGGGCGCTCCTCGTTCGGGCGCTGGTCCCGCGCCCCCGCACGGTAGACCTGTGGCATGAGAAGCGCTCCGCCGATGGTCGGCACGGGGTCTTCGGGGTCGTAGGCGTACTCGTCGGGGGCGCTCTCTTCGGGCTCCTCGCGTGAGAGGATGCCCCCTCCGTGCAGATACCACCTCTCCTCACGAGATCCGGGTACGGGCCACTCCTCATAGCCGCGCCAGCGGTTTTCGCCCATCACGAAGACCTCGACGGGAGGCTGGTTTTGAAGCGCCTCCTCCCTGCTCTTGAGGGTGGCGTCGAACCAGCGGAGGTGATAGTCGGTTACGTCGCCCCTGTAGTTCAGGAACTGGCCGGAGGCGGCGAGGCCGAAGTCGAGATCACCGGCGAAGCTGGGGAAGGTTACGTTGTGAGTCCACGGCCCTACGAGGAGCCTCGGGGGCCTGGTGCCTCTTCTAGCTGCGACCTCTTTCATGGCCTCGTACTGCCTCAACGTCTCGCCGAGGAAGATGTCGTACCAGCAGCCGATATGAAGGGTTGGGGCCTCGACTCTCTCGTAGCGGCCGTCTATGTTCAGGTAGGCCCAGATGTCGCTGTCTATCCTGTGCTTGAAGGCGCCGAACATGTATGGCGCGACGTTGGCCGGGTCCGGCAGGTCCATGAGGGGAAGGATGTCGTACTCCTCCGGGAGGCGGTCGATGGAGTGCACCTGGGCGGGTAGCAACTCTTTGAGCCTATCGCGGTCGCTCCCGTACTTACGCAAGAGGGTGTCGAGGGCGAGTACGCCCTGCGACCAGTAGAGCCACAGGCCGAGCTCCCGCACCCCGCCCCGGAGCTGATCACCGTTCAGGTAGTTGCCCCACGTGATACCCGGCGCCATGCTCTTGAGCGACGGCGGTTGCATAACGGCGGCCTGCCACTGGGTCATCCCAAAGTACGACGCCCCGTACATCCCGACCGTCCCGTTCGAGCCCGGCAGCTTCGCCGCCCACTCGACCGAGTCGTAGCCGTCCTCGAACTCGTGGATGGAGGGGTTCCATTCCCCTTCGGATCCAAAGCGTCCTCTGACGTCCTGGATCACGACTATGTAGCCGTGTTGCGCCGCCTTTATGGCGTTCAGGTAGCTCGTTACGACGGGCAACTGCTTTCCGTAGGGCTGGCGCGTCAGGAGGACCGGGTACTCGCCATCTGAGGCTTCGCCTCCGGGCCGGTAGACGTCGGCTACGAGGATTGTTTCGTCACGCATCTCGGCGGGGACGTCCTTCTGGATCAGGATCTCTCCCGCAAGGGCCATCGCTATCCCCTTTCAGAGGTCTCTGCAGGTTGCGGCAGTTGTGCGGATGCGTATTCTACGCGAGCGTATAGTCCTTGAACTGATCGCGCAGCTTCATCTTGAGGAACTTGCCGGTGGCGGTTTGCGGTATCTCCTCGACGAACTCGTAGGCGTCGGGGAGCCACCAGTTGGCGAAGTCGCCCTTCAGGTGCTCTTTGAGGTCGTCGGCGGTCACGCTCTCGCCTTCCTTGAGGACTATGGCTGCCAGAGGGCGCTCGTCCCACTTCTCATGGGGGATCGCGATCACGGCTGCCTGGGCTACGGCCGGGTGAGCCATAAGGGCGTTCTCAAGCTCGACGGAGCTGATCCACTCCCCGCCAGACTTCACGAGGTCCTTGTCGCGGTCGGTGATCTGGATGAAGCCGTACTGGTCTATGGTGACGATGTCACCGGTCCTGAACCAGCCGCCCTCGGAGAACTTGTCGTCGCCCTCTTCGGTGTTGAAGTAGCTCTTGATGATCGAGGGCCCCCTGACCTCTAGCTCGCCCATCGTCTCCCCGTCCCACGGCACGAACCCCTCGTCGCCGCGCGCTCTTACCTCGACGAACGGCGTCGGGTAGCCTTGCTTGGCCCTGTACTCTAGCTGCTCCTCCTCGGAGAGGGCCTTTATCTCCGGGGTGATGTTGGCGACGCTTCCTATAGGGGCCATCTCGGTCATGCCCCAGGCGTGGATGACGTCGATGCCGTGACGCTCCTTGTATGCTTTTATGACGCCCTTCGGCGCGGCCGCCCCGCCGATGACCATCGAGCGCAACGCCGAGAGGTCGTGCGTCTCAGACTCCTGGTCCAGAGCCTGCAGCATCGCGAGGAAGACCGTGGGCACCCCGGCGGTGAAGGTAACCTCCTCCTGCTCGTAGTCTTCGATAAGGCTCGCCGGATCTAGGTGCTGTCCCGGCAGGACCTGTTTCGAGCCTGCGAGCGTCGCGGTGTATGGCAGGCCCCAAGCGTTGACGTGGAACATCGGCACGATCGGGAGCACGACGTCGTTATCTGATAGCGAGAAGGCGTTGCCCGTCGCCGACATCAGCGAGTGGAGCACGACCCCGCGGTGCGAGTAGAGTGCCCCTTTGGGGCGCCCTGTGGTGCCGGAGGTGTAGCACAGAGCCGCCGCCTGTCTCTCGTCGAGCTCGGGGTACTCGAACTCGTTCTCGTCGGCGCCTTCTAGCAGCTCCTCGTAGGAGATCATACCTTCCGGCACGGGCTCGTCGCCGTAGTTGAACACGATCACGTGCTCTATGGTCTCCGCGTTCTCCCGGAACTTCTCGAAGATCGGCAAGAGGGGCTCGTCGACCATAAAGACCTTGTCCTCAGCGTGATTGGCGATATAGGCGAGGTCGTCCTCGTGCAGCCTAGGGTTTAGGGTGTGCAGTACCGCGCCGGAGCAAGGTACCCCGAAGTAGGCTTCGAGGTGCTGGTAAGTGTTCCAGGCGAGCGTCCCGACTCTATCGCCGCTCTCTACGCCTAAACCTCTGAGCGCCACGGCGAGCTTCTTTGAGCGGGAGACGAAGTCGGCGTAGGTATAACGGTGGAAGGACTTGTCCGGCCTCCTCGTTACGACTTCTCTCTCGCTGTAGAGCTCGTCGGCGCGCTTTAGGATAGCGGGTATCGTCAGCTGGTAGTCCTGGGTAAGTCCTTCTAGCATCATCTTTCCTTCGTAGTCGTGTTTGCGTCTGGCGCGTCGCGGAGCGCGGCTACGGGAAGGTCTCGCTCCGCCGCCCACCTCTCCCATTCCTCCGCCGTTTCGCGGCGGAGTACCTTCGCCAGGTCTTCTTTAGCAGTGGCAACTTCGAGGCCGAGCTCCGCGATCAGCTTCTCCCAGAAGTGCGGCTCCAGGGCGGCCACGGCGACCCAACCGCCTTTCGCCTCGTACAGGTTGTAGCCTGGGAACCCGCCCCCGAGATGCTCTCCCGGTTTGGTGATGCCGAAACGCCACGGCTCGGCAAAGGACGTCGCCGCCTCTGAGAGTGCCACCTCGACGTAGCCCGCGTCGTTTCCCTTCTCACGGTGCAGGAGGAGCGCGAGCGCCGCTGAGACTGCGCGTTCGGCCCCGGCGAGGTCGGCGAGCAGGGTACGCGGCATCTCGGGCGGGGAGAGTAGTCCTCCTTCGGCCAGGTATGTGAGGTCGTGGCCGGGCTCGTCCGCGTGCGGGGCCGGGTAGCCGACGACGGCGACCACGCAGAGGCGCGGGTACGCCTCGCGCAGCTTCTCCGGGCCGAGCCTCAGCCGCTGCAGGGCGCCGGGGCGGCTAGAGGTCAGAAACAAGTCGGCGGTCGTAAGGTAGTCGTCGAGGCGGGCGCGGCCGGCGGCGTCCTTTAGGTCGAGCCTGACGATCTCCTGGCCCGTGGTGAGGTGCTCGTACCAGGCGGGGTTTGCCCATGCCAGGGGATCTCCGGCGGGCGGTTCGACCTTGACGACCGAGGCGCCTAGAAAGCGAATCCGGGCTGCTGCTGCGGGCCCCGGAACGTTTTGGGCCAGCGTCACGAGCCGCGTCCCTTGCAGTACGGCAGCCTTCCAGCCGTCAGTCACTTCGGGGTTATAGATGTGTCGTCCGACCGTCGGTACCGTAGCATCCGAGCTTTCTCGGGCACTTATATCCTTTCCCCAAAGGTAGCGTAAACCTTGATGTTAGCAGGCAGAACGAAGGCCGGTCAAGTTAGGATTCCTCTCAATCACCTTGCCTCTCGATGTGCTCTCCCGTGACTCCTCGAGGAAGCCACGGGAGAGCGGCTCTCTACAGAGGAGGTGGACCCTGTAGCCCTCACATACCGAGTCTCGGCAGAGATTCCGATTGCCGGCCCTGTTCTCTGTATACTAGAGTCCGTACTCGCGGCTCCGGATCAGCGCCACGAAATGTCCCAACTGGCGCGACCAAGAGGTTTGGATTGCGACGCGTCCAAGCATGGTAAGGAAGGGCAGGCTGCCGCGCAACGGTAGATAATGTCGGGGTGAGCGTTTGCAGGATGCTAGAGAGCAGGGACCTTGAGGATATGATCCGGCGCTTCCCGGCGCCGGGAGAGCCCGACTCGGCTCGAAGCCCGCTGGCGGCCCCTCAAGTTCTGTGCGAAGAAGCGAACGGTTGCCCGGTCCCTACGCTCTTGCCGGAAGAGGCGCGCTGACGCTATGCGGACCAGGAGCTTTAATAGGCTGCTACAAACCCTCACGGCCTGGGAAGCCGTGCCCGTCGCGGCTCCGCTCGAAGACGCCGGCGAAGCGGCCAGCATAAAGCGTGCTTGGGTTCCGGTAAGCGTCCCCGGACATTGGCAGCTCGAAGACGCGTTCGCGGATTACGAGGGGATCGTGCTGTACCGGTGCCGGTTCGAACATCGAATGCCTACCTCGGACGCGATGTTCTCGCTCCTGTTCGAGGGCGTGTACTACTCGGCGCGCGTCTGGCTCAACGGCGTCTACCTTGGCAACCACGAGGGTTACTTCTCTCCGTTCGGGTTCGACATCACTAACGTATTAGCCGCCGGTGGTGAGAACGACTTGCTGGTAGAGGTTTGCAGTCCCGAGGAACCGGAGGAGAACGACCGGAAGACTATCGGGGGGGCGTGGGCCCGGTGGGACGGGATGGACCCGCGCATAAACCCCGGCGGCATCTTCGGAGAGGTAAACATCGTCCCGGATGGCGAGATACGCATCAGCTCCCTTGCGGCCGTCGCCGACCACACGGGACACGGACGGGCGTACGTGAGTCTCTACTCCCGAAGGGGAATGCGAACGAGGCTGGCGGGGCGGGTACGCCCGCTCGGCTTCGAGGCTCCGGAGGTCGAGTTCGAGAGAGAGGTTCGTATGGAGGAGGGGAGCAATCGCTTTGAGGTTGGCTTCCACCTGCCGGACGTACGGGCGTGGTGGACCTGGGATAGGGGTGAGCAGCCGCTGTACGAGTTGGTGCTCGGCTGTGCGGACGCCGAGGAGAGGACGCGTTTCGGAGCCCGCACGGTGGAGCTGCGGGACTGGAAGGTTTATCTAAACGGTGAGCGTGTTTTCTTGCGAGGGATCAACTACCTGCCCTCCCATGCGTACCCTGCGAGGGCGTCAGAGGAACGCTTGCGGGCGGATGCTTCTCTGGTGCGCGAAGCGAATATGAACGCCGCCCGGGTCCACGCTCATGTGGCGAACGAGCATTTCTACAGAGCCTGTGACGAGCTCGGGCTCCTTCTCTTTCAAGACTTTCCCCTGCAGTGGACCCACCGGAGGAGCATCCTCGAACCCGCCGTCGCCCAGGCAGGGGAGATGGCGCGGGTTCTGCGCGGCAACCCTTCTGTCGGGGTCTACCTGGCGCACGACGAACCTTTCTACGTAGCGCCCCCCGAGAAATGGAGCTTTGCGGGGCTGCTACGCACCGTCGTTGAGGTGCTCTCCCCGCGCTGGATGCTGTGGCAGCGGCGAGTCCTCGACCCCGCGGTGGTTCGCGCTCTAGGGGGGGAAGATGACTCAAGGCCCGTGATAGACGCGGCGGGTCACCCGCTGACTACCAATCATCTCTACTTCGGCTGGTACTACGGGAAGTTCAGGGAGCTGGAACGGGTGGTGAGGGTCTTCCCCGGCCTCTCGCGGCTACCAACGGAGTACGGGGCGCAGGCGCTGCCTGACCCGGAGTCGCTGGAAGAGATCTGGCCTTCCGGCAAGGAACCGAGCTGGGAGGTGCTCTCCCTCAACTACCGTCTCCAGACCCAGCGCATGCTGCGCTACGTCCCCTGGAGGGGTGATCGGGCGGCTTTCGTGCGCGAGAGCCAGGAGTATCAGGCCCAGGTCCTCAAGCACGCCACTGAGCTCTTCCGGCGGCGCAAATACCGGCCGACGGGCGGAACGTTCGCCTTCATGCTCAATGATCCCGCGCCGGCGATCTCATGGTCCGTCGTGGACTGGCGACGGCGGCGAAAGGTAGCCTACGACGTTCTCCAGACGGCGATGAGCCCGGTTTTGATCTGCGCCGAGTTCCCGAAGGAGAGCTACGGGGTCGGCGAAACGGTCTCCCTGCCCCTGTTCGTCGTCAACGATCTTCCGCGGGGGTTGGGTGGGGTGAGTTGGAGCTGGGAGCTGCTCCTTGGACAATATGGTGTTGCTCGTGGTGGGGGAGAGACGAAGGTACAGAAGGATTCGGTGGTGAGGATCGGCGAAGCCAGGGCTGTATATCCGGCCTCTGGAAGCGCCGTACTTCGGCTACGGCTCTGCGTGGAAGAGGAGAGCGTCTCTAACGAGTACGAGTTCAGGGTCGGCGAGGGTCAAGGGCGTCGAGCTCCATAAGCTCCGGGAGCGTCAGGAAACGGTAGCCGTTCGCTTTGAGGCTCCCGATGATTTGGGGTACGGCTGCTATGGTGTGGGAACGATCGGCCTTTGGAAAGGCGTCCGTGTCCTGGCCGTCGTGCAGCAAGGTGACGCCGCCGGGACGGACGCCGTGCAGTATCCGGCGCTGGATGACGTCCCAGGGCGGGCGGTCCCAGTCCCAGGCCATGACCGACCAGCCCACGCACCTCATGCCGAGCTCTCCGGCTGTCGAGATCACCTGGGGACCGTACCATCCGTGAGGCACGCGGAAGAGGTTCGGTACGGTGCCCGTGGCGTCATGGATGGCCTCCTGGCCCCGCATCAACTGCTCCCGGATCGTACCCGGACGGCTCCATACCAGGTGTGGGTGGGTAAAGGTATGGTTGCCGACGACGTGCTCGGAGGCGACCTCGGCAGCGAGGTTCGGCTCGCGCCGGACGTTGTTGCCGACCTGGAAGAAGGTCGCCCGGATGCCTTCGCGGTCCAGGATCTCGAGTAGTTGCCCTGTATACGGATGGCAGGGGCCGTCGTCGAAGGTCAGGGCGACCACCCGCTCGGTAGCACGGGCGTGCCAGAAGACCGGACCGTAGAGCCAGGAACGAGGCGAGAGCCACTCGTAGGCCATGAGCCCTCCCGCCGCTAGCCCGAGCCCGGCGCTGGCCAGGGTAGGGGCGGAGAGAACCGGCCGGCCGGCGGCGATTCGGATACCGGCCAGAGCCCCGGCTCCGGCGGCGGTGGCGGTTACTGCCTCCCAGGCGTGGGCTCGGGGGTGCCTCACGACAGCCCTTCCAGTATCAAGGAGGCGGCCGAGCGCGCTGAGTGGGGGCGATGGGCGGCGCGCGCCGACTCGACCATCCGGCGGCGATGGTCGGCGCTCGTAAGGATCTTCAGCGTCTGGCCCAGTACCTGCGCCGTTCTATGCACCATGACCCCCGCGCCGTAGCGGACCATAGCCGCTGCGTTGTCTTCTTCCTGCCCGGGGATAGGATGATAGAGGACTTGGGGTATCTCGGAGGCCAGCGCCTCCGTGCAGCTCATGCCGCCCGGTTTGGTGACCAGGACCGTACCGGCCGTCATGAGATCGTGGATTCGATCCGTGAACGCGAGACAGGTCGCCCTGTACCCTCCCCTCTCTGAGAGCTGCTCCAGCCGTCTGCGGGAGCGTTCGTTCGAGCCACAGAGCACGACGAGATGCATCGCCTCACTGGCCTCAAACAGCAACGTTACCGCCTCTTCCAGATCCCCACCGCCCAGACCTCCGCCCATCACCAGGACCACGGGGAGGTCGTCCTCGTCGAGCTTCAGCAGGTCCCGGCGAGCTTGGGCCGCCTCGGCAGGCTCTTCAAAGAGTGGGTCTATCGGGATGCCGGTCGGGTGGATACGCTCCTCGGGCACGCCGAGTCCCGCTACGACATCGGCCGCCGCCTCGTCGGCGACAACGTAGAGATCCAGGTTCGGGGGCACCCCGATCGGGTGCGGCACGTAGTCCGTCAGCACCACGGCTGCGAACGTCCGGGGATTTTGCTCCTTGTAGTACCCGAGGACCCCGGCGCCGTAGAAATGCGGGGCTACCAGAGCCCGGGCGCCAGTGCTCGAAACCAGACGTTCCAGGGTTCGAAGCCCGGCCTTTTCTAAGTAGTGCCGGTAAGAACCGGGATGGCCAGCGCCGGAGGACTGGTAGATCTTGCCGTAAGCCGTAGGCCACAACTTGAGGGACTCCAGGTACGCGTCTCTCAAGAGGTGTTCTACTCTGGCCGATACTTCGTGAGGGAAGTCTACGAGGGAGCATCTCCGGGAAGGATCAAGGAGTTCCAGGCCGCGGACGACGGCGGCGCTGGCGCGCATATGGCCGCTACCTATAGCGCTAGAAAGTATCAGAACATCAGCTTTATTGTCTTCCCCTACCACGGGGTCAGTATAACTAAGATTCAAGAGGCCGGGTACGGCGTATCGCTGTTCGAGACGCCAGACTAGACCGGGATGATTCCAGTAATCTGACTCAACGCGAGGGCCCACGGAGCCGGTGTGACCAGCGGCCTCTGAACGTACCGCAGACAGCAGGCAGCGTGAGGCAAGGCGTGGGTCGTGCAGATGGGCCGATTCAAAGCGGCGAGCACCTGAACTCGTGGCTGGAGGACCCGTAGCGCAGGTTACCTGTGGCCGCCGCGTATTGATTGCCGAGCAGCCACCGAACCTGTTCCCGTTGGCTGAAGGTCGAGATCGGTCGATGGATCAACGGTCTCCGCTTGATTCTCTTATGGGACGCACGAGGTACTGAACGTAGCCGCGCGGGTTTCTCTGCGCCCAATCGTTGAGCTCTTTTGCACGCCACTCGGCCTGCTCACGGGTCGCAAAACGAGCTACCTCTCGCTCCGTGAAAAAGACCAACATTATGACCCTGTAGCCGGTCTCTCCCAACAGGCCCCCTGGTTTGCCCTCCGGTTCATTCTGCCTGCTAACAACAACCCTTACAACGCCTCTAAGACCTGGTTTAGTTCGTTGCGGGCGGATCTATGGCTGGCTACTATCCGGCGCTGCTAGAAACAAAGTGAGTCTTTCGGCGTAGAGAGACGAGAAGAGACCTACTTCCCTGTCCATGCTAGGTTCAAAGAGCCGGGACAGGGGATACCGGTATTGCAAGCTTATAGTAAGGAAAGGAGAAACATGAGAAAGAGCCTCGTTATCTTTTTCGCGGCTGCTCTAGTCCCGATCCTCGGGCTGACAGCGTGCGGAGGGGAAGTAGAGCAGCAGGTACGCGATCAGGTGGAGCAGGAGGTGCAGGAGCAGGTTGAGGAGGGCCGAACACAGGTAGAGCAGCAGGTTCAGGAGGGCCGAACCCAGATAGAAGAGGGGATAGAGAAACAGTAGTCTAGAGAGCCGCGTTGGGCAAGGGACAGGACCAACGAGCGGGGCGACAAACCTTCACGTCCCTTCGCTCATCGCTTGCGCACGAGACGCAAACCTTCACAACCAGGCGCGGCACGTCGAGGCACGGTTGCGCTGAACCCGCAAGCGCATGCGTCTGGGGAGATGGAGAGAGGAATGCTAACTCTACACCTATGAAATCGAGCTGTCGAGAGCGGTGCCGGCTGGATAGAGAAAGTCCTCGCCACTGTCCACAAACGTCTCTAGCGAGGCTCACGGCGTGACGGAACGTACAATAATAAGCCAACGTAACGCCGCCTGTGAGGTTCTTCCGGTCCTCCCCGCCCGAAAGCCACAAGCGTTCGACGGCTTGAATGGCTGCTGATCAGCAACGTCTCGGCGTTCACTTTCTTTGGAGCCCTGATCCTACAGAGTATGCGGCCGGAACAGCCGTTGAGATCCCATCTTCTCCGGCCCTCCTTTATACCCTTGTACATCATCTCCTACGGTTCCGTCTCTCGGCTCTACTTGTGTAGGTTCCGTTGGTTCGGGCTCTTGTACCGGCTGCTGTTGCTCATCTTCCCCACCACATGCTGACGTGCCGACCATCAAGGCTAGAATGAAGAGGATACTAAGCTTTTTTCTCACGCCTCTCCTCCCTTTGCCGCGGGGATCTGCTTGCCGAAGCCTCCCCTTGCCGTGGGGTCCTCAAACCTCACAGGCTAAGGTATCCTACGGGAACCCTGACTAGATGCTTTACAGAGGACGGTTTGGTAGACGAACCGAGTAGGCTCAGTAGAGAAGATCTTGAGGCCATGCGCCAAGAGTTCGGCGCGGACGAGTGGCATGCACACGGGCGCCCTTTAGGGCTGGACGACGATCTCCATCAAGTACGCCAGATCGAGTGGGCGGGCTTCACCCTGAACGATTGGGCCAAGGCTCGGGGTGTGCCGTTGACTTACGCCAAGGCTCTTCGCCGTTTCCTCCGGCAGCATTGACCTGAATACAACCCAAGGCCGAAGTCCTGATGTGGGCTCCGGCTTTTTGTCCCTCGTTCGCCTGATGTACCAACCCCTCAAGGTAAAAGATAGAGATCATTTCGGCCTCTCACTCGCATGGTTGGATAGACGCTATCACCGGCGGGTTTTCCTATAGCTGCCGCTGAAGACCGCCAGTCAAGCCAGGCGGGTCAACCTCAACGCTCGTTTCCTGAGCGCCCTTAGGACGGCAGATCTGGGAGCAGCTAGACGTCGAACAGCGTCGGGGGTTCTAGTCTCGTCTGTTTGGGAATAAGAGAGACGAAGGCAGGGAATTAGGGAACGTTGAAGGAGGAGCAGATGAGTTCGAATGTCGAGTACAAGCAGTCCCAGCCCGAGGAGGCGGTCCCGTACCGCGGCGAGCAGCCGTACGGCAAGCTCGAGGACCTGGTAGTCCCGGGATCCTGCACCTAGACTGCGACGAGCGTTTGTGGGTTCCCCAAGCCAAGGACGTTAGCTTCCTGCCTTTGCTGCTGTCAGCGAGTCAGGGATACTTCGTGAATCTCCTGCGGGTGCGCAAGACCGGTATCCTGTCTCGCCACCGGCACGCGGGACCGGTCCACGCCATGACGCTTAAGGGTCGCTGGCATTATCTCGAGCACGAATGGTGGGCCGAGCAGGGCAGCTACTCGTTCGAACCGCCAGGTGACATCCACACCCTTGAAGTTCCGGACGGGGTGGAGGAGATGATCACCCTGTTCCACGTCACCGGCGCCTACATCTACGTCGACCCTGACGGCAATGCGGTCGGGGTAGAGGACGTTTTTACCAAGCTCGAAGCCGCGCGCGAGCACTACGCGGCGGTCGGGCTCGGCGCCGACTACGTCGAACGCTTTATTCGCTGAACCGCCGGCCGACTGGCTGCGCTACGTTGTGCTCACATCCAGGCATCTTCCGGTCTGAGCGTGCCTCTAAAATGAGCCGAACCTTCGCGGTGCTGTGAGTTGCCGAGAGATCGAAAATGCCGGAAGCCTTGACTGCAACACTACTACTCGATATGCGCCGCATGTAGGGAGCCCTGTACGTCAGCGTTGCCCCTGACAGTTGCCCTGAACCTCGGCTCCGTCGCAATGGTGTTCGCCGTTCTGCGGCGGGTAGTTTTGAGAAATCTTGCGGATGCTAGAGCTCTCCGAGCGCGGTGAGTGCGGAAGAAACGAGTCTCCTCTACCGCTT
Organism: Rubrobacteraceae bacterium; assembly: GCA_035645375.1. Lineage (GTDB taxonomy): Bacteria > Actinomycetota > Rubrobacteria > Rubrobacterales > Rubrobacteraceae > Rubrobacter_F. The sequence continues at coordinate 19,561 of DASQMR010000211.1, forward strand.
TTTGTAGCCTACGTCGCCTGCTTTAAGGCGCGTAGGCTTTGTATATACTGCGACTTGACAACGTACGAGTGGAGGGAGAACCTGAATTGGCGGATGTAGCCTACGTTTCTCGGGTAAAGGTGGAGCCGGTCGAGGGAAAGGTCCGGCGTGCCCACCTACCGGCCGAAGAGGAGCCGGTTTTCTTCGGCGTCCACAGCGAGGTTGCCGAGCACTACGGTGTCTCGCCGGACGCGGAGGAGCCGCACTCCTCTACCCTCGACTACGTGGTCGCTGCGGCGGGCGGCTGACTGCTCGGCACCTTTGCCGGCGCGCTGGCAGCGCGTCAAGTATCCTTTGAGGGTCTCAACGCTGACACGGCCGGAGAGATAGAGGTCGAGAACAAGGTGTTGGTGATCAAGCGGATCAAGCAGACCTTTCACCTTACCGCCGACGAGGGCGACCGCGAAACCATAGAGCGGGTGCTCGGAGTGTACGCGGATAGCTGCCCGGTGGCTCGCTCCATCAAGGCCAGCATCAAGATCTCTAGCGAGCTGGACCTGACCACAAGGTAGCGCGAGCTCTTTTCCACAAGCTCTAGGGTGGTCCTCATACTAGAATTAGGGGATGTAATCTCCCTGCTATTCTGGAGGATCTCTTGAGCGAAGATAAACGCGCCAGAATTACCGTCTTCAGCGATTACGTATGTCCTTTCTGCTACCTTGAGGAGCCAGACCTCGCCCGTGTTAGAGAGAGGTACGGCGACGAGGTGGAGGTGGATTGGCGAGCCTATGAGTTGAGGCCTCACCCGATACCGACCCTCGACCCGGATGGCGAGTACCTCCACAGCGTCTGGAACGCCTCCGTCTACCCGATGTCGAGAATCCTGGGCATGACGCTCTTCCTACCTTCCGTTCAGCCCCGGAGCCGCAAGGCTCACGAGGCCGCCGAGCACGCCCGCGAGGAGGGACGGTTCGAAGAGATGCACACCGCCCTCTTCAAGGCCTTCTTCGAAGAAGGTAAGGACATCGGCGAAGAAGAGGTGTTGCTGGAGGTCGGGTCTACCGCGGGGCTCGACCGTAACGAACTCCAGGTCGCTTTGAGGGAGGACCGCTACGCGCGGAAGGTGCTATCGGACGAGGAGCTATCGCGCAGGCTGGGCGTGGCCTCCGTACCGACCATGTTCGTAGGTCTCGCCGGCGAGCCTCTTGAAGAGGGGGAGGCTATCTCGGGCGCACAGCACAGTGGCGGTCGTCTCGAGAGCGCCGTCGAGCGGGCTCTGTCACGCGCGCCTCGCGGCTCCCGGCGTTAGAGAGGCCAGGATATCTGATAGTTCGACCCGGCGGTATACACACGCCGCACCAGATGTTGGGCGGAAATTCTGTATCATGCAGGATGTAGGGTGCCGCCACGGTAGCCAGCCCGCGGCCGTTCCTGACAAAGGAAGATAAGTATAAAATTAACGTTCGACGAACCGAACGTCGGAGGTGGTGAGTCCTGAAAGCCCCGGTCGGAACAATCCTTGGGGGACGTTACAGGGTACAAAGCACGTTAGGCACCGGTGGGATGGCCATCGTCTACAAAGCCGAGGATGCAACCCTCGGGCGAGCGGTAGCACTGAAGACGCTGCACGGGCGATTCGCCAGGGAGATGTCCTTCCGGTCGCGCTTCAAGCAGGAGGCGCGGGTGATGGCGTCTCTCGACCACGAGAACATCGTCAAGGTCTACGATATTTCTCAAGACGGCGACGCCCCGTTCATCGTTGCCGAGTACGTCGGCGGGGGAGACGTCGGAGGACTGCTCAGAGATGCGCCTGAGGGTCGTCTTGGAGAGCGTTACACCAAGAAGTTGGCGGAGCAGCTTTTGCAGGCTCTCGCCTTCGCGCACGGGCGCGGAGTCGTCCATCGAGACATAAAGCCCTCTAACATCCTCCTTACGAAGGAGGGTATCGCCAAGGTCGCGGACTTTGGTATCGCGCGGCTCGTCGAGAAAGAGGAGTCGGCGGGGGAGCCCGGAGAGATCATCGGCAGCGCCCGTTACATGTCGCCGGAGCAGTTGAAGGGCGAGGAGACGACCCCGCGCAGCGACCTGTACTCCATCGGGATCCTCCTCTACCACTGTCTCACCGGCGCGCCGCCCTTCTCCGGCGACGCCAATAGTGTAGCGCGGCAGCAGATCCACGATGACCCAACCCCGCCGCGCGAGCTGAACAAAGAGATCTCGGCGAGCATGGAGGCGGTGGTCCTCAAGGCGCTCGCAAAAAGGGCGGAGGATCGCTACCCCTCCGCGGAGGCGATGCTTGAAGATTTGCGTAACGGTGCCGGCAAAGGCCGCTCCGCTCCCCGACGCAAGAGGAGTCGGAAACCTCTCCTGAAGGGCCGCAAGGCGCTAGTAACATCCTCGGCGGCCGTACTGTTGCTCCTTGGCGGCGGGACCGCCGCGGCCGGACTCGGGTATGTAGACGTCGAGAATCTGTCGCTGCCTTGGCGGGCTGAGTCGGAGGCCTCGAATACCGCCCAGTCCGCCAGCGACTCACTTGAGGCGCCTAAGGCGGAGGCGGCGCTGCAAGAGTCGCGGACGCCTGCGGCGGCAACGCAGATCTCGGCGCAGGAGACTGCGGCGGGGAACGGCGGGCAAACGCTCGGATACGTACCGAACGTGGACAGCTACTTCGACTACTACGCAGAGGCTCTTCTTCAGAGCCTTGGCTTCCGAACGCAGGTGGTCTACGAGTACCGTGAGGGGTACGCGGCGAAGGGCGTGGTCTGGGGTACCGACCCGGCCAGTGACACATACGCTCCCGTCGACTCGATCGTCACTATATACGCGACCCCCTTAGACGAGCCTCAGACCCCCCAGGTCGTCCTACCACCCATACAGTAGTAGAGTGAGAAGCAAACGGGACCGGGGTCGACTCCGGTCCCGTTTGGACGCTGCCTCGGCGTGACTTCTAGGCTATCCTGTGCTCCTTGTCTACCATGTCGGCGATTACGGGATAGCGGTAATCAACCCCTTGGTAGACCTTGTAGGCTGCGTAGCACTGATGTACGAAGGGGACGAGTGATACGAGCACCATCACCGGTATCAGCAGTAAGCCGATAAAGACAAAGCTAAGGACGAACGTAACCGTCCAGCCGATGAACAGAAGCACGGCCCAAGCCACCTGATACCAGAGCGACTGCAGGGCATGGAAGGCTACCCGGCGAGACCTGTCTTTGTAGACCAGCCAGATAACGAGGGCCGCTATGGGACCGCCGATCCCGGTTATGAGGTTCAGGAGCACGCTCAGGTGCGAGAGCATGGACCAGGTTCTCTCGTCCTGAAGGCTCATCCCGCCGCCCACTGGTATCCCCCTCAGCCTGGGCTCCTCCCGTTGATTGCCGTAGTTCGGATCCTGCTGCATACTCGCTCCTTTCGTTTGGTGGCACTTTGACACTATCCACTCGTTAGATGCTACGCAAGGTCTGCGGATCCCCTTCTACATCTTCCCTCTCTTTGACGATGCCCCCGCGAGATACGCGAAGCGCCGGTTCATGGTCAGGTGCCAGAGGATGAAGACCGCGACCGGAAGCGCACGCTCGTCCTCGGTGTCAAAGACAGCCTTGTAGCTCCAGCCCGTCGCACCTCCGGAGAGTCGTGCAGCTTCCTCGCCGTCGGGATGCGAGGCGATCGCCCGGTTGCGGAAGAAGCTGAAGCTCGCCTCGTAGGTCTGCTCGCCTGAAGAAAGGATAAGCTCGTCCACGGAGCGCATCTTCAGGGTTCCGACCAGCACCTCTTCGCCGTCCGTGACCATTCGAAGCCGCCTCTTCGACGTCTCTAAAGTAGCCGCGTAGCCTCCAAGGCGGAGTTCCGCCGCTGACGCGTCGGTCAGGCGCAGGCGACCGAACTCCCGACCGTTGCGGTCCAGAAGAGCAAACCTGTACGCGAAGAGCCCGTCGGCGCGGGCGGCAAAGGCGCCGTCGAGGCTCTGGCGGAGGAGGTCTAAGGAGGAGCGGACGTCTCTCGGTGCGCGGTCCATCGTAACCGTTTATACGCAAGGGCCCCTGTGGAGTTTCGCGGGGCAGGGTAGTACATTGGTCGCGACAGCTAGCGAGAGGGAGTTCGCATGGAGCTAAAGAACAAAGAGCAGCTAAAAACGGAGATCCTGCAATCCTGGCTGAAGAGCGCCTGGGTCTACCCGATGCGCGGCCCCCAGGAGCAGACCGTCCTGCGCCTGACACCCGGCGGGCGGCTGAAGATGCGGCGTAAGATCGGGGCGCTCGAAAACACTCTAGGCATGAAAGCCAACGAGGCTTTAAAGCAGGAGGAGGAGGGGACCCTGCCCGTCGAGCGCGATCAGCTCGAGCTGGCGATGATGGTCCAGGCCTATGCTTCGGAGCGCCAGTTTATTCAGAGCCAGGGTACGTCTCTGGGTACCGCGGCCGTCTCCCTCGAAGAAGCCTCCTCGATGGATTCAGAAGATCCAGCGGTCAACCCCGAGTAGTAAGCTCGCCTCGGCGCCCCTCACGGGGGCGTCTGCCCGTGTGAGCGCCGCCCGGGCGGTGCTGGAGCTATCTTACCGGGGCCTCGAAATTGAGGATCTCGAGCACCGGTTAGCGGCGCTGGAGCACTCTCTTGAGATAGAGAGCGAGACTGTCCCGTGGGAAGCCGCTTAAGGAGCCGCATAGAACGCCTAGAGCAGCGTAACAGGCGCCGTCTCACTCCTTCCAGGGGTGGGGTAAGAGCGCCGAAGAGATAGACCGCGAGTTCCGGGAACTGCCCGCTGAGATAGTCTATAGAGCTATCGAGATCCGCGAGCGGCGCGAGCGTGACGAATCCGAAGACCCGCTACCGCTCTCCGGAAGATCCGGGGTAAATTGTGCGGCAATGCTTGTCTCTTACAGACGCCCATAGGACGTGCCCTCAGAAGTCCGAGAAGCGGTGGTAGAGAGGGATCGCCACGCTTATGCTAGGCTGCCCAAAGAGGCGGCTCTGGAGATAGAGAACCTCTGGAGGGCAGTCGTCGCCGAAGCCTTTGAGTGTGTAAGCAGCACGTGTCAGGCTGAGGAGAAAGGAGCGAAACGAGATGCCGCTATGAATAAGTTAGAAGGGAGGGATGCATTCACAAAGCGGCACAAGCAGCCTTCGATTGAGTGATAGACAAGATGGGTAGCTAAGGCGAGTCTACCCTGAGAAACGTTGGTTTGATGGCTGGAGCCACGTCGTGCGACGGCGGAGAAGACCCGAATGAGCAGCAGGAGCCGTGTGTAAGTCGTGGTCGGACAGGCAGTGTAGTTACGGTTCCTATTCACCGGATTGCCGCTAAGAGGTCTTATCGGAAACTAATAAGCTAGAAGCTGTTCCTTTTTTCGTCAGCACCTAGCAGACGAATACAACCTTCAGCGGTGACCAGAGCCTCACGCTACCTCTTCTTGCAGTTACTCTTACTACTAGAGAGGGTGCAAGATGCTCGGAAAGAACCTCCTACACAAATAGGGAGATGCACTATGGGCGGGGCGAGAGACGCCGCAGAAGTGTTCATAACTACAGCTTGTGAGTCGTGCTGCCCATCATAATCATATCGACAAGGTAACGACGAGCAGGAAGGAAACGGCTGTGCTTTCCGAAAACGAAGCTGAGTATGTCAACGCTCGAGAAGCCGCCCGGCTTCTGGGCGTAAGCCAGCGCGCCGTGCGCAACCTGGCGGGACAGCAGCGCTTGGAGATCAAGACGGAGGGTGGAGACTCCGCCACGCGCTTCATGGTCTCCTTGGCCTCTATACGGAGTCTACACTCCGAGCGGCAACTTTAAGCGTCGGGAGATATGGGTAAAAAGCCGGTGCTAACCCGCTTGGGGCCGCTTAAGCGACGTAGGAGAGAAGGATAATGGAGTATCAACAGACAAGTGTCATCGATGCCTCGGCCGAGGAGGTCTTCGCGTGGCTCTCGGACGTGAACAGCCTCCCCCGGTACCTGCCCCCCGTCATCGACGCCTCTATAGAGGGACCATCTGCCGAGGGCACCCCTGGCCAGAGGATCCGGGCCACGCTCGAGTACCCAGGAGGAGGAGGAACCTTCCAAGCCGAGGGATATTTCGCCGTGGATGAAGGCCGAAGGCGCATGGAGTGGGGAGCGGAAGTCCAACGAGACTACTCGGGCTGGCTAGAGGTTGCCGAAAATGGAGACAGTCAGAGCCAGGTTACGGTGCACCTGAACTTCGGGGAGCGCTCCGTGGAGCCCGAGATGCGTGAGCAGGCACCAGAGGATCGCGATCCTCTGGCCGAGGGGATAGCGGCTACCCTGGAATCGATCCGCAGGCAGATAGAGGAGGGTTCGGGCAAGGTAGAGCCCCCGCCGCCTCCCCCAGGCACAGAGCCCCAAACCACCGAGAACCCGGCTGTAGTCGACGACAACCCCTCGTGAACGAGAAGCAGTCAAAGAGGCGATTCACAACACCTTCACTGAGTGACTAGAGGAGTTATACCGGGGGATAATTCTCGGGAGTTCGTCTTCCGATATCACTAATCCTCGGAATTTTACGTTTACCGAGCTGGGGACATCCTATCCTCCTACCGCCAGAGCAGGCTCTCTTGCCGTCCGTAGAGCCATAAGCCTCTAAACATCGTTGGTGGCTTTCCGCGCCTGCAGCCCGTAGAGGAGGAGCCTGCGCAAAACGCTGGTTATGCGCACGGGTGCCATGCCAATCTCGTGGCGCTGGAAGAGGTAGAGGTCTATGTTGAGCGGCGCGAGAACGAAGTCGGCTGCGTACTCCACGTCCAGGTCGGGTGCTGCTTCTCCCTCCGCTATTGCTTGCTCCAGAAGTACGAGCACGGTCGCCCGCAACCATCCGTAGAACGGGTTTCGGTACATCTCC
>DASQMR010000212.1:0-4944 GCA_035645375.1 Rubrobacteraceae bacterium
TCCTCGACATAGTGTTCTCGCTGGACTCCGTGATAACCGCCGTCGGGATGGTGGACGAGCTGGGCGTGATGATCGCGGCCGTTGTGATCGCGGTAGGCGTGATGCTGGTCGCGGCCGAGACGATAAGCGGCATCATCGACCGCCATCCCACGCTGAAGCTGCTAGCTTTGAGCTTCCTGATACTGATCGGGTTCGTGCTGGTGTTGGACGGCTTCGATCAGCACGTCCCCAAGGGCTACATCTACTTCGCGATGGCCTTCTCGGTGTGCGTGGAGCTCCTGAACATACGAATCTACCGGCGCCGCCGCCAGGAGCGGCCCGTGGACTTGCACCGGCGTTACTCCGAGCAAGAGAGACCGAGCGAGCCTGCGGGGCCGTGAGGGGCGTCCTGATCTCGCTCGGCGATCGGCCAAGGCCCGTGGACGCCCGGGACCGCTCGCTCGAGGCGGCGACCGCGCTGCCGGCGACCTTCTGGTCTCGGGCAGAGACTTACGGTGTTCGAAAATCTTCTTTGAGGAGGTCGCAATGGAGCAACGCGCGTTAGGAGAACAGGGGCTCGCGGTTAGTGCTTTGGGGCTCGGGTGCATGGGGATGAGCGAGTCCTACGGGACGGGCGACGAGGACGAGTCGATCTCCACGATACACCGGGCCATCGAGCTCGGCGTCACCTTTCTGGACACCGCCGACGTGTACGGCCCGTTTACGAACGAGAGGCTGGTCGGCAAGGCGATCCGGGGCCGTCGCGACGAGGTGACGCTGGCGACGAAGTTCGGGAATGTGCGTGGCGAGGACGGGAGCTTCCTGGGCGTGCGCGGCGACGCCGGGTACGTGAAGCAAGCCTGCGACGCCTCGCTCGAGCGCCTCGGCCTGGACCACCTAGACCTCTACTACCAGCACCGCGTGGACCCCGAGGTGCCCATCGAGGAGACCGTGGGCGCCATGAAAGAGCTGGTCGAAGCGGGGAAGGTACGCTACCTCGGGCTCTCGGAGGCGGGGCCGGAGACCATACGGCGGGCGCACGCCGTCCACCCCATCTCGGCATTGCAGACGGAGTACTCGCTCTTCACCCGCGAGCCGGAGGACGAAGTCCTGCCCACGGTGCGCGAGCTCGGCATCGGATTCGTCGCCTACAGCCCCCTCGGACGCGGCTTCCTCACCGGCGCCTGGAAGAGCATTGAGGATCTGCCCGAGGACGACACGCGCAGCGCCCGCTTCCCGCGCTTCGAGCGGGAAAACTTCGAGAAGAACCTAAAACTGGCGGAGAAGGTGTGCGAGATCGCTAAGGATAAGGGTGCCACGCCGGGCCAGCTCGCCCTCGTCTGGCTCCTCGCCCAAGGCGAGGACATCGTCCCGATCCCCGGCACCAAGCGCCGCCAGCGCCTGGAGGAGAACGCGAAGGCTGCGAACCTGGAGCTCACCGAAGACGACCTCCGGCGCATTGGAGAGGCGATCCCCGCCGGCTCCGCCGCGGGCGAGCGCTACGGCGAGCAGCACATGCGCGCAGTGGACCGCTAGGCCGCCTACCGGGTGCGCCCGTCCGCTAGGCGCGCCGTCCCACCGGGTAAAACGAGTCAACCGATACTAGCCATCGTGTCGTAAGGGAACCGGAGGTGGCAACGGCGGGTAATCCACGGACTTCCGACACCACTTGACCCTAACCCGCACGCAATACCCTGCAATACTGGGCAAGGCAGGGAACGAAAAACCCCTTATCTATGCGGTGTCTGCAAACCTCCGCAACGCTGAGCAACCAGTGACCGCGCACTCGTAATGAGCAGGTCAGCGGTTCGAGTCCTGCCGAGCGCGCTGTGTGTGCAGCAACCGTGCAGCAACGCAGAGAGGCTTCTTTGAAGCCACCCTTCTACGCGTTTTCGCGTCCTTCGCCACATCTCCTTTACGAGCGGCAGATCGAGGAGACGATGAAGACCCTTGCTGAGGGACCGGAGGGCCTGTACAGACGCTCCTACTGATCTAGAAGTCGTCGAATCCACCCCTGATACTCTAGGTGACGAGCCTCCTAAGCAATGATGCAGGAGCTACCTGGAGTAGAAAGAGAGTTTGCAGTAGCTATAAGTCTCCTCTGGATGGGGCGTACGTTTGTCCTGCGCTTCTCGGCCTACCAGTCTGGTAGGAAGGCTCCGGATCTCCTCCGTAGGCCAGCCGCCAGCCGTACCTCTTGTAAGGATAAAAACTACCCGCTCTCGTGTCCAGCCCAGTCCTCGATCAGGGTAATGAGAGCCGAATGATCCCAATCGCCCCGTCCTTTGGCCATTAAGGCTGCGAACATGTGATCCACGAGAGCTGTCACCGGCAAGGGGACCCCGTGCTCTTTGCCTGTCTCTAAGGCTATCCCCAAGTCCTTGTGGTGGCTCTTCACCTTGCCGCCCGCCTCGAAGGTGTGCTCCAAGAACTTACTCCGCTTGACCTCCATCACCTTGTTCCCGGCGAGCCCCCCAGAAAGCACCTCTATGACCTTCGCCGGGTCCACCCCTGCCTTCGACCCCAAGACAAGGGCCTCCGAAACCGCCTCGATGACGAGAGCGACCACGATCTGATTGCAAGCCTTCACCGTCTGCCCCGCTCCCGAATCCCCGACGTGCACTACCGTCTTGCCCATCGCCTCGAAGAGGGACCTGGCCCGCCGGAAGTCCTCCTCTCTTCCGCCGACCATGATCGATAGGGTGCCCTCCTCAGCTCCGACATCTGCTCCACTTACCGGAGCATCCAACATCCTCACCCCTCGCTCCTGAGCGATCTGGGCTAACTCTCGGGCCAAAACCGGCGAGGAGGTGCTCATGTCGATAAGGAGCGAGCCCTCCTTGGCCCCCTCCAAGAGCCCCCCTTCCCCGGCCACGACTTCCTTAACCTCAGGTGGACCCGGGAGCATGGTGATGATCACATCACTCTTTTCGGCCACCTTCCTGAGACTCTCGGCAGCGGTAGCCCCTTCGGAGACAAGTTTCTGGACCTTCTCCTTGGTGCGGTTGTAAACCACCAACTCGTACCCGTCTTCCATAAGGTTGCGAGCCATCGGATTGCCCATAAGCCCTAACCCCACGAAGCCGACCTTTTCTGGCACCTCGCCTCCTTTACGTTACCTAGCACCTTAACGAACCCTTTGTTCCTCTGGCATGGATTATTCGACCTCCATGGTGGACCACATATAGTGGCCACCGCCCTCTAGATCCTGGGTGCGGAAGGCAGCGTAACTAAAAGCCGTTCTGAGCGCTTGCTAACAAGCATGGGCCAGAGGGTGTGAAAACAACCTCTGCGGCTTCAATCGCCTTGAAGCGGCTTTGAAGAAGCTCTATGTCCTGCCTGATGCTACCGAATATTGCCCGCGAAGCATCAACCCCGTTTCTTGCCGCCGGAACCTCTTCCTTAGGGGTGGCAGAAAGAATCACGAGCGGTCAGTACGAACGGATTCACCGGTGCCTGTACTTGTCTATCTTTAGAAACAAAGCGTTCTACGTGTTTGAGGGTTTTAGGGGTAACCCCCATAGATAAAGGCTAAAGCTCGAATAGAAAACAGGAGCAAACGTCTTTCGGGGTGCGGATTCATGCATCACCAGCTTACCGGGAGAAGAGCGATATAACCACCTCGTGGTGCCCATATCCCGGATTTACCGGTCTCAGGAGGTGGAGCCTCTACAGCAGTTTGCAATGCTATTAACCCACCTTGGTTCGTGAGTGTACGACGTCGACGGTGTTCTCATGGGTGTCCGAGAGCGCCAGAGAGGCGTTAATGTCCGGGTAGGGTAAGATAAACCTACTCTATGGCGAAGCAAGCCGATTTTTATAGCCCGGATGAAGTGGCCAAGATGCTGGGGATTCCCGCGATCCGAGTCTTCAGCATGCTCAGCAGCGGCGAGCTGGAAGGATATCAGGACGAGTGGGCCCGTTGGCGGATACCGGCCACAGCCATTCGACGTGACCGCCGCGACTCCAAGCCCCCCTCTGGCCCGGGCGGCTCGTCCGAGGACGACGCTGAGTCCCGCATCGCAGAAGAAGGCGAGGCGCCCAGAAGCGAAGACATCACCCAGACAATTGAGGAGCCCTCGGAGGAAGAGGGGCAGCAAGAGGAGGAGAACCGAGAACGGCGATCGCAGAGTGGCATCAGCGTGGAGAAGAGTAGCGAGGTGGAGACCGCCGACGAGCTGCCACCTGGCGGGAACAGGGAAACGCCGGCCCCAGACGCAGCCCCCGCCAAGACTAAAGGAGAGCGCCGTCCGATCCTAACATTTGTATTGGGACTCGCGAGTGTGATCCTTTTAGTGGCCGGTCTGGCGCTCGTGGCATTCTACGTCCTAAACCAAGAATCACAGGATGTCGCTACTAACAGCAGTGACCCAGAGGACTTCAACGTCCCCGAGATCGAGAGCCCGCGAGAAGAAATGGCGGAGATAGTAGCCGCCGACGTCCCGGAGGACAAGACCTTGTGGATCACGGTGCCTAGCATGGCGCGCATAAAGGACGCTCCCGTCCCCGATACGCACGGTGAAGACGAAGATGCGCTCAAGAACTATGTTGGCATTCATCTCGAGGGAACCGGCTTCCCCTGGCAGGAGGAGGCTAACGTCTACCTGGCGGGTCATCGCCTCGGTTACCCAGCTACGTCTAGCTGGCTCGGCTTTTGGGACCTCGATAACGTAAAGAAGGGCGACGAAGTACTGGCCACAGATGCCAACGGTGAGGAGTACACCTACGAAGTCTTTACAAGCTTCGTTGCTAATCCGAACGATGTCTGGGTAACTGCGCCTGTGCCGGGGAAGAATATACTAACGTTGCAGACTTGTACGCTCCCCGACTACTCTCAGCGTCTCATTGTCCAGGCTGAGCTGGTCGAAGAAGAAGCCTAAGAAGAACGCGCCTTTACAGCGGTTCGCAGTGTTATTGATCTCTGTTTGTTCGTTGTTGTCTGTCGCTTATTCTAGAAGACCTGCA
>DASQMR010000213.1:0-7616 GCA_035645375.1 Rubrobacteraceae bacterium
CCTCTTGGGGGTCCTCTCCGGGCTGGTGTTGATCTCCCTACAAAGGCGAGTTGAGAGTCGCTGGGGAAGAGCGTTTGTAGTAGTCGGCTACTTGTTGGCTGCGCCTCTGGGTTACGTGTTCGGTATCGTGGGCCCGCTCACCCTGGAGGCGTTCGGCTCAACGCAGACACAGGATGGCGTCGTCTACTTTTTGGCTTTTCCTCTGGCGATAGGGCTCTACGGATCTTTGCCGCTTATCTGCGGGGCGGGGATAGGTTGGCTAATCGGCCGTGTCAGAGACCGGGGCCCTTGATGAGCCGAGGTAGATAAAGAGCGGGGCCGGAGCGACAAACTTCGGCTCCCGTTCTTTTAGAAGACGCTGAGATAGCTCTTAGCCCAGAAAGGTCCACAGGCCCAAGGCTGCGGCTCCCGTGAGGATAACTCCCCTGAGCGCGGTGCTCAGGGCCATCCAGCGCAACAGGGGGCGCGGAGGGGCGCCGAGGGCCAGAGCGAGAACGGTTCCCAGGACCGCCCCCGTGATGAGCGGAGCAAGGAAGGCTATCCCCAAGACCCCGTAGCGGTTCCAGACGCGCTCTACGCGCTTGCGGTGCTTCGTGAGCCTAGGGCGGCTATAGATCCAGCGTTGCAGCCGTTCGCCAGCCAGGAAGGTGAGTGCCAGCGCCACGAGATTACCCAGAACAGTGGCCGCGCCGATCAGGATTAGGGGAAGACCCAAGGCTATACCACCGAGAACCCCAAACGAAAGCTCGACCGCCCCGAGGGCGGCCGTAAACAGGAGTTCGAGCAGTAGATCCATCAGACCTAAGCTTATCTTGCCCAGGCTGCCCTCGCTTCACGAACGAAAGCGCTGAGAATTAGTGTTCCAACAACGAGGTATAAGCGGTTCCTCGCTGGACAAGCTACAGCGGAGGGTTGGTTAGGGAGAGTTTGTTCGGCAGATTTTCGGGAAACGGGAACAACGAAATGGCTCTCTGAGCAGCCAATGTGCAAAAGTTGCAGACGAAAGCTTACGTGTACCGCTGGGGGAAGGTACCTCTTGTTCGTAATCTCAAGAAGGGTTGAGCTACCGGGAAGAGTAGTCTTCTCGGAAACTTACTACAGAAAGGCTCACTACGCACTACGACCGTGTGAAGGGGCCACCACAACGAGAAGCTATCGTTAAATACAGCAGGTTCGCACAAAGATGCTCTTTGGTGAACGCCAGCACCGTGCCGGACAAACGAGGTCAACGCCTGCCACGTCTGTAGGACTGGAGTGGAGCCAAGGGAATTTGAACCCCTGACCTCCGTAGTGCGCAGTCAGCACGGTAGTTTGCTGGAGGTTCTAGAGTTTGCAAAACCTCTGCAATGAAGCATATTGTGTATGTGATGCTTCTTACAAATCTTTAGGACGTTTGTCTGGATTGCTGCATCGCAGCCTGCCAGACGAACTCGTTCTGCCGAGCTCGACGCGCTTTAGAGGGCTCCCCTGCGCCTCGGCTGGGGAATGGCTGCGGTTCTTACACCGCTGAGATCTGAGAGCCTGATAGGTGCGCTCGATGGGCTTGATTCTAGAGATGAGGTTCGCCTTCTGGCACAATCAGTATCTGAGTAATCGCGTGTGGAGATTGTTCGGGAAAGGGATGCGAAGGTGCTTACTCACGTCTTTCGACCGCTTTGCTAGGGCATTGTAGTAGTCTTTTTGCTGGCCCTCAGCCAACCCCAGCGGGGCGGGGTCGTCGGCGAAGGCTTCGAGGGAACGGTCTTTTGAGGCTTCATGTCCCCATGAAGAAGCGGCTGCCCGACAACGTGCCACTCAAGCTTTCAAGCTTTGTCGGGCGCGAGCGGGAGATGGCGCGGATAGGGGAGCTGCTCTCCGGCCACAAGCTGCTGACGCTTATCGGCCCGGGGAGCTCGGGTTGGCCGTACAGCGCGGGTATGAAGACCTACGAGGAGATCAGCGAGATCCAGAAACCCGCCATCTCCCACAAAGTCCTGAACGAGCACCAGGGGTTCGTCAAAGCATCGGACGGGGCTGAGGGAGCGCGGCGCATGATAGGGTAGATGTCTGAATTGGTGGAGAGTAGGGATAAGGGAGCCGTATGCTTCGTGATGCGCGAACTCGAACGGATAGCACAAGAGGATACGGCCAGAAGGAGGTTCAAATGCGGGAGATAGACTACACCATAGTCCGCGCCCGTCGCAACACCATCGGTGACGCTATTAGGCGCTCCGCCGCCCGTAGCCCAGAGAACGACGCCCTCATCTTCGGTGAGAGACGCTGGAGCTACGCTGAGCTCGACGCCGGGGCAAACCGGGTCGCGAACGCATTGTTAGCGCGAGGGCTCGAGAAAGGCGACAGGGTAACCGCTTATGGCATGAACTCTGACGCCTACGCCTTGCTCTGGCTGGGATGTGTAAAGGCGGGTCTTATCCACGTCCCTGTAAACTTCCACCTCGCCGGAGAAGAGTTGCTCTACATCCTAAACCAATCCGGCTCAAAAGCGCTCTTTTACGACCCGGGGCTCCACTCGAACGTCGAGGAAGTGCGAGATGAGGTCGAGGCGGCGATCTACGGCACCCTCTACGACGGGGACGAGATCGACGTTGTAAGCCTGGCCCAAAGCGAGGGCGACGCCTCCGAGCCCGAAGCCGACCTGGACGAGGAGGACGTAGCTCAGATACTGTACACCTCCGGGACGACCTCCGCCCCCAAAGGTGCCGTACTTACGCACCGGGCGCTCATGGCCGAGTACGTGAGCTGCATCGAGGCTTTAGAGTATCACCACGACGACCGCGCGCTACACTCGCTCCCGCTCTACCACTCGGCTCAGATGCACGTCTTCCTCATGCCGAACCTGCTCGTTGGGGCTACGAACTTCGTGCTCGTCGCGCCAGACCCCGAGCAGTGCTGCGGCCTGATCGAGCACGAGAAAATCAACTCCATGTTTGCCCCCCCGACGGTTTGGATCTCTTTCTTGCGGCACCAGGCCTTCGAGGAGCGCGACCTCGCTAGTCTCGAGAAGGTACAGTACGGTGCCTCGATCATGCCCGTGCCCGTGCTTCAGGAGCTGCGCGAGAGGTTGCCTAACCCCAAATTCTACAACTGCTACGGGCAGAGCGAGATTGCACCATTAGCCACCGTCCTGCGGCCCGCCGAGCTGAGCGAGGAGAGGTTGGCCTCCGTCGGGCGCCCCGTCCTGTTCGTCGAGACCAGGGTCGTGGATCCCGAGATGAACGACGTCCCGCCCGGCGCGCATGGCGAGATAGTTCACCGCTCTCCGCACCTCATGATCGGTTACTGGGCGAAGCCGGAGGAGACCGAGGAAGTCTTTCAGGGCGGATGGTTCCATTCTGGGGACCTCGGCTATTTCGATGAGGAGGGCTACCTGTACGTCGTGGACCGGGTAAAGGACGTTATAAACACCGGCGGCATCCAGGTCTCCGGGAGCGAAGTGGAGGATGCTCTCTTCGACCACGAAGCGGTCTCCGAGGTTGCGGTCATAGGGCTGCCGGACGAGAAGTGGATTGAGGCTGTCAGCGTCGTGGTTGTACCCAAGGAAGACGCCGACCGGGAGAACCTGCGCGAGAAGCTAGAAGAACACGCTAACGAGAAGCTGGCGGACTTCAAGCGCCCCAAGCACATCTTCTTCGTGGAGGACCTGCCGCGCAACGCTGCCGGAAAGATCCTCAAACGCGAGCTGCGTGAAGAGTTCGCTGAGAAGGTTCGAGAGTGAGCAGTGAGTCGAAAAACACTACCCACCACCCTCTAACGAGGTTGCCAACCGAAGGGAGAATAAATGGCTACCGACAATGCTTCTGCGCCCCTGAGGGGCAAAACGCTCTTTATCTCCGGTGGTAGCCGCGGGGTTGGATTGGCGATCGCGCGCCGCGCCGCTCAAGATGGCGCCAATATCGCGTTAGTCGCCAAGACCGACGAGGCACACCCTAAGTTGCCCGGTACTGTTCACACAGCGGCCAAGGAGATCGAGGAGGCGGGCGGACAAGCACTGCCGATCGTGGGTGACATCCGCGACGCCGAGGGAGTCTCCGATGCCGTCGAGCAGGCGGTCGAGGAGTTTGGCAGTGTCGACATCGTAGTCAACAACGCCTCCGCGATCGACCTCTCCGGGACTGAAGAGCTCGAGGTCAAGAGCTACGACTTGATGCAGAATATCAACGCCCGCGGCACTTTTGTAGTGACCAAGGCGTGCCTGCCCCACCTCAAGAAGAGCGATAAAAATCCGCACGTGCTTACGCTCTCGCCGCCGCTTAACCTTGACCCGCAATGGCTTGCGGCACATGTCGGTTACACGATCTCCAAGTACAACATGAGCATGCTAACGCTGGGGTGGGCAGAGGAGTTCCGTGAGGACGGGATCGCGTTTAATTCTTTGTGGCCGCGCACTATGATCGCCACCGCGGCGGTGATGAACCTCCTGGGAGGTGAGGAGGCGATGGCTCGGTCACGCAACCCCGAGATCCTCGCCGACGCCGCCCACGCGATCTTGTCCCGCCCTAGTCGCGAGTACACCGGCAACTTCTTTATCGACGAGGAGGTGCTCGCCGAAGAAGGCATCATCGACCTCGAACGATACCGCGCCGACTCGGAGGGCGGCGAACTCGCTATCGACCTGTTCTTGGACTGAGGTCGCTCCGAAAAGTGGAGAACGTCGGTCCTGCTGGCAAGGCGCTGGCGTCGGGCTGTGAGTCTTGGCCACCGAGGCGAGACTGACCTGGCTGCGCGACCGAGTCGAGCGTGATGATCGACCGTCACCGCTAGCCACCCGGACTACTAGATCCGCTGCTTCGAGTTCATTACCGGTCGAGCTTAGAAGAAGTATTTATGCAGCTGCAGGAAGCAGGGAATCTCTGGTTGGGCCGAGGCTTTCCCCGACGGGTAGTCTGGGCGCCAGACATAGCCAAACAGGAGTAGACGCTGAAGGCTATTGCATTCCCCGGATTGAAGAACTTCTTTCAGCCTGCACGCTACATTGACCCGCATGGCCGCTAAGGTACTTCTTTCGCCTTCCTACTTCAGGCCCACGGTAGGTTCGCTCGCTCTGCCCAGTAGCGCTCACGCTCCTCGCGCAGTGGAGATAGGCGCTGATCCAACTCCTCGTCGTAGAGCACTCCGAGGGCAGAGATGTTGCTGCGCAAAGCCCCAACGGTGACGGCACCACTTAGTACGACATCTGCCCAAGGCTGGACCAGTACGGCAGAGAGCGCTACGGCGTCAGGGGTCAACCCCCGCTCGCTCGCCACGGCGAGCAGATGCTCGTCCATGCCAGAGCCCCTGATGGTCAGCCGGCCGTTGGCGAGCGCCTCCTTGATGATTACGCCGAGCCCAGCCTCGTGAGCCCGGGCGAGAGCGTCTTCCGCGGAACGCTCTAGCAGGTTCCAGGTGGCTTGGACGCAGCTGAAAACGCCCACCTCGAGCGCCCGCGTAATCGTCTCGGCCTGGCGGGGGCCAGTGACGCTTAGGCCGACGGCCACCCCCGTCTCATTTAGGCGCCCCAACTCCTCGAGCACAGCGGCGTCCTCCAGAACCCCGCTTTCTAGCGTGGCGGAGTGGACCTGGTAGAGGCCCAAGTGCTCGCCGAGCAGTACGCGGCTCTCCTCGAGCTGGCGGCGCAGCGTCTCTGCGCTAAGATCTTTCATCTCGTGCTTCTCGGCGCTCATTCGCCAGCCGCCCGTGTACTCGTAGCCCCATTTCGAACCTACACTCACCTCGCCTGGCCTGATCCCACGCTCCGCCAGCCAAGAAGCCAAAAACTCCTCGGCGCGGCCGTAGGAACGAGCAACGTCGAAATAGTGCACCCCGGCCGCGTGTGCCGCATCGAGCATCTCGTGTGTTCGGCGCCTCAGGGCGTCTACGCTCCGGTCCTGACCGAGGTCGTGGGCGCGGCCCGAGGTGATATAAGCAGGCCTGCCGAGGGCGGCGAGGCCTAAGCCTATGGGGCTAACAAGCAGCCCCGTACGCCCGAGCACCCTCATCCCCTCTGGCCGCGCTGGATCTCTTACTCGGGATGGCATCCTCGCATGATAACCTGTCTTGCTCGCTACTGGGGACGTCGGGCGTAGCGCTCACAATAGTGCGAAGCTTTCATCAGCATTGGTCGGGATGCTGTTACAGTCGGGCTGGTCTTTGGGAAACGCCAATCGGTGACGATTTGCAGCGACGAGGGCATAGATCAAATATTGTAGCTACCTAACACCCGGCAAGGTGGGGGAGAGGTTTGTTAAGCAAACGAGTTATTGATCTACCCTACATCTTTACAATCCTGTAGAGCCTTGCGTTGTTAAACAGGCCCGTGTTTGGGGGAATAGATTGATATGGTCAGAAAGTTGCGAGAAGATTGGCGACGGTTCAAGGCGAGCAAGTCGGGATTTCGTTTCCGATACCTTTACCGTCGCCGCAAGCGAAGCGGTCGGAGCGGCTTCGATTTTCGGAAGGCTCTCTACATAGTCGGCGGACTCGTGATCGCAATCACCAGCCTCGTGTTGGCGCCTTTGCCCGGTCCTGGCTGGGGCACCTTCGTTGTAGGGCTTATGATTCTCGCGGGAGAACTCCTGATCGTCGCCCGTTTCTTGGATCGATCCGAGATGATACTCAGAGGACCGGCGCGGCGGGCCAAAGGTGCTTGGGTGCGGTTACCCGCTGCAGTAAGGATGCTGGTCAGCATACTAGTTCCGGTTTGTGGCGCCGCATTGGGTCTATGGGCTCTGTTATCTGTCTTGCGCTAGCTCATGTCGGTAAGGGGGGAATCCTTCGATATGACGAGACCGGGGCGTCCTGCGACGGGAAGGACGAAGAGCCCTAGACACCACTTCCAGGTATCGGCAAGAAGCCCTAGGCTATCTTGAGGTTAGGCCTCAAGAGGATACGTGCATTGCTCGTCTGTGATGCAACTCATCTGCAGAGGGAAGGTTAACTCTCCAGAAGCTCCTACAGGTTGCTGCACGAGGCCCCGATAAGAACCCAGAGCTGTTGACTTCTCTTCATGTTTCTCAAGAAAGACGCTACTTTTCCTTAGGGTGTGTTTCAAATCCTAACTGTGTGCCAAGCTATAACTCTGACGAACCGCTATCAAACGGTTAGACACGAGAATCACCGCGTTCAACTATTCTACAATGGCTATTGGAGGTCCTGGTTGCTTTGAATGCCGGAGAGCAGAAGACCGACGGAATGACCTGGCTGGTGGCACCAGGCCTAGCCATGATCGCGACCACGTATGGCTTGGCACGGTTTGGCTATGGCTTGTTTTTGCCCGAGATGCGCCAGGCTTTTGGCCTCTCTGAGACGGTCCTTAATCTGATCGGCGCCGGCTCATATGTCGGCTACTGTGTCGCGATCATCATCGCGCTAGTGTTCACCTCCCGCGTAGGTCCCCGTTTCATGGTGGTGGTCGCTGGCGTGGTCGCGGTGGTTGGCATGGCGGCGGTCGCCGGTGCGCCTACGACATGGGTTCTGGCGTTGGGAGTATTGGCTGCTGGCAGTAGCAGCGGGCTGGCTTCACCGCCGATGGGCGAAGCAGTGGTTAGGTCCATCCACCAAGAGTTTCAAGACCGAGCCAACGCGCTCATCAACTCGGGTACCAGCATCGGTGTGGCGCTCTCGGGGCCTGCAGCGTTACT
>DASQMR010000214.1:0-4093 GCA_035645375.1 Rubrobacteraceae bacterium
GCTGGGGGGCACGCTAGTGGCTCTCGGTGCAGCCGTAAACCAAGGGTACCTCGATTCTTTGAACTTCGAGAGAGTCGAACTCTGGGACATATTCATTGGTCTGGCCGCCGGGCTGGCGTGCCTGTGGTTCGCGTACGTCTCTGCGCGTCCCGTTCGCTTTGGTCTCGGCATCGCGGCGATTATAGTTGCCGTCACTTATGCTAACGGCGAGACTCAGCTCTATGAGGACCGTAGCTTCTTCGGGGTCTACAAGGTAACGGGTACACAGGGAACCGAGAACGCCTACCACACGCTCGCGGTCGGAGACACCAACCACGGTGCACAGTTCCTCGGGCCCCAGCCTCCGAAACCCATCGCATACCATGATCCCACGGGACCTTTCGGTCAGCTCTTCGAACTCTTGCCCAGCGCGACGACCGATGATTCACCGATCGCTGTGCTCGGCCTGGGCGCGGGTGCGCTCTCATGCTACACCGAGCCTGGACAACAGATGACCTATTACGAGATTGACCCGCTCGTAGAGCAAATCGCCCGCGACGAGAACCTGTTTACCTACCTGAGTGACTGCCCTGGACAGTCCGACGTGGTCCTCGGCGACGCTCGCCTCAGACTGGCCGAGGTCCCGAACGGGGAGTACGGTATGATCGTCGGAGACGCCTTTAGCTCGGATGCCATACCGGTGCATCTTCTCACGCGTGAGGCGTTCGATATGTATCTTGACAAGGTCAATGAGAACGGGGTTATAGCCACGCACATCTCAAACCGACACTTAGAGCTAGAGCCCGTGGTCGGCGACCTGGCGCGAGACCGGGGGCTCGTCTGTTACGGTCAGTTTGACGATCAGATCGAAGCCGTGCCCTTCAAGCTCGCATCGCATCTCGTGGTTATGGCACGGGACGAGGAAGATCTTGGCAATGTGGCCCGCGATGCGCGCTGGCAGCCTTGTGAGGTTAGCCCCGAGACAGACAAGGTCTGGACGGACGACTTCTCGAACCTTTTGAGCACCTTGAAGTGGAGATAGAGGTACCGGCAGCGCCAGCGTAAGCGCTAGAGTGCTGACACCACCGGGAGCGTAACACAAGGGGGAAATGCAACTCCGCGGACACGAAGTAGACCTCTCGAACATCGGGTGCGTGGTGCTCGACGTCTCGGGCAAGTCAGACTACGTCGTTCCACCCTTCCAGACCGAGGCCACGATTGTACTCGCCCATAGACCAGACAAGGAGTCCGCTTCTTTGGATGCCGGGCACGTAGGTATGCTCGTCGGGCCGGTGGCAAAGGGCAGCCTCTGGCCCCGTGTCCGGGATTGGCTCGAGCTCCGCTCTAACTAATCGGAGAATGAGTAGTGAGCGTGAACCATCCGACTAACCCTATAGCCCCGACGTCGCGGTGGATGGCGGCGGCGCGGGCCCGGGAGAGCGAACGGGCGGATCGCCTGTTTTACGACCCGCTCGCCGCCGCGCTCGCCGGTCCCGAGGGCTTCGCTTGGCTGGAGCGCATGGAGAGCGCCGCGCGATCGGACGGGCCTGGGCTATACCCAGTGATCCGCACCCGCTTCTTCGACGACTTCCTGCTAGACTGCTGCAGGAGATTGGCGGTGCGCCAGGTGGTCCTCGCGGCGGCCGGACTAGACACTCGCGCCTTTCGCCTGGATTGGCCGTCCCGAACGCGCCTTTACGAGATGGACCTACCCGAGGTGCTGAACACTAAGGAAGACGTAATAGATAGAGCTGGAGCAAAAGCAAGCTGCGAGCGGCGCACAATCCGAGTAGATCTAAAGGAGACGAGCTGGCCGAAGGCGCTTCTCGCCGTCGGCTACAAACCGGAGAGGCCATCAGTCTGGATCATAGAAGGCCTCCTCTATTATCTGACCAGGACCGCAGTGCACGGGCTCCTGGAAAAGGTGCGTGCGCTGACAGCGACCGGCAGCCTACTAGGATTGGACGTGATGAACAGGGGGCTGTTCTTCTCTCCTGTGGCTTGGCCGATGCAGATCGCTCTCGCCCGGCGCGGCGCGCCGGGACGATTCGGGACAAACGATCCAGAAGCGCTATTAGCCCGCTACAGCTGGGAGGCGGACGTGACGCAGCCCGGCGAGGAGGAGGCGAACTTCGGGCGGTGGCCTAGACCGATGATACCCCGAAAAATGCCGGGCTTACCGCGAAACTTCTTGGTGAGAGCTCGCCGCTCCTGAACGATCGCTAGAGGGTTAGTACCCTGCTACTTTTGCTGGTTGTGTTAGGAACACCCGGGTATTACCAGCCTAAAAGAAACGTCGCTAGTTAGAGGAGATTAGGAAAGATGAACGAAAGGCAGGAGACAACTCGTGGCTGATCCGGCCTTGCTCGAAGGAGTCGTTGCAGAAATCGTGACCACGCCCCGGCTGAGGACGCAGCTGTTATCCGGCGGTGCAAAAGGAGGTACGCCGGTCTTCTTCGTCCACGGTAACGTCTCCTCCTCGCGCTTCTTCGAGGAGACCCTGGCAGCGCTGCCCAGCGAAACCGGCTACTGGGGCCTCGCTCCTGACCTGAGGGGGTTTGGCGGATCGGAGACGAAGACGTTGGATGCCACACGTGGTCTCGGGGACTTCTCCGACGACCTCTACGCTCTGGCAGGCACCTTGGGGCTGGGGAACAGGGCGATTCACCTGGTCGGCTGGTCGGTGGGAGGCACGATAGCGTTGCGCTACGCCATAGACCACCCGGACACGGTAGCCTCGCTGACCCTCATTAACCCGATGTCCCCCTACGGATTCGGGGGAACCAAGGATGCCTCCGGCGTCCCGTGCTGGCCGGACTACGCCGGATCCGGGGGAGGGACAACCAACCCCGAGTTCGTTAAACGTCTAAGGGAAGGCGACCGCAGCGAGGAGGACCCAAACTCCCCCCGGAACGTGATGAACACCTTCTACTTCAAGCCCTCATTCAGAGCATCGAAGCATCGAGAAGAGGTCTTCCTCTCCTCGATGCTCTCAACAAAGGTGGCCGAGGAGAATTATCCGGGTGACGTGACCCCTTCCCGAAACTGGCCTAACGTGGCGCCGGGCAAGAGAGGCATGAACAACGCCATCTCGCCCAAATACTGTGACCTTGGGAGTTTCATCAGGATAGCTCCGAAGCCTCCTGTGCTCTGGATCCGCGGCGCCGCTGACGCGATAGTCTCTGACGCTTCGCTTTTGGACTTCGGCTACCTCGGGCAACTGGGGGCGGTACCGGGGTGGCCGGGAGAGGAGGTGTACCCCCCGCAGCCTATGATTTCCCAAATTCGGGCCGTGCTCGAGGCGTACGTCCAGAACGGGGGAAGCTGCCAAGAAAAAGTGGTGGAAGACTGTGGGCACTCCCCTCACGTCGAGAAGCCCGAAGAGTTCCGCCGAACTCTTTTCGGCTTTCTTGCTGGGCATGACGTGGGAGTAGATATCCATAGTTTGTGAGATGGGGGCGTGACCTCACTGATGCTGAACGATCCTGGGGTTGACGTTCTGCAATGCTCGAAGCCTGGCAGTTTCCGATGTGAACTCTTGACGGTAACTCGGTGAACAAAGGAATGGGGAGCTTCTAACTACTCCATGTAGAAGTCTGATGAATAGAGGTATCTGACAGGACCAAGAATCTGCCCTGTCCCTTTTACTTGCAAGCTTGTATTAACCCGAAAGCACATGCTCACGCATCTACTCAAAAGCAAGTGTCGCCGTACACCGTCTCCGCACAGCTCGACGCTAACACGGACAAGATGAGGTTGAGCCTGATTCGAGACCGCCGCTATATTTAAGCCCTGCCCGCCCGAGGAATATGTGGCGCCAGCCCCGCAAGGATGGCATCATGCTGAGGCGGTTTCGCCCGACGGGGAGTACGGGGAATTAAGGACGTTTCACGGGGAGGATTAGATGCCGACGTTCGAGCAGATCTACACACCGGTCGCGGACAGTCTCGTGCTGTCGACGCTGGTGGCGGCCATTCCCATAGCAGTTCTATTTGTGCTGCTAGCAGGTTTTCGGGTTGCGGCGCACTGGTCGTCATTGGCATCTTTGGCTTTAGCGCTCATCATTGCGGTGGCCGTGTACAGTATGCCAGTGAGCTTAGCTTTGAATTCTACG
>DASQMR010000215.1:0-7300 GCA_035645375.1 Rubrobacteraceae bacterium
CGAAAGTATCAACATCGCCCCGCCGGAGCGGACCGGGACTAAGTTACACAGCCGGAGCCGGAGCATACGCCGCGTAATACGTACGTAGACGGCTACATTTATGCACGATAGTGGATTGCCGCTAAGCCGAGTTCTCGGAAACTCAGAGGGCATAACAATGACCTGGCTAGCTTAGACTCTGCACACACTCGCATACCGAATCGCGGACCGGTAACATTTGTGAGTGGATTCTGCTTGGCTAGAATGGACGAGAAGGCTTCAAGCGATCGGCCAAAGTGGCCTTACCTATGCCACAGACCCTTACGACGTGGAGCGTTACGAGCAGGTTCGCAAGATCGCCGCTGAGATAGCAGCCTCCCACACCCAAGCACCGCTCGATCGCATCGTTGATCTCTTCTCCAGGGAATCCGGCTATGCGACTCCCAAGTTAGACATAAGAGCGGTGGTCCTAAACGACCAAGAGGAGATTTTGCTTGTTAGGGAGAAGGAAGACGGTCTGTGGACTCTGCCCGGCGGCTGGGTAGACGTGGGGGAGTCACCGAGCGAAGCCGTCGAGAGGGAGGTAAAGGAGGAATCGGGCTACGAGGTACGCGCCGTGAGGCTCCTTGCACTGTGGGATAGGGACAAGCATCCCCACCCACCCCTCCCTTTCCACGTTTATAAGATCTACTTCCAGTGTGAACTCTTGGGCGGCAGTCCTCTGACCGGGAGCATCGAGACAGCTGGGGTCGGTTTCTTCGTCACGAGCGCTTTGCCGGGACTTTCGCTAGGACGCGTTACTCCTGGGCAGATCGAAAGACTGGCCGAATACGCTGCGGACCGAGGAAAGTTGGCCGATTTCGACTAGCTGCTCCCTTTTGCCGTGCCGGTCTGTCGTATCGAGAAAGCGGGTGCCTCTATTCATGAACTGCCGAGAAGATGTTTTCTCGGAAACTAGGTTGCCGGTTCCTTAAATTCTCGGAAATTCAGTTCGCCAATGCTCGCGCTACTTCCTGTGGTTAGCAACCTCCTCCTCTATCGCCTCTCGAATAGGGGTGTAGGCGAGGCCCAACTCTCTCTCCGCCTTGCTCCCATCGAAGACGCCGCCCTCCTTTATGTTCCTCATCGTATCCGTGGACATCCCAGAGAAGGGCGGCCTCCCTGTCAGGTCGGCCACCTTCGTCGCGAGCATGGCTCCCGCCATGACCACCGGACCGGGGAGCCTTCTCCTCGGTAGGGGCGCACCGGAAATCTCGCACACCATACGTGTAAGCTCCCCCATAGTGAGGGTGTGCTTACCGATGAGGTACTTCTCGCCTAAGTTGCCCTCTCTCTCCAGCGCCCGCACGGTGGCCTCAGCCACGTCTTTGACGTGTACGAAGGTCCACGCAGTGTCTTCGAAGATCCTGCCAGGCACCCGGCGCTCAATGAGATCTCTTACGTACTGGCCGGTGGACTTGGGATCGCCCGCCCCAAGAACAGTACCAGGGTAGATAACCACCACGGGCAGTCCCCTCTCCCGGTGAAACTCCCAGACGATCTTATCCCCCGCGTACTTGCTCCGGGCATACTCGGTAAAGCGAACGGGCCCGATAGGGGTCTCCTCGTCGAAGGGGATCTGCGTTGGCCTGCCCCACACGACAAGCGTGCTAACGTGCACCACTTTGGAGACGCCTGCCTCAAGGGCGGCCTCCATTACGTTGCGCGTGCCCTCGACGTTAACCTTCCGGTAGGTGCTCTTGTCCGGTTCCCAGAAGGAGTAGACGTTAGCCAGATGCACAACCCACTCGCATCCTCTCATCCCGTCGAGAACCGACGCTTTGTCGGTCACGTCCCCGTAGGCGAGCTCACAGCCTAGCTCCTCAAGCTCGCTGGTGCGACTGGTCCTCCTGACAAGGCAACGCACCTCGTGGCCGCCCTCGACCAACCTGCTGACCGTAGACTTCCCGACGAAACCCGAACCACCCGTGACGAACACCCTCACTAGCCACCTCCTTCGTCTTCCAGGTAGTTCAAAGATAAAGGATGGTGTGAGACTGCGCATCCCTCAGACTACGTATCGTTGGCTATTCAGCGGATTGCCGCTAAGACGTTTTCTCGGAAACTCTGGGCTTCCGGCTACTAGTTTTTGGTGATTAGGAAGTAGTTGTTGAAGATGTCGTGCGGCAGTTGCTTAACTTCCACCTTCGTGAACCCGGCCTCCTTGAGCATCTCCCTAGCTTTCTCCTCGCCCCACATCGTGCCCAAGCCAACGCCATCCTGCGCCAGGGAAACCGTCATACAGTGCATTGTCGAGACGGTATACAGCATCGGACCTATGGGGTGGTCGAGGTTATTGTGGAGGTGGCTGGAGCCCGCTATGTCCTGCATCAGGTAGATGCCATCGTCTTTCAGGGCATCAGCTATTCCTTTGAGCACCGCCGCCGGATCGGCCTGATCGTGGACCGCGTCGAAGGTTGTGATCAGGTCATAGCGAGCTTTTTCGTCGAGAGCGGCAGCGTCCTTTACTTCGAAGCGGACGTTGGTTGTGCCGTGCTCTTGGGCCTCGGCGCGGGCGCGGCCGATAGCCTCCTCTGAGAAATCGTATCCGATGAAGCAGCTGTTGGGGAAGGTGCAGGCCATGAAGTTGAGGGCTCGCCCGCTTCCGCAGCCCACGTCTAGCACGTCGATACTGTTCTTTAGGCGCTCAACCAAACCCGGCACGAGCTGCAGGATGTGGTCCGTCAGGGCCGCTACCACGGTCTGGCTGCTGTCCTCGGCCATAACCTCGTGGAAGCGGGGGAAAGCTGAGTAAGGTAGCCCGCCGCCATGTCCAAAGCACTCGACGATCCCGTCCTCCACTGAGCCCATGAGCGGGATAAGCTGGGCGGCGACGCCAATGTTGTCGGGCGAGGCCCCCCTAGTGAGGAAAGCGGCGTGCTCTTGGGGCAGATGGTACGTTCCATCCTCAGGATCGTGATCGACGTTCCATTTCGACTCCGCCGCGCGTAATCTGTCCTTCCGCCTCCCTTTTATCGATCCTCCTTCCGAAACCTCGCCGCTAGAACCGCCAACCTAGCAGGTTCCAGTAGTTCAGGAACCAGACAAAAGCGACCGCCGCGACCGTCACCAGCGTGTAATGCACGCGGGCGGCGATGCCCCAGTAGCTGTTCTTCCAGGCCAGAACACCGTAGACCAGCGCGCCCACTGTCAGCACGGCAGCCAAAACACCCACTCCTAGCACGATCTTAACGATCAATTGGGTACCAAGTAATTCCGTTGGCGGATTAGACGCCGGAACCAGGCCGATCACGAACAAAAGGTTCAGAACGCAGATCCCCACGATGATCCAATAAGCCACGCGGGCGCCGCGAGAGGCCGGTATCCGGTCACTGCTCAGGCGGCGGTTCCGAATAAAGCGGATCACTGCTACGGGGATCATGGACAGGAATATCAAGACGCACACCAGAAGCAATGGCAAGTTGAAGCCGGGCGTTTCGTACCAGTTCAGCTTTACACCAGTATATTGAGGCATCAGGTCGGTATACACGTGAGTGATACGCCCCTGGTCGTCCTCACGAAAGACCATGCCGAACTGACCGTCCACCTGGCGGAAGTAGAGCGGCTCTACGTCGACAAACCGCCACTCGTACCCCGCTATGGACAGGAGCAATGTGCCGTCGCCGGGATCGCTGATTTCTACTGCGTTTTCACCCACGAGCCCTCCGACTTTGTGAAAGGTGGTAGCCGGGCTACTGGCGTATCTATAAAGACCCACGAACCGACTGGCCCTCTCCGCGAAATCTGCTGGAGGTTGTATTCGCTCGACTGCAGGGGCGGGATAGTAATGGTCGAAAAACGCTCTCTGGAACCCAATATGCTGATTGGTCAGTTCTCTACCACCCTCGCTGTTGTAGACTACAGATACACCCAGGTTCTGCTCGGGCAAAAGCAGCAGCAGACTAGACATCGGCGGGAAATAACCGGTATGCCCAAGCGTTCGTTGGCCGTTGTCGCTCATATCGGCAAAGCCGTAAGCGGCGCCCAGGAGGCGCGGTTCGGGCGTGTACGCCGTGCTGTGCATCTGCCGGGCAGTGGTTTCTTTCAGGATACGCGCCCCGGCAGTGTTTGCATCGCTGTAGCGGCCGTTCTGCAGGTGCGCGATCATGAAACGCGCCATGTCCGTGACGCTGGCCTGGTGTGCGCCGGACGGCCATGCCGCCGGCTGAGCCACGTAATCGGGGAACGCCTGGAAGTCGCCATCTTCATAGGTGTATCCCACGGATGCATGTTCGCGCATCTCCGGCGGCATCGGCGACCGGGCAGTTGAGTGCGCCATGCCCAGTGGGTCGAATATATGCTCCTGGATGTACTGGTCGTAGGGCTCTCCCGATACCTGCGCCACGATGTACCCTGCCAGCATTGCATTGTAGTTCGAGTAACCCGCACAATCACCGGGTGGACACACCCGCGCTGGCATATAAGTGACCAGCCATTCGCGCGCGGGTACCAGCTCGCTGGTATCCGAGACCACACTATCGAGCCATCGTTCTTCGAACCCTGACGTGTGAGTCATGAGGTGCTTGAGGGTGATCGGTTGTGGATAGGTATCCGGGATACGAAAGTCGAGATAGGTGTTGATATCCTCGTCGAGGTCCAGCTTACCCTCTTCGACGAGCTGCATCACCGCCGTCCAGGTGAACAGCTTGCCGACTGATCCAATGTGAAAGATAGTCTGCCCGGGGTCGACAGGGATGCCTCTCTCAAGATCGGCGGAGCCGTAGCCTTTGGCAAAAAACAACTTACCATCTTTGACAACAGAGACGGCTGCCCCGGCGATGTGATACTTCTCCATCTCCCTTCCTAATTCCTCATC
Source organism: Rubrobacteraceae bacterium (assembly GCA_035645375.1). Classification (GTDB taxonomy): domain Bacteria; phylum Actinomycetota; class Rubrobacteria; order Rubrobacterales; family Rubrobacteraceae; genus Rubrobacter_F. The sequence continues at coordinate 4,835 of DASQMR010000215.1, forward strand.
CAGGAAGGCCTCCAGTTCGGCGGGATCGGTGGGGCCTTGTTGTTGTGACGCAGTGGATACATTGCTGCCTGGGGCGACCCCGTTTTCTTGGACCATGGCTGATCCGCTAGTCCATAGCAGTATCACTAGAGCAACGTAAGCGAGGGCAATGAACCCTTTGAATCCGTCCTGTTGTTGGAGGAGTGGTAGGACCTGCTCTCGGACGTTTCGTAACGCTTGGTCCATCTGGTCTGGGGGGACTTCCAACGTACTCGACCGGGCGTACATTCTGCTGCTTCTCCATCCACCCGCTTTCCCCAGCGGGTTACCTACTAACACTTTGATTAATGCCAACAAATAACTAAGGCGTCAATGGACACTACTAGGAGGCTGCCTAGAGTTGCCTCTATTCAGCGGATTGCCGCTAAGGTGTTTTCTCGGAAACCCATATTCAGCCCGGTGGATCGTTATGCGTTGGGACCGGGGCTATGGGCATGATCACACCCGCGGGTGCTCCGAGAAACATGCATCATGATACGTGCCCGGATAGATATGCAGGGCGAGGCGGGTTAGTCTTAACGTTCTGCCCCAAAGGCCCATGAGCGTACCAAGGCATCCTTCTCTTCCTCGCTAAGGTTGAGTGCCTGGGCAATTCTGAGGAAGAAGTCTACGGGTACCTGGCGACTCTTGCCTGCCACGATATCTCTAACTAGAGGAGGGGCAAATCCGGTCTGCTCCGCTAGGTCCATAACATCGACGCCGTGCCGGGCAAGAATGTCATTCAAGGTGTGCTCGAACTCGTTCATCTACTAGCCTCTGAACAAACTACGCCAGAATTCCTTGAAACGCTCGGCCACTAGCCCGGCCCGAAGAAGAACCTATACAGCCACGAGCGTCGCTGGGTATGCTCCTGCGGCTCCGGGGATACCTCTTCTCCCCTCTCCGTGCTGTCGGGAGCCGCCTCAGGGTCGCCTCGTGACTCTGGAGACGATGCTTGCGGTAGCTGGGGGATGCGCTGGGCGAGCTGGGCGATGATGGTGTCCTTGCGCCGAGCCTCCTCCGCGTGGGTTTCCCCCCTCCGCTGCAACTCCGCCCGCAGGTACTCTATTTGGTCCTGCAAACTTTGGACCAACGTATCTATTTCCTTATCTGTATCGTTACCATTACCAGTACCATCGGGCTGATCTCGAGGGTCTAGGTACACGTATACCCTTCCGTCCTCATCCTTGTCGTGGACGAGGGTACCCCGCTGTATCCTCTTCCTTACGGCCTGTTCCTTGACCCCCAGTCGGTCCGACGCCTGGGCTACCGTGAACCTGTCCATCTTCTTGTACACCTCACGTATACCCCCGTCATGATCCCACCAGAATGCGCGTACACCGTGCCACTTCGTATATAGACGTGTATATGACCAGTTGTCAGATACGCAACATCTTGGGGCTGGCCCGAAGCCTTGCCCCCACGACAATTGGCGGCATCAACGCAACACTAAACTTAAACCTTAGGTTATGTTGAAGCGGTTAGAGAACTTGGCGTCGAGCATAAGGGTAGCCTGACGTACAACTTCGTTGATCTTGTGGCCATCCCACGAATGTGTGAAGTTGCCTCCTGCGCAGCCCAACGGCTCGTTTGATCCATGACGAATGCGATGCCCCAAGGGGGCGAAGGAGGTGTACACGTGCTGCGTTCTTCCGAGCAGATTATCCTCACGTGCGAATATTGCGGAGAGAAGCTGGTTCTTTTCGGTCCTGAAGAAGAATGGCGCTCTAGACGTGCCGTATTTATGTGCGACTGTGGGCATAAGCTCACCCTTGATGGTTGCGCCGACGAAGAGGTCCTCGCCGCCTCTTAGCTCCTCCCCTTCCGTCGCTACCCCAAAGACGCTAGGATCTTTTGGGGTAGCAGACGAGGAGGTGGGCATGCCGAAGAGGTTCGAGAACCCAATCGCGGTCCCCACGGCCGTATTCGACGGCCTAGAAACCGTTCAGGAGACGAGGGCGGCGAGCATGCTAGACCACCAGGCGGTGCAAGAGATAGCAGAGCGCCTAGGCTACCCCGAGGTCGCTTTGTGGGTTCGGGAACACCAGCAAGAGTATCTGGAGGGCGTCTCCCGTGGCTTTGTGATTGCAAAGTAATGAGAAAGACTCATCGTGAGTTTCCGAGAAGCCCACGCTCGCGAGGATGTTGCAGCTCAAGACATCCTTGCCGAGCGAGGATACGACTGCGGTTGGAAGGAACTGCACGCGAGTAGTTGGGAGAAGGAGCAGGATCTCATACGATCCCCGAAAGTCCCCTTTAGTGATTAGGAGCTTGCTCTACTTATCGGAAACTGCGAGGCAAAAGAAGAGCCGGGGCTGTTAGACCCCGGCCCAATGGCAATGTAGCTATATAACTTTGCCGGTGCGTTCTACCACCAACCCCACATACCCCAGTTCAAGAACCATCCTCCTATAGGCTCATAGCACCACCTGTAGTATTGCCAATACC
>DASQMR010000216.1:0-2904 GCA_035645375.1 Rubrobacteraceae bacterium
GTGCTGATAAGGTGGCTAGTAAGATTTGTAGTACTCGAAGTGCTGCTTCGGCGGGGGTTGCCGTTAATCTGGCGTAAGTATCGAGAGCGTCGCGATAGAAGATAAAGATGGCGGGAACGGCCAGCTTCTTGCTCATCAGCCTTCCTACAGGGATGAGTTGCCTCTATTCATCAGATTGCCTAGAAGACGTTTTCTCGGAAACCGTTTGGCCCCGGTCCGTTGAATCGAGACCACCGGGGAGCCTAATACACCACCGGAGTTTATGGGGAAGTTAGTCCTACTATGTCGGAGGATGCTCCCGTACCGGACCGGGGACCTGCTCACTATTCACCTCGCTGCCAGGAAGGGCCACCCGATCACCTACTCGCATCGTTCCCGGCGCCTCTACTACGGCGTACACGCCCGCACAGGGGAACAGACCGGCACCGCCAACTTGGACTCTGTTGTGCTGAGTGAGCGTCCGGAGGACATCGGTGTCCTTGGGGAGCTCTTCTTGGGCGAGCGTCGTCATCACGCATCGCGGATCGGGTAGGGCTACGCCGAGTCGTACCGCCTCACCGATCGCGAGCTTGAGGCCGATCCAATCGTTCTCGACGAACCCACCTTCTTTGATGTCGACGATCACGTTCATCCGGAATCTACGCTCATCGAAGCGGCTCTGGGGCTGAAGTTCGCTCAGCTGCTCGAGGGTGGATGTCGTCAGGACGGACACCGGGAACAAGTCCATAAACGAACCGACGGGCACGGGGGATGCAAGACCGGCTTGGGCGAAGAAGGCCGAACCAAGCTTCTGTTCGACGACCGTGTCTCGGTAGCCTGCTGGGTCGACATCCTCGACGTCAGGGTGGTACTGGTCAATGGTGAACTCATCTGGCGCGGCCCGAGCCAGCGTGACGTCTCGTCGGAAGTACGCTGAGAGCACGCGGTCGACGTCACTTGAGTCGCTGTTCACCGACGTGCCGTCCGGCAGCGTGATCCGCACCGGTGGCAGTTCGCCGCCCGATCGTGGCGGCTCGGCGAAAGCGGCCCTACAGCCGAATAGGCCGGGAAACAGCCTCACGCTCTTCGCGCTCACCACCTTGCCTGTGTCCGCGTCGATGAGCGCATAGGCACGGTCACCCACGAGACCACTCTCCGTGAGCTGTGCCTGCTCGAGCCGCTCACCCCTCATGGACTTGACCGGGAACCTCCACAGCCCGGCTACAGCGCCGACTACTCCGTTCGTCACCATTTGTTCCTCCTTAACCTAACACTATGATAAATGACCGCAAAGACCGAAGGTGTCAAGAGCCTGCGCCTACAACAGGGGAGGTATGGGCTGCCCAGTCCCCTCTATTCACCTAATTGCCGCTAAGACGTTTTCTCGGAAACCTAGTTTCCGATGTTGAGCGTTCTCGGAAACTAAAGTAGATAAGGGCATAAAAGGAGGGCCGGGCTCTTACACTCCGGCCCTCCTTTGCGCTATCCAACTACTACTAGGAGCACTGGGGATGGTCTGGGCTTAGCTCCTTGCCACTAATAAGGATTTTTTTGGTTTGCCCTTCTATGCGCCGCCCCAAGAGTCGTAAGGTTGATCTGACCTCCAGGTCAATGGCCCCCGGTACGACGCCCGACCTGCCTTACGCATTCCCTCCATGGCGACCTCAATCGTATGCAATTCGGTAGTATGAAGCTTCTCGAGGTGGCCTGGAGCCCTGATGGCAAAGAGGAGGCCCGCGACGCTAGCCTCGTCGGGGAGCTCGTAGATAGCTACTCCGTCGTATTCTCCTATGCAGTGGTAGAAAGCGATTACCTTCCCCCTCAGCTCCTCAACCTGCTCTCTAAAGGCGCCACTTCGGTCCTCTGGGTTCTTGATGAACGACGCTGTGGCTGCGTTGGTGTAGGCGAACTGTGTCATGTAGCTGGGCATTTTTCTCTGACCTCCTCCTCCTCACTAGGGGCCGTTCTAGACGGCTCGGTTGCCAGCCACTCTGTAGATAACTAGCTTATCTACGATACATATGAATTCTCTTTGAATTGGATGAGAGTTTGCACATAAACGACGAAGCGGTGAACTTCTCTTTGCTCAAGCATGCTTGCCCTCACAGAAGCTAGGCAGCAGGGTAGCTCGCTGCCTCTATTCACTGGATTGCCGCTAAGGCGTGTTCTCGGAAATTCACCATAGCCCCGGTCCGCTGGGTATAGGGCGTCCAGGGTTAGGACCGGGACAACTTCCACTTAATACTTCTCGACCGAAAGATCCCTCTACCGGCCTAACCCTGTTGGACCGGGGCTATGCAGGATGCTGGATACCGACTTCGGAGAATTCTCCTTCCACGCACTCGGGCGAATAAGGGCAAGTAGAAGGGCCGAGGCCTTGATCCCCAGCCCTTCTTCTCTGCGCGCTGTGGAACTATTAGCCCTTTCCTCTATCTGCAAGACTCCCTACGTAAGGACCCTTCGACAGGCTGTAGACCTTCCATCCCAGGACGAGATGGAAGATGATGAGCGCGAAGACGCCGACTCCGGTGATTGGAGAGCCAGGATAGATCAGAATGAAACATGCCGCTACACCCCCGACCAACCCGAGCGCCACGCTCACCCCGCCAAAGCCCTTGCCGAAGGCCGGGGCTCCTAGCATGGCGATGCCGAGGGCAATGAGACCTGTCGGCAGAATAACGAGTCCCGTGACGAGCAACATTTCGATTATGCCCATGGTCGCCTGCCACAAGAGGTCGAGCGTAGCCTGATCCCCGGCGGTCGCCCCAGGAGCATGATAGAAGACGGAGATCGGATCCGTAGCGACATGCGGGAGAGCGCCTGCCACGAGCATGACGAGACCCAGAATGCCCAGAGCGCTCCCGAAGAGAGCGGGCGCGAGGCTCGTCCCCCGGAGAGCGCGATACAAGGCGAGAAAGTGGATAA
>DASQMR010000217.1:0-3114 GCA_035645375.1 Rubrobacteraceae bacterium
GCTGAGAAAGGGGCAGATGCCGATCTACGAGCCGAATCTCGAAGAGTTCGTGGCCGACGATGTTCGCAAAGGGCGGCTACGCTTCTCGACGGATCTTGCTGAGGCTGTGCGTGGGGCGGATGTCGTCTTCATCGCCGTGGACACCCCCCAGGGGAACGATGGGGCGGCTGACCTCTCGAGCGTGGCCGCGGTGGCTCAGGGAGTGGGGCAGGCGCTAGCAGAGCAGGAAGCTGAGAGGACACGCCCGCTCGTCGTGGTCAACAAGAGCACCGTGCCGGTTGGCTCAGGCGACTACGTTTCGATGCTTGTACGAGAGGGTGCCGCCGCAGGCGGGAACCCTGCAGTAGACTACCGGGTAGTCTCGAACCCCGAATTCCTGCGGGAAGGGAGCGCCGTCTACGATTCCTTGTTCCCGGACAGGATCGTGCTCGGGGCCGATGAGAGGGATGCCCTTGATGTCATGCGGGCGCTCTACGAGCCGGTAATAGAGCAGAGCTTCCCGACCGATGTGGACCCGAGACCCAAGGCGGCGGTGCCGTTCGTAACCACGGATCTGGTGAGCGCGGAGATGGTCAAGTATGCCGCCAACGCCTTTCTCGCGACCAAGATCAGCTTCGTTAATGAGATCGCTAGTATCTGCGAGTTGGTCGGCGCTGATGTGGGGAGCGTTGCGCACGGTATCGGCCTCGACGGACGTATCGGAAGCCGTTTCCTCAACGCGGGGATAGGCTGGGGTGGCTCCTGTTTCCCAAAAGATGTCGCCGCCCTGCGCGCGGTGGCACGCGAGTATGACCACGAGACCGCCCTCCTCGATGCCACAGTCGCCGTGAACGACCGGCAGCTTAAGAAGGTCATCTCAAAGCTTCAGAGGGATCTCTTTACCCTCAAGGGCAAACGCGTGGCTCTCCTAGGACTCTCCTTCAAGCCGAACACAGACGACGTGCGGGAGGCCCCGAGCCTGAAGATAGCAGAGGCGCTCGACGCCCGCGGGGTCAGGGTCATCGGCTACGACCCCGTGGCCGGGAAGAAGCTGATTGCCTCTACATCCTCTCCGAGCCTCAAGGTGGTCTTCGACCCCTACGAGGCCCTTTCCGGCGTGCACGCGGCGGTAGTGGTTACGGAATGGATGGAGGTGCGCTCCTTAGACCTTGAGCGGGCCGCCTCCCTTATGAAGTCTCCGAAGCTTCTGGTAGACGGCCGCAACGTCTTCGATCCTGAGGCGGCCTCTGCGGCGGGATTCCTCTACCGGGGCTTCGGCCGGGGTTAGGAGGACCTTCCTCCTGTGACGAAGAGGAGAACGCTCGTTACGGGCGGGGCGGGCTTCGTCGGGAGCCACCTCTGTGAGAGGCTTCTTGCGGAAGGTTATCGTGTGCTTTGCATGGACAACCTTCGGACCGGGTCTCTGGAGAACGTAGCTCACCTGAAAAGCTCTCCAGGCTTCGAATATGTAGAGCACGACGTCACAACCTATATAGACTGCCTTGATGCTTTGGACGAGGTCTATCATTTCGCATCTCCAGCAAGTCCTATAGACTTCGAGCGTATCCCGATCCCGATCCTAAAGGTAGGGGCTCTTGGCACCTACAACACCTTGGGACTCGCCAAGGCCAAAGGTGCTCGGTTCATGCTCGCCTCTACAAGCGAGGTCTATGGAGACCCGCTCGTCCATCCCCAGCCAGAGGAGTACTGGGGTAACGTGAACCCTATAGGAGTGCGCGGAGTCTACGATGAGGCCAAGCGTTACGCCGAGTCGATAACGATGGCTTACCACCGCTACCATCATGTAGACACACGTACCGTACGCATCTTCAATACTTACGGTCCCCGGATGCGTCCCGATGACGGACGTATGATCCCGAACTTCGTCTCCCAAGCACTCTCAGATGATCCTATAACAATCTACGGAGACGGCTCCCAGACCAGGAGCGTTCAGTACGTCGATGACCTAATAGAGGGCATAATCCGGCTCATGCGCAGCGACGAGACGCGCCCCGTCAACATCGGCAACCCGGTTGAGTACACGGTAAAAGAGGTAGCCGAGCTTATCCTAGAGCTCTCGGGCAGCGCGAGCGAGATTACGTACAAACCCCTCCCCAAGGACGATCCCAAGCAGCGCTGCCCGCACATTACCCGTGCCCGCGAGGTGCTGGGGTGGGAGCCGCGCGTGGAGGCCGAAGAGGGTATCTCCCTTACTATCGACTGGTTCGCCAAACACGCTGAACGGAGGACCAGGGAAGAGGCCGGGGGGGCCGGCGGATGAGAGTTCTGCTGACCGGCGGAGCCGGCTTCATAGGCTCGCACGTTGCGGAGCACCTGTTAGCCCGGGGTCACGAGGTCGCCGTCGTCGACGACCTTTCGAGCGGCAGGCGCGAGAACCTCCCCGAGGGTGCCAGGTTCTTCGAGGCAGATATACGATCGGGCTGCGCACGAATCTTCGAGGAGTTTAGACCCGAAGTACTCTCGCATCAGGCTGCGCAGATGGATGTGCGGCGCTCCGTACGCGAGCCGGACTTTGACGCCGACGTGAACGTGCTCGGTACCTTGAGGCTCCTCGAAAACTGCATACGTCACGGCGTTAGCAAGGTTGTCTTCGCCTCGACCGGCGGGGCGATCTACGGGGAGCAGGAAGAGTTCCCTGCCACCGAGGATCACCCGCAGTACCCCTCCTCGCCTTACGGGGTCTCGAAGCTTGCTGGGGAGCGTTATCTGAACTTCTACCGCATCCAGTATGGCCTTCCGTACGTGACGCTCCGGTACGCCAACGTCTACGGACCCCGCCAGGACCCGCACGGCGAGGCTGGGGTCGTGGCGATCTTCTCCGGGAACCTAGCCGCCAACAGGGCTTCGACCATAAACGGTACAGGCGAGCAGACCCGAGACTATATCTACGTCGGGGACGTTGCCCGCGCCAACATCCTCGCCCTCGAAAACGACCCGCCCTCCGGCGCATACAATATCGGGACCGGTATCGAGACTAGCGTCGATCAGCTCTATGAGATGCTTCGAAGCATCTCGGGCAGAGAGCTCCCGCCAGAGCACGGCCCAGCCAAACCTGGCGAGCAACTGCGCAGTTCGATCGACCCTGCATGCGCAGAGCGCGCCCTGGACTGGCGC
>DASQMR010000218.1:0-3045 GCA_035645375.1 Rubrobacteraceae bacterium
CGCTTAGGCTCCTGTACTGCAGCAGCACCCTTGACTGTGACCTCCAAGACCCCGTTGGCGTAGCGAGCATGAATCTTGCTCTCGTCTAGGCCTTCCGGCAAAGCTAGCCTGCGGCTGAACGAACCGTAGCGACGCTCCCTAATATGGTAGCCGCCGCGCTCCTCCTCCTGTTCAGCCTTGCGCTCTCCACTGATGGTCAGCACGTCGTTTTTCAGCGTGATGTCCACATCCTCCTGCTTGACGCCTGGTAGCTCAGCTCGGATCACCAAGTCAGCATCCTTGGTAGCCACGTCTATCGCCGGAGCCCACTCGGTTAACCCTTGCAGCTGCGCTCCCTGCTGACCTCCCGGCCGGCTCACCAGGCTCCCGACCACGTCGTCGAACATCCGGTTCATCTCGCTCAACGGGTCATAAAACCCACGGCGACCTCCAAAAGCACTTAGCATCTCAAACACCTCCTTTTTGACTTCGCCTCCCCTAGTAGGAGCCGTTTGTCCTTCTGACAGCATTATACCGTGGCAGCTCGATTTATAAACAGTTTATTTACAGTTTGACGTCAATTTATCCGGTAAAAAGACAGCTCATATTCTATTTTTAGACAGTTTGTGTTACGCTATAGCGAATAGCGTTAGAGAAATGATTGTGGGTGGATCGATAATAGGCGAACGTATACAGAGCATACGCCGCTTGCGGACGTGGACCCAGGGGCGGTTGACCGAAGAGGCTGGGTTGAGTCCTACGACCGTCTCAGGTATCGAGACTGGAAGAATTGCGCGCCCATATTTCGGCACCCTCCACAGGTTGGCGCATGCCCTAGAGGTGGATCCCCATATGCTCCTCTCTTCAGAAGAACCTACGGAGCGGGCAAGTGTTGCCCCGCTATCGCTGAGCTGGGCAAGGCCAGTCAAGGAGGAGGAGTTCGAGCGAGAGCTTAAAGATTCTTCCTTAGATCGATTAGCGTCTCTTTTTCGGGAGCTAAATGAGGAGCGGAAGCGCCTTCAAAGACTCTATGGCGAACCCCCCGAAGGCAGCGAGCAGCGGCGATTCATAAAGCGTCAGATCCGCGAGGTGTCGGCCCAAGCTGAGAGTCTGTTATGACTTCTGCAATGTTCCACAGAGACGGAGGCGCCAAAGCGCATACGGACAAGCAGAAAGAGGTAGTTGAAGAGCCTCGAAGAGAAGACGTTTGATCGGCCCCATAAGCCACAAAATCTTGGTAAGCAGTCCACTCCTAACTAACTCGAAACCCTCGTGAGTCATGAAGAGCGCTGAATGTTTCACTGTGCCTAGCGAACGCAACAGCGTGTGCTGATCCCAGTACCAATGCTCCCGAGCGGACGTTAAGGAGATATTGAGGAGTAGAGATATAAGTACAGGAGTATAATCTACGTACAAGGGTTAGTAGGGACGGCAAGCGGAACTACCGCCTCACGATCAACCCAGGGATTGCCGAGGGTGAAGGCGTCGAGTGTCAGGGGAGATACAATAACGGCTTTACGCATCGCGGTCGCGCAGCTACCGAATCGGGTCGGTGACCTGAAAGGTAACGCCAAGCGAATCGCGGAAGCGATGGCGTGGGCTGAGCAGGAAGCGCAGGCCGACGTGCTCGTGCTACCCGAGCTTGTGCTTACCGGCTACCCGCTGGCTGACCTGATCCTTCACCGTGAGTTCGTCGAGGACGCGGAGGAGGCGTTGGACTGGCTCGCTAGGCAGTCGGGACGGATGACAACGATCCTCAGCACGATTGACCGAGTGCCGCCGCAGCGCTCCTGGGACACCCGTGAGCGCGACGTGTCCATCGCGGCGAAGCTATTGTGCGATGGGGAGGTACGAGGCTGCTACCACAAGGTGCTGCTGCCCGTCTACGATCTTTTCGACGAGGCGCGCAATTTCGCGCCCGGGTCCCGGCCGAGCCTGATCTGGCGAATCGGCGACGTCGTCGCCGGCGTCTCGATCTGTGAAGATATGTGGTCCCCCGACGGACCGCCCGAGTCGCAGTCGGCAGCGGGTGCGCAGATCCTGCTCGTGCCGAACGCCTCCCCGTTTCACCGGGGTAAAGCTCGTAGTCGGCTGGACCTCACCCGTAAGGTCGCGATCCGCAACGGGGTGCCGGTGGTCTACGTCAACTTCGTCGGCGGCCAGGACGACGTCGTCTTTGATGGGGGATCGATCATAGTCGACGGCGACGGCGCCCTTCTCGCTCGTGGCGCGGAGTTTAAGGAGGATTGTTTCGCCGTCGACGTACCGGTCGCCGGACCCCGAGTGATCAACGGACCTCTGGGCACCGTGCACACCCGCCCGACGGTACAGCGTGACCCGCCCGGTGCCTGGAAACCCCGTCCGCCGCTCGACGATCTCGAAGCTGTATGGGGCGCGCTGGTAGTGGGGGTGCGCGACTACACCGAGCGCAACGGGTTTAAAGGCGTCGCTCTCGGGCTGTCCGGCGGCATTGACAGCGCCGTCGCAGCCATGGTCGCCGCCGACGCGCTCGGACCAGAGAGTGTACTGGCCGTAGCCATGCCCGCCCCCGATACCCCGGACGAGGCGCGCGACGACGCCGAAGATCTCGCGCGCAACCTCGGCATCGCCTTCGATACAGTCCCCGTCGACATGCCCACCACCGAATCCGATGTCCCCGAGGACGCGGAGCCCTTGACCGTGGAGGATACCGTCGTGCGCAGGGAGCGTCGCTACGCCCGCGCTCGCGCGGTCGCGCTTAGCGATATCTTCGATGAACGCGGCTACCTCGTGATCGCTACCAGCAACAAGACCCACATCTCGGTAGGGGCCGCGAACCTGCTCGGCGATCTTGTCGGCGGATTCGCGCCTCTCAAGGACTGTCCGAAAACTCTGCTGTACGAGCTCGCCCGCTACCGTAACAGCCTCACCGAGGTGTGCCCGCGGCGCATCCTCGACATGCAAAGCAGTTCGCAAGCCACTCTCCCCGACGGCCTGCCGTTCTACGAAGTGCTCGACGATATTATCGAACGTTATGTCGAGCATTCCGCTAGTCTCAAAGACCTCATCGCCGTCGGCTTCGACCCG
>DASQMR010000219.1:0-6355 GCA_035645375.1 Rubrobacteraceae bacterium
GAGGCCCTAGTTGAGTCTCTAGGGCCAGGGACGTTGCTCGGATGTTCGGCGGGCGGGGTGATCGGGGGCGGCGAGGAGGTCGAGCAGGCCCCGGCTATAACCCTCGTCGCCGCCCGGCTGCCGGACGTAACGGTGCGTCCGTTTCATCTTGAAGGAGATCTCCCGGACCTCGATGGACCGCCCGATGCCTGGGAGGAGCTTTTAGGCGTCGCGCGGACGGAGGAGCCGCAGTTTATCCTGCTCGCCGACCCCTTCTCGGGCCGGCCGGAGGCGCTGCTCGCCGGTCTGGACTACGCCTTCCCAGGCTCTGCCAAGATTGGGGGCCTCGCCAGCGGCGCGACCTCGCCCGGTCTGAACGTCCTCTTCCTTGATTCCGAGGTTCACAACTCCGGCGTCGCAGGCGTGGTCCTGACCGGCAACTTAGTCGTCGACACGGTCGTCGCGCAGGGCTGCAGGCCGGTCGGAGATCTTATGCAGGTCACGAGGTGCGACGGAAACATCGTCTACGAGCTCGACGGACAGCCGGCCTTCTCGACCCTGGAGGAGCTTTTCGCCGGCATGGACCAACGCGACCGCGAGCTCGCGGGGCGGTCGCTCATGCTGGGTATCGTCATGGACGAGTTTCAGGAGGAGCCGAAGGCGGGGGATTTCCTAATCCGAAACCTGGCCGGCATCGACCCGAAGGGCGGGGCCATCGCTGTAGGCGAACGTCTGCAGGAGGGGATGCGCATCCGCTTCCACCTGCGCGACGCCAACACCTCCGCCGAAGACTTGCACGCCGTGCTCACCGGCTACGAGGGCACCCTGCCGAACAAGGACGCCATCTCCGGCGCTCTCCTGTTCTCCTGCCTCGGACGCGGCGAGCACCTCTACAAGAAGCCGAACTTCGATACGAGCGTCTTCAAGCAGCACCTCGGCGAGATCCCCGTCGGCGGCTTCTTCTGCAACGGCGAGATCGGGCCGGTAGGAGGCACCACCTTTCTGCACGGTTACACCTCCTCCTTCGGTCTCTTCCGCCCCCGTGAGCCGGGCGGCATCGAGGAGCTCGAACCGGCGCGCGAAGGCGAACTACAAGATTCTGCGCCGAGCCTCCCGGATCCGGAGTACCTTGCCCCCGAAGACCAGGAGCCGCGGGAGCCCGAACCGCTGGCTTAACAGCGTCCGGGCCGCGTTTGCAGCGTCGCGCTAGCTTCTTATATGAGTAAGAGACTAACCCCCGTAGTCCATCGGGGTGTCGAGGTCGGTGAGGATGTCGGCGGGTCGTCTGAGGTTGGCGGCGGCAACCTCGCCCAGGTAGACGGTGTGGTCGCCGCCTTCCATCTTGCCCACGACCCGGCACTCCAGGTGGGCGAACGCCTCCTCGAAGAGCGGGGCGCCGGTAGCTTCGCCCGGCGTGTACGGGGAGCCGCCGACCGCGCCGTTCTCTTGCTCTAGAGTCTGGGTAAATTTGCGGGCGAGATCTTCCTGGGTCGCGTCGAGGAAGTTCAGGGAGAAGACGCCGCCGCTCTCGACGAGGTCGTGAGTGTGCTGATCCTTTCTGACGGCGACTATCACCTGCTGCGGTTCGAAAGAGACCTGGGAGACCCAGCAGGTGGTAAACCCGTTGGCCTCGCCGTCTGCTCCGACCACGCCCGTAATGTAGAAGCCGTAAGGGATCGTCTTCAGTATCTCGCTACGCGTTTGCTCTTCCACCCTAACTCTTCTCCTTTGCCGCTGGACAAGTTGCGAGTCTACCGGAAAAGCTCACGGTTATACGCGGTGATTGGACCCGTGCTCCAGCTACAATCTTCCGGAGCGCACGATCCCAATGAGTAGCAGCAGCCCGAGCAGGGCGGCGATGACGAAACCCGCCAGCCCGAAGACGCTTACCCCCAGGAGACGCACGCCGCTCTCGCCGAAGATACCGAGGAGCGAGGACCCCAAGATAAGGGCGGCTATGAGGAGGGCGAAGACCAGCCGGTTCGCCAGCACGTCGACCTTAGAGATCAAAGCATCCAGCCCCCGGTGACGAAAGACCACCTCGACTTCGCCGTCTTTTAGCTCGTTGAGGATAGTGTGCACCTGGCGCGGATAGTCTGCATACGTGTCTCCCTGCACCAGCCTCCTCGCCGTACGAGACGCCACGTACCGCGGGTCTCGAAAATGCGAGATCAACTCCTTAGCCGCCTCTGCCGCCTCTTCGATCGCGTTTCGGTCGCCAGTTCCACCCACCCTCCCCAGCGTCTCGGCCTCGACCAGGGACTGGAGCAGTTGGGAGATCTCCCCCGGAAGCGCTACGCCTCCGCGTCGCAGGACTTCGAGCCCGCGAGCCCGTACCTCTTCTAGAGAGTGTTCTCTCCACAGCGGTCCGCCCAAAGATCCAAGAGCGTCGCGCAGCTCTCGCTGAAGCACGCGGGCGTCGCGTGGGACGTCGCACCCGAGGAGCGGCAACGCCCGTGTAACGCCGTCCACGTCCCCGCGTCGCACGGCGGCCAACACCTCCGCCAACCCGCGCAGCCGCTCCGGGTCGAGGGCGGACGCCTCGGTAGGATCTGCGAGCCAGATCTCTGCATCCCCCATGACGAACCGCTCGGGCGCGAGGTCGGCGAAGAAGATCCCCTCAGTTATCGCCAGCCTCACCAACGTCTCTGCCGCCTCCCGATACCCCTCGGCCCCGAGAGGTTCCGCCTTCTTGCGAGCCTCAAACGTCGCGCATCGCCCCGTCGAGTAGCGGCGATATGCGTCGGGTACCCTCAAACCGAACCTGTCCATCTCCACTAGCCGCCGGGCCGTCTGCGCCGCGAAGAACATATCTCTGCGGTGCGCGGCGTAAGCAGAGAACTCTCCAACCGCCACCGCCGGGTCCAGCGGCAGCGCCTCGCCGTTCCAGCGTCTCGCCCTCCGGCGCACCACGTCCGCGACCGGCCGCATCGCGAGCAAGTCCCTGCGTACCCCCGGGCGGCGTACCACCACGAGCGCCGTACTCCCGCCCGGCAGCACCGCCCGATGCGCTTGCGTGAACACGCCTATCCGGGCAGGCGTCTCCTCGAACGTGGGAAAGAGTCGCTCCAGCGTGTTCCCGAGTTCCCTTTCTACGAGAGCGCGCACCTGAGGAAAGGGCACGGGAGGCACCGGAACCGCCGCTCGCGCAAGCTCTCCCGTCACGTCGGGCGGTAGCACGTCTCCGCGCGTCGACAAAACTCGTCCAAGCTCTACGAACGTCGGCCCGAGCTCCTCCATCGCCAACCTCAGCCGCGTCCCGATCCTGCCGACGTCCCGCCGCTGTCGTCTCAGGAGGAACCTGCGCCCGAAGACGTAGCCGAAGCCGTAGCGGGCGCCGACCTGTGCGATCCTGGCCGCCCTCCTGGCCGGTCCCTCCGGCAACCCCCGCGTGACGTTTTCCATCTCCATGAAAAGAGCATAGCAGCAACAGGCGACCGGACGTAGTTAGCAAGGACCTGCTCGTATCTCCTACCCTCAAAGATTCGTGTGTTCGCCGCTTGTCACCGGCGTGGATAAGATCCGGTCTTTGACTCACCAAAGATAGACCATTGGGGATTAAGAGTATCGGGAGACGTGCCAAAATACTGCAACATGAGCGCGACGAAGAACAGACAGGCGAAGGTAACGAGAACCGAGAGGACGGATCGCACCGAGCCGTGAAACGTCATCCAGCACAACGACTGGGACAACTCGATGCCCCGGGTAGTGGTTATCCTGAAACGAGTGGTTTCTGGCGTTATCAGCAGACGGGCTACGAGAATCATGTACGAGGCCCACACAAGGGGTAAGGCGGTCGTCAATAGCTGTCACAAGGAGCTTGCGGAACTTTACGAGGAGCGCTTGCGGGAGAGAGGGTTTAGTTGAACATAGTTTTGTGCCGTATTCCTACTAAAGCCGACGAGCCCTCTTGTGCTTGGTTCGGGCTGACCGTGCTCCTCTGCCTGCGCACCGTCGTTGCCGGTATAAAGGGGGCGAATGCTAGAATGCAACCAGTAGCAAGCAAGAGCTGATAGCTGAAAATACAGACTGAGGAGTGCCCTATGAAGTACGTTCACACCTGTTACCGGGTCCTCGACCTCGACAGGAGCCTCGACTTCTACGTCAACAAGCTCGGTCTGGAGCTCGCCCGCAAGAGTCCCGTCGGCCCTGACGCTACCAACGCGTTTCTCGCCGTCTCAGGCGACCCCGAGCCCCGGCTGGAGCTCACCCTCAACCACGATCGGGAGGAGCCTTACCCTCTAGGTGAAGGATACAGCCACGTCGCCTTCGCCGTCGAGGACCTCGACGCTCTAGCGGAGAAGCTCGAAGAGGCCGGCGGGGTGGACTTCGAGAGCGAACCGCACGCCATGAGCAGCGGTACCCGCCTCTTCTTCGTCCGCGATCCCGACGGATACCGCATTGAGTTCATCGAGCGTAGGTAGGCTTACCGGCTGAGTGTCTCTCAAAGCCTCGCTGAAGACCTCGGCTGGCGCTAGGCACTTTACCAATAAGTAGCTTCGCACCCGCTCGCTTTCCGGCGGCTACGGTCCTTCGAGGCTGTCTACGTCCACCAAGCCCTCCTTTATAGCGTAGAGGACCGCCCCTAGCCGGTCGTAGACGTGGAGCTTCTTGTAGATGCTTGAGACGTGGTTGCGGACGGTCTTGTCGGAGATGCCGAGGTCGCGGGCTATCTGCTTGTTGCCCCGGCCGCGAGCGAGCGCGGTGATCACCTCGATCTCTCTCTCTGAGAGGCTGGGCGCCTCGGGGGCCTCTCTGGCTTCCTCGAAGGTGAGGAGTGTCTTGCGCGCGATCCCGGGGGCTACGATGGTATCGCCGTCATGCACGCTGGTTATTGCGAAGGAGAGATCGTCGGGTGTACAGTCTTTCAGAAGGTAGCCGGTTGCGCCGGCCTTCATGCCCTGAAAGACGTGTACGTCGTCGGCATAGGTGGTAAGGATAAGAATCTTAGTTTCGGGCAAGATGTCCCGAATCCTGCGCGTCGCCGCGACGCCGTTCATGACCGGCATGCTTATGTCCATCAGGACGACGTCCGGCTTTAGCTCCCGGCACAGCTTTACGCCGCTCGCGCCGTCGTGAGCCGCGCCTACGACCTTCATCCCCGGCTGGGCGTCCACGATTCTCCCAAACCCGTCGGTCAGAAGAGGTTGATCGTCGATTATTAGAACCCGGATCACCGCACCCCCGCCGTCCCCGCGCGTAACTTTACGGGCCGAACTCTACCATTACCCGTATCCTCTAGCCAAATCGATACTATCTCCTCAATTTTTCTTAACCCTTACTTAACTTCTCATCCTTCTGACGGCGAAGGGACGCGTGTAAAATTCGTTACAATGTGACGAGGCAGGGAGGCAGCGCAAATGCTCAAAGAGAGGACGATGACTTTCGTGTGGCGATGCCCGGATTGCTCGAGTATGTATGACGGCGAGAGCCTACCTTTTCTGTATACGGACGGAGCCAACGGGTACTGTCCGTGTGGGGGGCTGCTCGTCGAGGACGTGGCGCCGGAAAGGGAGCGCCACTATCGGCTGGTCATCCCCGAACTCCTCGTGGGCACCTTGTTGCACCGGCAACTCGAAGAGCTCGTGGTGGGTGAAGACCGTGTCGAGGTGACCTCCGGACGATGTGAAGACCGGCACATCAATCTCCACAGTTGCGGGTAAGCGTCCGGGCCGACACCTGAGCGGCCTC
The DNA here is from genome assembly GCA_035645375.1 of Rubrobacteraceae bacterium. GTDB lineage: Bacteria > Actinomycetota > Rubrobacteria > Rubrobacterales > Rubrobacteraceae > Rubrobacter_F. Next base: position 5,671 of record DASQMR010000219.1, read on the forward strand.
ATCGCGTTAGAGTGTAGCGGCTGCTGAAGCCTGCTGTGTTATCGTTCCTTTTTCGCGGCTTCCGTCGCGCCCTCACCGAAGACCAGGCTCTCCTCCTGAGCGGCCGGAGCGGGACCTTGCGGGCGGACGACCCCGGCTTCGTCGAGGAGCTTGTCCCTCTGATACTTCCTGATGGCGGCCTTGAGAGTACCGAGACCCAGGGTGGCACACTTGGGCCGGCTCGCGACGATCTGGCGCCCGAGCTGATCCATCATCTCGTTGTAGTCTAGCTCCAGGACCTCGTCCATCGTCATGTTGTTCTGAACGACCTGCTCTAGGAGCATGCTGGAGGCGGCCATGCTTATGGTGCAGCCTTCGCCGTCGTAGGAGACGTCTCCTATGTGCTCGTGGTCCTCTGCCCCCTTTAGGTAGACCGTCACTACGTCGCCGCAGCCTGGGTTGCCTCCTGGCATCTGCACGTCTGCCTCCTCCAAAACCCCGCTCTGGCGCGGGTTCTGGTAATGGTCCAGGAGTATCTGTATCTGAAGCTGCCTGTCCAAGGAGGCCCTACCTCTCTATGGGGGCTCTAACAGCGTTGCCCCACTCCGTCCACGACCCGTCGTAGTTCCTTACCTTCTCGTAGCCTAGCAGGTAGTTGAGCACGAACCACGTGTGCGAGCTACGCTCCCCTATCCGGCAGTACGCT
>DASQMR010000220.1:0-2265 GCA_035645375.1 Rubrobacteraceae bacterium
AAGCGCGAAAGGTCGCTGGGAGTAGAGACAAGAGCCCCGGACGCCCCAGCGGCGGACGGATCAAAGGCAATGGTCAGGTTCTCCGGCTCCTCGGCACCCTCGCTTTCGGGGTCGTACTGGTAGCCATCGGCATGAGGATTGGGCATCTCCGGACTATTAGGGAGGACGGTAGAGCGCAGCTCCATTGGATCGAGCACCCGTGAGCTAAGCTCCTGCTCATAAGAGCGCCTGGCAACGGCCTCGACGATTATACCTAGCACATTGTTGTCGGTGTCGGAGTACTCGTACGTAGTTCCAGGCTCGAAGGCCAGTGGCTCTGAGGACACAAAGGAGACTACCCGCTGCGGTGGCATGTCCTCGCCAGCCACGAAGGCCTCGATGAAGTTCTCGTCCTTGGTGTAGTCAGCCAGGCCGCTTGTGTGCCCGAGGAGGTGGCGCACGGTGATGGAGTCGCCCTCGGCTAGTAGCCCGGGTGTCCACTGCTCCACGGTATCATCAAGCGACAGCGCCCCCTCCTCGACCAACTCCATCACAACCGCGGCGGTGAGCGCCGTGGTAACGCTCGCGATCCGGAAGCTATCTTCTGGGGTGAGCGGCCGCTCGTCCTCTAAAGAGGCGCTCCCCGCAGTTAGGAATTCGCTTCCCTCAGAGCTTTGGATCTCGAGGGCGATCCCGGGTATTCCCGCTGCGACGGCTTGCTCAAGGGCCGATTGCACCTCCTCCTGGCTCGGAGCCTGGGACTCCTCCTCCTCACCCTTAGCCTCCTCGCCACCCCCGCTGCACCCGACGAGAGCGAGCCCTATTACCAGGAATACAGCTATAGAAAGCAGTCTGAGCGTCCAGCGACTCAACCCCGCACTCTCAATCTGGCATACGCTGTCGCCATGGCGGCCTCCTATCTAGAGGCGGGCTGACAAGTCCCGCATTACGCTAGCTGACTTCTTAAGTGTGCCTTATCCAGCCAATCATTGCATAAGCCATAACGAGTTTCGGAGAACAATTCAACATCGGAAGCTAGGTTCCCGAGAAAACGTCTTGACGGCAATCAGGTGAATTGAGGGGGCAAGACAAGGTCAAGATAGCTTTCTGGAGCAGGTGCAACCAACTCATTGAAAGCTCAGTTCTAAAGTTGTTGTCTTTGAGTGTCGTCGAGCACCTCTTCGAAGGCCTCCGGTTCAACTCGCGCGCTGCCAGCGAACGGGGCCTGTAACTCGTAGTTCGTGGAAAGGACCAGCACGATAACCGTGGTCATGGCTGCAACCGACAGCCCCTGTAACCACACTACCTTCGATCCAAAGAAGAACGAGTGCAATACTGTGATCACCGCCCCGACCACCAGTACATACCACAACAGCGTATGAGAGTCTTGGCGACTGTGGAGCAGCCGGATCTCCCTCTCGTCCTCTATACCGAACACTAATGTCATCCCCTGAGAGTAAAGCGCTTGCTCGGCGCTCGTCTCAGGCTCGTATCCCAAGACGCTTTCCTGCAACTCATTAAGGAGCGACTCGGCCTGCGGGCTTACCTGGCTATTCGCACCTCCTCCCCCATCAACGGCCACTCGTCTTCTACTACCGTACGGGCATAAGACTCAGTAACCTCCTGTATCCGATCACGCTCGGGTTGCGGGAGTTGCTGGGCTATCTCGAAGATTCCTTCTAGGCTGGCGGCCTCCCTTCGACCGTTTCCCTAGCTTCGCTGGCTTCCTGGTTTCCAAGATATAGTGAAAAACCGAGCGTAAGCCCGTAGAGCATGTAGGTTGCCGCATAGGTTATTCTGATAACGGCGTCGGTTGATTCGCTGATCGGCAAGGGTACCAGGCGCCGTACTACTAAAAGCCCCGCAAGCGCAAGCGATACGCAAAGCAAAACGAGCAGAATACTCTAGAAACCGGCGATCGCCTTGTCCTCACTTTTCGCTTGTAAGAGCCAATTACCTATCGAGTAAACTACTGGGCTCGGTGCATTAACGCAACAGCTTATCTTCTTCGAGTTGCCGAGAACCCCCAACACCGGAAGGTCAATTTCCGAGAAGACCTCTTGTCGGGTTTTGGGTGAATAAGGAAAAGAAGAGCCGGGCTGGGCTTTTAGGAGGAGGGGGGGGTAATAGCGCCAGCCCGGTCTAAGTGATCTAGTAGGTACTCTAATCCTCCTGGGGACAGTTCTTCTATAGGACATTTGTCCTATAGCCTTCGCTCTCTTGCCAATGTAACTTGTTGCTTGATGTAACCATGAGGTAGCGTGAGCGAAAGAAGGAGGAGTAAGC
>DASQMR010000221.1:0-5452 GCA_035645375.1 Rubrobacteraceae bacterium
GGCGTGACCACGCTGTTAGAGAGGCGGCGAGCGGAGGTGCGGGCGGAGATGAAGGCGCCCCTAGCCGCTTGCCCCCGGGACCATCCGCTTTGCGGGAGCGTCTCGCCTTCGACCAGAAGAGAGTTAACGGGCAGCTCTCGCCCTACGACGTGGTCCTGGCGCTGGGAGCCTCGATCTCTCTATTACCCTGGCGCGTCTGGGCCGATGGTCGAGGAAGGGACTAAAGTACTCCAGATCACCGAAGACCTCGACGAGACGAACCGGCAGCATGGGAGAGGCGATCCTAGGGGACGGGGGAACGCTGCTCGCTGTCTAATCGGGTTCTCGCCAACGAGCCAGCCGAACGCAACCGGCCGTCTCTGACCCGCCGTCGATACCCAAGATCGGCACTGACGGACTCTATAGCCTGGACGTAAAGTGGACTCCTTGTCCGAAACCCCTGGGTTAAGGTAGAGACTCTGCAGAGGTTACGAGCTCTGCTGACCTTTGCGGGTCTCGTCAATGTCGCCCCGATACTCCTTGACCATCCGCTGGTAGCGGTCGACTTCCTTAAAGGCGTCCCTGTCTCTGAGCTCTCCGAAACGACGTTTGAGAGCGACCGTGGTGAAGAAGACGCCCCGGTAGTAGGGGACCAGGTGCTCTAGGGATATCGCTCGTCTCTGAGGCCGAACCGTCGAGGACTCGGCCTCATCGGCGGCGAATCTTACCTCCGGCTCCACGCCACTGCCGATCTCTCCGGCCTCCGGCATCTCTTCGAGGGCGGCCAACACCTTCTCGTCGCCGGGCCTGTCCGCGAAATCTCTTCCCGCATAGAGGTAGCGGACGACGCCTTCGCGATCCACGACCACGATAGCCGGTACCGCGACGCTCTCGTCAGCGTTCCACAGTTCGCAGCGCTTCGCGAGTTCACCTTTGGGATCGCTCAATAGCTGGAAGGGTAGAGAGAGCTTCTCGACCATATCCTTGTTGTGCGTAGGCGGGTCTACGCTTATGCCGGCGATCCTCGCGCGCCGCTCCTCGAACTCCTCGTACTTTCTGGCATAGCTGACCAGCTGCCCGTTGCAGTACGGTCACCAGTCGCCCCGGTAGAAGACGAGAACGATAGGACCGTCTCGAAGCTGCTCCGCCAGGTTGAAAGGACGGCCCTCCTGGTCAGGCAACTCGAAGTTCGGTATCTCTCGCCCGACCTCTATGCCAGTGCTCGTCTCGGTCACGCGCGCCTCCTCCGGTAAATTTGCTCAAGGGTAGTCTACCCTTCCCCTTACGAGCCTAAAGCCGCTTATCTCACAACGATAGGTGAGGTGAGGCCGCTCGTCGGTTAACATTGTGCTCCATCAGAGGGGTTCAAGAAGATAAGGAGGAGTATTGGATCGACCGAAGCAGGAGGAGCTTTCGGCTTACGGGGGCCAGCCTCCTCGAGAGAAGGTCAAGAACAAGGGATATCGTCCTACCTCTGAGCAGTTGATCAGCGCAGCCTCCGTGGTGGTAGTCTTTGTGATATGGGACTTGGTTACGCGTTTTGATCTTGTTTCGAGCGTTTTTGTCCCCTCCCCGGCGGAGACCTGGTCAGCTTTTGTCGAGATATTGCGGGATGGCTACAAAGGCAACTCGTTGCTCTCTCACATCGCGGCTAGTATGGAAAGGTTGGTCCTAGCGTTCTTCGCTGCCCTGTTTACCGCAGTGCCGCTGGGGCTTCTGAGCGGCCAGTCATCCAAGGTGCGAGCGGCGATCGACCCGCTGATCGAGTTCTACCGTCCCCTTCCGCCGCTGGCGTATTACACGTTGCTGGTGCTGTGGTTCGGGATAGGTGACGAGTCGAAGATCATCTTGCTCTTTCTCGCCGCTTTTGCTCCGCTATACATCGCCGCCGTAAGCGGAGCCAGGGGAGTCGCGGAGGACGAGCTCACAGCCGCTCGTTCGCTCGGAGCTAACCGTTTACAGGTGTTCCTGCACGTCGTCTTTCCTTCGTCGCTACCGTTTATCTTCACGGGGATGAGGACCGCTCTCGGGGTCTCTTACACCACGCTGGTCGCCGCCGAGCTGGTGGCGGCGGCCTCTGGTATCGGCTGGATGGTTCTCGACGCCAGCAAGTTCTTGCGCAGCGACATAATATTTGTAGGTATCGCCATTATGGGCATAACAGCAGTTCTGCTAGACTTAACGATTCGTTTTGCGCAAGCTAAGTGGGCGCATTGGGAGGGTAAAGGCTAAAGGTACTTTTCCCTCCTCGGCCCACTAATGATGGTGGGATGTTGTTTACGGGACGGTGGTTACGGAAGGTGAGGAAGATGCAATCGGGGCGGGAGAGATGAGGCGAGCGAGTACGGCGTACCGTAGGCCGACTGGCGTGTTGCTGTTTGCATTGTTGCTGACCGTCTGGCTGACCGGCTGTGGCTCGACGCAAGGCGGAGGAGGCGGAGGCGGATCTGGTCAGCCGGATTCGGTTACGATCGGTTACCAGGTAATTCCGAATGCCGCGCTCGTGGCCAAGCAGCGCGGCATGGTAGAAGAAGCTGTGGGCGTACCAGTCGAATGGTTAGAGTTCGATTCCGGCGCCTCGGTGATCACGGCGATGACATCCGGGAGTATAGACATCGCTCTCGCGGGAACGACCGCGGCGTCGACGGCGATCGCTTCGGATCTGCCTATCCAGGTTATCGGGATTCATGACGTGATCGCGGAGAGCGAGGCAATGGTCGCCAAGGAGAGCAGCGGTATCTCCGGGCTGGCTGACTTGAGAGGAAAGACCGTGGCGGTTCCCTTTGGGTCGACCACTCATTTCGCGCTCTTGCAGGCGTTGAGCGATCAGCAGATACCCCAGGGAGACGTCGAGATTCTGGACCTGCAACCCCAGGAGATGGTCGCCGCGTGGGGCAGCGGAAACATAGACGCCGGCTACGTGTGGCAGCCGTCTCTAGGCGAGATGGTGAACGATGGAGGACAGATCGTCCTTACCAGCAAAGACCTGCTGGATCGGGGGATCGTTACCGCCGACCTCATCCTGGCGCGCGAGGAGTTCGTGGACGAGTACCCGGACGCCGCGACGGGTTACGCCCAAGCGATTAGCGACGCAGTAGAGTTCTACCGCTCCAGCCCGGACGAAGCCACTGCAGCCGTTGCCGAGGAAACGGGACTGGAACCGGACGTCGTTCAGGAACAGATGAACGGGTTGATCTGGCTCAACGCCGAGGAGCATCTCGCGCCCGAGTACATGGGAACCCCCGAAGAAGTCGGAGACCTAGCCGATACCCTCAAGAACACCGGAGATTTCATGATGAATCAGGAGCAGATACCTTCCTCGCCGGAGCTGGAGGTCTACAGAGGCAAGGTCAACCCTACGTTCTTCTCCGAGGTCGCCCAACAGTAGTAAGCGGCTTGCGTCGCTATGAAAGGAACAAGGAGTGGTCAAGGCAACGAGCGCATCGGGCACGAAGGTAGCCGTAGAGATGCGCGACCTGAACCTGGTCTATATGAGCAAGAACAGGCAGGTGCCCGCTCTGAAGGACGTCAACCTCTCGGTCGAGGAGGGGAGCTTCGTCTGCCTTCTCGGACCGTCCGGGTGCGGTAAGACCTCGTTACTTCGGCTGATCGCCGGTTTCCGCAAGCCTACTTCGGGTTTGATCACCCTGGACGGAGAGCCGATCACCGGACCCGACAGACAACGCGGGGTCGTGTTTCAGCAGCCCACGCTCTACCCATGGCTCACCGTGCAGAAGAACGTCGAGTTCGGGCTAAAGATGCGAAAGCTGCCGCGCGAAGAGAGGCGGGAGATCGCCCGGCGCTGCATCGATACGGTCGGGCTGCAAGAGTTTACTCAGACCTACCCTTACGAGCTCTCCGGCGGCATGAAGCAGCGTGTGGCGATCGCCCGGGTGCTGGCTAACGATCCGCGTCTGGTGTTGATGGACGAACCTTTCGGGGCTTTGGACGCGATGACCAAGGAGCAGATGCAGCAGTGGGTTCGTGGCATCTGGAAGACGATGCACAAAACCGTGGTATTCGTCACGCATGATATAGACGAGGCGCTGATGCTCGGTACGAAAGTGGTTGTGATGACCAATCGGCCAGGTAGAGTCTCTAAAGTCTTGAACCCCTCGTTCACGATACAGGCGGACGCGAACAATGCTGATGAGGTCAAGGGTTTGCCTGAGTTCGCAGAGATGAGACGAGAGATCCACCTCTCGATGTAGGCTCATAGAGGAGCTGGCTTGGGAGTTACTCGGCGATACGAGGATTAACACGGCCGATACCTCTCAGAGAAGACTGGCGCAGGCGGTCGTGACGGCCTACCTGATCGTCACGGCGGCGCTCACGATCCTTGCCCCGACATTGATGCTCAACCTCATCTCCATCGCGCCCTTCTTCGTCACGCAGGCTCCTCTTCGTGCGTCAGGTAAGCGCCGTGAGGCTCATCGCCGGTCTTATCGCCGGGAACGCGGCGGTGCTCGTGCTGCATTTCTCACAGGCGAACGTCTCGGGTATCAATATCGGCCTGATAGCGCTGCTCCTGAATTTCTTGGTGGCCTTCGCGGTAAGCGCCGTCGCGAAGAACGATTCATTTCCCGCGCCGCTGGCTACGTCCCCTCGGCCGGATGAACAGCGAACTGAAAGGAGCATCGCATGACGCTGGACGAATGTATCTTAATCGGGAAGATCTATACCCTCGATGAGACGCGGCCGGAGGCGGAAGCCGTCGCTATCCGCAACGGCAGGATCTCCTACGTCGGGGACGCGGACGAGGCGCGACGCGGCGCGGGGCCACGCTGCGAGATAATAGACCTCGGGGATAGTGTCGCCTTACCGGGTTTTATCGAGTCGCACAGCCACCCCGTCTTGCTAGGCCGGTACCTTGAGGAGGTCGATTGCCGCCGCAACACCTCTATCGAGGAGATCGTAGGGGTGTTGCGGCGGCGGGCCTCCGCCACCCCTCCGGGCGAATGGGTAATCGGCAACGGCTATGACCACACGCTGCTGAGAGAGTCTCGGCATCCGACTCGCCACGAGTTGGACCGCGCCAGCGAGAAGCATCCCGTTCTGCTCAGGAACATCACCGTTCACAACGTGGTCGCAAACGGTGAAGCTCTCCGAACGGCCGGCGTCAACGCCCGAACGCCCGACCCGGAGGGCGGCCGGATTGGGCGGGATGAGCACGGCGAGTCGGACGGCGTGCTCTGGGAGTGGGCCCAGAGCCTCGTGCAGTCTCACCTTCCAGAAGCGTCGGTCGACGATGTACGCCGCCAGCTCGCGCGCGCTGCCGAAGAGTATCTCTCTGCGGGCGTAACCTCGGTCGTGGACGCTGCTCTGGGGCTGGCGAACGGGATGCGGGACGTCGAGGCGTACGCGGACATCGCTGGAGACGGGGGACTGCCGCTACGGACGGGCGCGGCGATTACCTACCCACTGTGGAAGGAGCTACAGGGAGGCGCGGGACCAGGGCTGGCTTGGCGGGGAG
>DASQMR010000222.1:0-9366 GCA_035645375.1 Rubrobacteraceae bacterium
AGAGATGGTGATGCCGGGAGACAACACGGTGATGAACGTGGAGTTGATCTCTCCGATCGCTATGGACGAGGGGCTGAACTTCGCCATACGCGAGGGAGGCAGGACCGTGGGTGCTGGCGTCGTTACCGAGATCGTGGAGTAAGCGATGGCCGTATCCAAGATCAGGATAAAGCTAAAGGCCTATGACCACGAGGTCATAGACAAGACGGCGAAGTCGATAGTGGAGACGGCGGAGCGGACCGGGGCCTTCGTGTTCGGCCCCGTTCCCCTGCCGACGAAGAAGAGCGTGTACACGGTGATCCGAGGTCCCTTCAAAGACAAGGACTCCCGGGAGCACTTCAAGCTTCACACGCACAAGCGCCTCATTGACATCCAGCAGCCTACGCCGCGCACGGTTGACTCTTTGCAGAGGCTCGACCTGCCGGCGGGCGTGAACATAGAGATAAAGGCGACCTAGCATGGCGACGGCAGTATACGGGCGCAAGAAGCACATGACCCAGGCTTTCCAGAACGATGGCACGCTCGTGAGCGTGACCGTGATCGAGGTAGAGCCGAACTTCATCACCGCGGTGAAGACCGCTGGTGAGGACGGTTATGACGCAGTTCAGGTGGGCTTCGGGGTGGTGCCGACGCGTAAGGTGAACAGGCCGCACGCGGGCCAGTTCGAGAAGCACGAGACCCCGCCCAGGAGGCATCTGAAGGAGCTACGGAACGTCTCGGGCGAGGTCGGCAGCACTATCGCGGCGGATGTCTTCGAAGAAGGAGACAAGGTTCACGTAACCGCAGTCTCCAAGGGGAAGGGCTTCCAGGGAACCGTAAAGCGTCACGGTTTTGGACGTGGCCCGGTCTCACACGGCTCTCACAACGTTCGTGCGCCAGGCTCTGTTGGGGCTTCGGCGGACCCCGCACGGATCTTTCCCGGGCAGAAGATGCCGGGGCAGATGGGTAGCGAGGGTGTGACGGTGAAGAACCTGCGGGTTGTCGCCGTAGATGCCGAGAACAACGAGCTCTGGGTGCGCGGCGGGGTGCCAGGCGGCAAGGGCTCGGTAGTAAAGATCCGGAAGGCGGGTGAGTAGAGAGATGGCGAAGGCTAACGTATTCGACGCCGGGAGCGGCGCGAACTCGGAGCTTGACCTCAGCGGTCCGCTCTTCGAGACGGAGCCGAAGGAGCACGTTATACACCGGGCCGTCGTGGCCGAGCTCGACGCCCGACGGCGCTTCACGGCTTCGACTAAGGGTAGGAGCGAGGTTACGGGCTCCGGGCGCAAGCTGTACAGGCAGAAGGGGACCGGCCGGGCGCGAGCAGGCGACGTAAAGCCGCACAATCGTGTCGGAGGCGGTACCTGGGGTGGCCCGAAGCCTAAAGGCGAGCGTTCGCACAAGCGCATAAACCGCAAAGAGGCAAGGGCTGCGTTTCAGGGTGCCCTCTCTGCGAAGGCGGCGGACGGCGAGCTATACGTGCTCGACTCGTTAAGCTTCGACAGGCCTTCGACAAAGCAGGCACGGGAGCTCATCGAGAAGATGAACCTTGAAGGGCCGGTCCTAGTAGTCGTGACGGATGACGACGAACACGCGGAGCTCTCTTTTAGGAACCTGTCAAAAGCGACGGTCGTACGGCCCTACGAGTACGGGGTCTACGAGTTGCTCAGGGCCCGAGAGGTCGTATTCTCGCGGGCTGCCTACGAGCGCCTCGCCGGAGATCGGGAGGAGAGGTAGATATGGATCCACACCAGGTAATAATCCGCCCGGTCATCTCCGAGAAGAGCTACAACCTGATCGAGACGCAGAACCAATACACGTTCCAGGTCGACAAACGGGCGAACAAGAATCAGATCAAGCGCGCTATCGAGAACGCTTTCGACGTGAGAGTCCACAAGGTGAACACGGTGAACGTGAAGAGCAAGCCGAAGCGCCAGGGCTTCTACCGGGGTCGGACGGCCCAGTGGAAGAAGGCGGTCGTACGCCTCGCTGAGGGCGAGACTATAGAGTTGTTTGAGGGGGTCTAGGATGCCAGCGAGACGTTACAACCCAACGAGCGCGGGGCGGAGGAACTCTTCGGTCCTCACGCGCGGCTCGGTCACGAGAGAGAAGCCGGAGAAGAGCCTGACCGCCAAGCTGCATAAGTCGGGCGGGCGTAACAACAACGGGCGCATCACGACCCGTCACATAGGCGGCGGGCACAAGCGGCGCTACCGGCTCATAGACTTCAAGCGGAATAAGGACGGCGTCCCCGCGACGGTCGCGGCTATCGAGTACGACCCGAACCGCTCGGCGAACATCGCCCTCCTTCACTACCACGACGGCGAGAAGCGCTACATCCTCGCGCCTCGCAACCTGACGGTCGGGAGCATTGTCGAGAGCGGCGCCGACGCCGAGGTGGACGTGGGCAACACGCTGCCGCTGAACCGCATACCGGTCGGTACGGTAGTGCACAATGTGGAGCTGGAGCCGGGCAAGGGGGCGCAGATGGCCCGGAGCGCCGGCACGAGCGCGCAGCTCACCGCGCGCGAGGGCAAGCTCGTCACGCTGCGGCTGCCGAGCGGCGAGCGGCGCAGGGTACGCAGCGAGTGCCGCGCTACGGTCGGCGTCGTCGGGAACCAGTCACACCAGAACGTACGGCTGGGCAAGGCGGGGCGCAAGCGTCATCTCGGCGTGAGGCCAACGGTGCGTGGTACGGTCATGAACCCGGTAGATCACCCGCACGGCGGCGGCGAGGGCAAGAGCACGCCGGGCCGGGCGCCGGTCACGCCGTGGGGCAAAATCACGCAGGGTTCGCCCACGCGCAAGAAGCACAAGCGGTCGGACGCGATGATAGTTCGGCGGCGTAGAAAGGGAAGGAGGCGCTAGATGACCCGTTCTTCAAAGAAGGCGCCGTACGTAGAGGAGCGCCTTATGGAGCGCATCCTCAGGATGAACGAGAACAACGAGCGCCGGATGCTCAAGACGTGGAGCCGCTCGTCGGTGATCTACCCGGAGTTCGTCGGCCACACCGTCGCGGTGCACGACGGGCGCAAGCACGTGCCCGTCTTCTGCACCGAAAGCATGGTCGGCCACAAGCTCGGAGAGTTCGCCCCGACGCGAACGTTCCGCACGCACGTAAAGAGTGACAGGACCGCGAGGCGTCGATGAAAGCCGTAGCCAAGTTCGTGCGCATAGCGCCGCGCAAGGCGCGGCTGGTTGCCGATGAGATCCGAGGCAAGAGCTATCCGGAGGCTCGATCGGCTCTCGCGTTTACCAACAAGCGGGCCGCCGGTATAGTCGGCGAGGTCCTCAAGAGCGCCGCCGCAAACGCCGAGCACAACTCCGACGCCGACCCCGATGAGCTAAGAGTCAAGGCCGTCAAGATTGATGAAGGTCCGACGATAAAGCGCTACAGGCCGCGAGCGATGGGCCGGGCTACCATGATTCGCAAGCGGACCAGTCACATCACGATCGAGCTAGAGGCACCCGTGGGCGCGGCCGTCGCGGTAGACACGCCCGAGGGCGAGGAGGAATAAGTTGGGTCAAAAAGTACATCCAGAGGGCTTCCGCTTGGGCGTAAAACGTAAGGGCGAGAAGGTCGACTTCAAGAGCAGCTGGTACTCCGATCGGGACTTCGCCGAGCTACTCGGTGAGGACCTCAAGATCCGGGAGCACATCGAGAGGAAGCTCACGCGGGCGGGGATCGCCAACATCACCATCCGCAAGGCCGCCGAGCAGGGCGAAGTCGCGGTGGACATCCACACGGCCCGTCCGGGTATTGTGATCGGCAAGGGCGGTAGCGAGGTTGATGCTTTGCGCAACGAGCTTCAGAACCTCACGAAGAAGAAGGTGCAGGTCAACGTACGAGAGGTCTCTCGTCCGGAGATCAACGCACAGCTAGTCGCCGAGTCAATCGCCGAACAGCTCGAAGGCCGGGCCGCGTTTCGCCGTACCATGAAGCGGGCTCTTACGAGCGCGATGAGGAGCGGGGCCGAGGGGGCCAGGATTCGCTGTGGCGGGCGGTTGGGCGGCATCGAGATGAGCCGCGAGGAGACCATCTCCGAGGGGCGGGTGCCGTTGCACACGCTCGACGCGGATATAGATTACGGCTTCAAGGAAGCCAAGACTCAGATGGGCCAGATCGGGGTCAAGGTCTGGATCAACCACGGGGTGCACGAGGACGAGCTCTCGGGGGGGCGTTAGGTAATGCTGGTACCGAAGAAGCTAAAGTACAGGAAGCCCCACCGGGGCAGGATGCGGGGCTTGGCAAAGGGCGGCACCGAGGTGCAGTTCGGCGAGTACGGTCTACAAGCGCTAGAGGCGTCCTGGATCACCAACCGCCAGATAGAGGCCGCGCGTATCGCGATGACCAGGAAGATCAAGCGTGGCGGCAAGGTCTGGATCAACATCTTTCCGCATAAGCCGGTTACTAAGAAGCCGGCCGAGACCCGGATGGGTAGTGGCAAGGGTAGCCCCGAGGGCTACGTAGCGGTCGTCAAGCCCGGACGCGTGATGTTCGAGATGAGCGGCGTGAATGAGGAGTTGGCGCGCGAGGCTATGGCTCTGGCTGCTCAGAAGCTTCCTATAAAGACTCGTTTCATCGTGCGTGGAGGTACGCAGTCGTGATGAAGGTAGCCGAGGTCAGGGAGATGGGTGTGGAGGAACTCGAGAGGCGCGTCAGTGAGACGCGGCGAGAGCTCTTCAACCTGCGCTTCCAGCACGCAACCGGGCAGTTGGAGAACACGGGACAGCTCAAGGAGGTCCGGAAGAACATCGCCCGGCTCCTGACCGTCCTACATCAGAAACAGCGGGAGAACGTATAGTGACGGAGGAGAGAGAGAATCAGGCGGTCATAGGCGAGACCGTAGAGGCAGGTCTCGGGGAGAGCCCGGACAAGGGGCCGGCGCTAGACCAGGATGAGGGACCGGTACAGGATCCGCATTCCGGTCGCAACAGTCGCAAGGAGCGAGTCGGCCTAGTCGTCTCCGACAAGCCGAACAAGACGGTGACCGTCTCGGTCGAGACGCTCGTACGGCACCCTCTGTACAAGAAGCGTGTTAGGCGCTCCAAGAAGTTTATGGTCCACGACGAGCGGAACGAGGCCCGGGTAGGGGACACCGTAAGGATCATCGAGACCAGGCCGCTCTCGGCGCGCAAGCGTTGGCGCTTGGGGAACATCGTATCGAGGGCAGAGTAGTGATACAGAACGAGACACGACTAAGGGTCGCGGATAATTCGGGTGCGAGGAGCCTCCTGACCATTCGGGTTATGGGCGGCAGCCGACGACGGAGCGCGGGGATCGGGGACGTCATCGTTGCAGCCGTAAAAGAGGCTACGCCGGGGGGTGCCGTCAGGAAGGGCGAGGTCGTAAAGGCTGTGGTCGTCAGGACGAAAAAGGAGACGCGAAGGGACGACGGGTCGTATATACGTTTCGGCGAGAACGCGGGTGTCGTCATCAATAACGACGGCGCGCCGCGAGGGACGCGTATCTTCGGTCCGGTCGCCCGCGAGCTCCGGGAAAAGGGGTACACGAGGATCATCTCGCTCGCCCCGGAGGTGCTGTAAAAGATGGGGCTCAAGATAAAGCGTGGGGACACGGTCGTCGTAATCTCAGGCAAGGAGAAGGGCAAGCGAGGCGAGGTCGAGCAAGTCATGCCGGCGAAGAGCCGGGTGGTCGTGAACGGAGTCAATGTGAGGACGCGCCACGCTCGGCCGACGCAGAACAACCAGGAGGGGCTCTACACTTTCGCGGCCCCGCTGCACGTCTCGAACGTGATGCTGGTCGACCCGGACTCCGGCGAGCCTACGCGAGTGGGGTACCGGTTCACGGATTCAGGCGAGAAGATCCGAGTGAGCAAGAAGTCCGGGAAGGATATCTAGAAGATGGCGAGGATGAAGGACAGGTACCGGGAGGAAGTCGCCCCGGCACTCAAGGAGAGGTTCAACATAGAGAACCCCATGCGAATCCCGAAGCTTGAGAAGATCGTGGTGAACATGGGTGTCGGTGAGGCCGTGACCAACAGCCGCGCCCTAGACGGCGCGATGGCGGATCTTGCCAAGATCACGGGTCAGAAGCCGCAGCTAAGGCGGGCGCGGAAGAGCATCGCGGGGTTCAAGATCCGGGAAGGAATGCCAGTCGGTGCGCGTGTGACGTTGCGCGGCGAGCGGATGTGGGAGTGCCTCGATAGGCTCGTAACGATCGCGCTCCCGCGCGTGCGGGACTTCCGGGGGATCAGCCCACGGAGCTTCGACGGGAGGGGGAACTTCGCGCTGGGTTTGAGGGAGCAGTTGATCTTCCCGGAGATCAGCTACGACGAGATAGATGCCACGCGCGGTTTGGACGTTGCGATGGTGACGACGGCGGAGACCGACGAAGAGGCGCGAGAGCTCTTGCGACTCCTCGGGATGCCGTTCCGAACGAGCTAGGAGAGCTTATGACGAGGAAAGCGTTGTTGGTCAAGCAGAGGAAGCCGCAGAAGTTTGCGGTAAGGGAGTACAACCGGTGCCAGCGGTGCGGCCGAGCCCACGGATACTACCGCAAGTTTGGGTTGTGCCGGATCTGCTTGAGAGAGTTGGCGCACGAGGGCAAGATCCCCGGCGTCATGAAGGCTAGTTGGTAGGTAAGAATGAGCGTTAACGATCCTATAGCAGACTTCCTGACTCGTATCCGCAACGCGGGTATGGCGAGGCACGACGTCGTCGAGATGCCACACTCCAAGATGAAGACCGAGGTTGCGCGCATCCTCAAGGAGCAGGGCTATATACAGGACTATTCAGAGAAGGGTGCGGGCGCGGAAAAGAAGCTCGTCGTCGAGCTCAAGTATGACCCCGACGGGCGGCGCGCGATCACCGGCTTGCGGCGTATGAGCAGGCCCGGTCGGCGCGTGTACCGCAAGCAGACGAATATCCCCCGCGTCCTTGATGGGCTCGGGGTGGCGATACTCTCGACCTCGCGCGGGATACTCACCGACCATGAGGCCCGCAGGGCCGGCATCGGCGGCGAGGTCCTCTGCTTCGTTTACTAGGGAGGTAGAGAATTATGTCGAGAATAGGTAAGGCGCCGGTGTCGGTGCCGAGAAACGTAGAGCTGAACATCTCCGGCCAGGAGATTAGGGTCAAAGGTCCCAAGGGGGAGTTGACCGTGCCCGTGGGTAGCGGCGTAAGCGTTAGGCAGGAGGACGGTGAAGTCGTTGTCGAGCGGCAGTCCGATGCGCCTGAACATCGGGCGATGCACGGGCTCACGCGTTCCCTGATCCACAACGCCGTTACCGGCGTCACGGACGGTTTTACGAAGACGCTCCAAATCGCGGGTGTTGGATACAGGGGGGCTTTACAAGGGCGGGACATAAACCTTCAGGTCGGTTACTCGCATCCGGTCACGATAACCCCGCGCGAAGGTATAGACTTCGAGATGCCCAACGCTACGACCATTATAGTGCGCGGCATAGACAAGCAGCAGGTTGGCCAGCAGGCGGCGGAGATACGGCATGTTAGGCCGCCGGAGCCGTACAAGGGCAAGGGTATCCGCTATAGCGACGAGCAGATCCGGCGCAAGGTCGGTAAGGCGGGCTAGCGCCCAACGTTAGCGGAGCTAAGGGAGGCTTTATGGCGGTAACCGAAGTTAAAAGAATCCAGAAGAACCGGCGCCGGGGCCGCATCCGGCGCAAGATCTCTGGCACGGCGGAGCGTCCGAGGCTCTCCGTGTACAAGTCGAACGTCCACATCTACGCCCAACTGATAGACGACCTCGAAGGTCGTACGCTGGCGGCGGCTGACTCCCGCGAGGTGGAGGCAGGTGAGAGCCGCAAGGACGCGGCTCAGAAGGTCGGCGAGCTAATCGCCAGCCGGGCGGGAGATGCAGGAATAGAGAGCGTGGTCTTCGATCGCGGCGGCAACAAGTATCACGGCCGGATCGCGGCACTCGCAGAGGGTGCGCGGTCAGGCGGGTTGAAGCTGTAATTTTTAGGAGGATAGAGAGTTTTGGGAAGAGGAAGTAGCGGTAGCGGCAGAGGACCGGGAGGCCCCGGTGGCCAGGGCGGCAGGCCCGGCGGTCAGGGCGGTAGACCAGGCGGCCAGGGTGGTAGGTCCGGTGGCCAGGGCGGCAGCCCCGGCGGGCGTGGCGGTAGAGATGGTCGTGGCGGTCGCGGACGCGACCGAGACGGGGGCTCCGATCTCCAGGATCGGGTCGTCGAGATTCGTCGGGTAGCCAAGGTCGTCAAGGGCGGTAGACGCTTCAACTTCAGCGCCCTCGTCGTCGTTGGCGACGGTAAGGGACGCGTCGGGGTTGGCCTGGGTAAGGCTAATACAGTCCCGGCCGCGATAGCGAAGGGCCAGGACAAGGCAAAGCGCGAGATGTTCGACGTTCCGATGCGAGGGACGACCATCCCGCATGAGGTCCTGGGCAAGTTCGAGAGCTCCGAGGTAATGCTCAAGCCCGCCAGTGAGGGTACGGGGGTTATCGCGGGCGGCGCGGTGCGCGCGGTTCTGGACCTCGCCGGGGTAAGGGACATCCTCACGAAGGCTCTCGGTTCAACGACAGCTGTTAACCTCGTCCGGGCAACCGAGCAGGGCTTGAGAGAGCTGCGTTCTAAAGCTGCCATCGAGCAGTCGCGGGGGGTGAAGATCACGTTATGAGCCCGCTTAGAATTACGCAGAAGAAGAGTGTTATCGGGTCCCTCTCAGGGCACAAGAAGACGGTGCGGGCTCTAGGGCTCAAGCGCATCAGGGACTCGCGAGTGCACGAGGATACGCCGCAGATACGCGGCATGGTCCGCAAGGTGCAGCACCTGGTAGAGGTCGAGGAGGTGCAGGAGTAATGAGGCTAAACGAACTCTCTCCGGCCCCTGGCTCCACGAAGTCGCGCAAGCGGCTCGGTCGAGGCAAGGGTTCCGGGAACGGCAAGACCAGCGGTCGTGGCCACAAGGGCGCGGGCGCTCGCTCGGGCGCTCCGGGGCATGGCAAGTTTGAGGGCGGCCAGATGCCGCTCCAGCGCCGGCTGCCACGCCTTAAGGGCATGGCTCGCGGACCGCACACCGTAGCTCGTCCAAAAGTCTACGCGCCGGTCAACGTCTCGGAGCTTGCGGAGCTCTCTAATGATGAGATCGGTATCGAGGAGCTCAAGGCGGCGGGCATCCTCCGCAAGAAGGAGAGCCTAGTAAAGATATTAGGTGACGGGGAGATCGGACGCGCCATAACCGTCAGGGCGCACGCTTTTTCCTCTTCAGCCCGGGAGAAGATAGAGGCGGCTGGCGGTAGCGTCGAAGTCCTGGAGTCGTGAGATGATAAAGGCCCTAGGAAACGCGTGGAGCGTCCCGGAGCTAAGGCGCAAACTGCTCTTTACCGCGGTCATTATCGCGCTGTATCGGCTCGGGTGCTTCGTGCCGCTCCCCGGCGTGAACCGGGAGG
>DASQMR010000223.1:0-2936 GCA_035645375.1 Rubrobacteraceae bacterium
TGCTCGCCGACGTTGTGCTCATGGACCTGAAGATGCCTGGGCTGGACGGCATCGAGGCAACGCGAGCCATCGTAGGGCGCAACCCGCATATCGGCGTCATCATGGTAACCATGTTCGAGGACGACGAGTCGGTGCTCGCGGCCCTGAAGGCGGGAGCTCGCGGTTACATACTCAAGGATGCCGACCGGGGAATGCTCCTGCGGGCGATCCGGGCAGTGGCCCAGGGCGAGGCACTCCTCGGCGCGCCGATCGCCCGGCGAGTGCTCGAGCAGTTTACGCAACCGTCCCCGATGCCCGTCCTGGTATCCCGAGAGAAACCCTCGCCGCTGTTCGATGAGCTTACCCCAAGGGAACTGGAGGTGCTGCGCCTTATCGCACAGGGTTTGCGAAATCGCGAGATCGCCCGAAAGCTCGTTATCAGCGAGAAGACGGTGAGTAACCACGTCTCCAACATCTTCACCAAGCTGCAGGTCGCCGACCGCGTCCAGGCCATCATCCGCGCCCGCGAGGCCGGGCTCGGAGAGGCTCAACCCTAGAGAGGGACATGCACGGATCGCGTTTCAAAGGCCCTCGATACCGTCCGTTGCTATTCCGCAAACACGGAAAGGGCCAAGAAGAGAAGGCCGAGAAGACTACAGCCTCTGTTATACCTTCCGCCGCGCTGGCTTGAGCACCACGCCCACGCCCCATACTCGTTCACCTCCTCAACTAGTGATTGCTTGCTCGACTTCTACCGTACCTGCCGGGGCGTTAAACCAGGGTTCTCCTCCGATCCTATAAGCCTAGCGATCGGAGGCTTCCGATAAGGCACCTTAGCGGCAACTAGGTGACTAACGCTTCTTCGAGTGCACCGGGCTTCGCTGGGTGGCACCATCCTGGCACGTAGAGATCATCCTACCCCATGGAGATGTGTGAGGGAAAGAGGAGATAAAAGATGCACCAGCCGAACGGTGTGGACTTTGCCACAACGCGCCTCTCGACAGGCCCGAGGCTCCACTATGCTGAGCAAGGTGACCCAACGGGGGAAGCATTAGTCTTTCTCCACGGGTATGTCGACTCGTGGTTTGCCTTCAGCCGGTTGCTACCCTTGCTTCCTCCTGAGTACCATGCCTTCGCGTTCGACCAGCGCGGGCACGGAGACTCGGAGCAGCCGTAGTGCTGCTATACGGCGGACGACTTCGCCGCTGACGTCGCAGCGTTCATGGATGCCGTCGGGGTCGAGGAGGGGACCCTCGTCGGTGATTCGAGCGGCGGCATGATCGCGCAGCGGGTAGCACTGAGCTATCCGTGCCGCGTTAGCCGCCTCGTCCTGGTCGGTTCGCCAACGACGCTGCTGAACAACGAGGCCGTCATTGAGAAAGGGCAGGAGATTCTTGCACTGGACGATCCCGTCCCCCTCGAGTTCGTTAGAGAGTTTCACTTGAGCGCGATCTATCACCCGGTTCCCAAGGAGTTCCTCTCAGAAGCTCTCTCCGAGAGTATGAAGGTCCCTGCCCGCGTCTGGCGCGATTACTATGAGGGGGTGGTGCTAACTGTCGATGATACGGCCCGGTTTAGTGAGATTAGCGTGCCGACGTTGATCTTGTGGGGGGAGCAGGACGCCGTCTTAGCGCGTGAGGAACAAGAGCGACGTGTGACAGCGATCCCCAATGCGACACTGAAAGTCTACCCCGATACGGGCCACGCGGTAGCCTGGGAGCGGCCGGAGTGGGTCATGCGAGACCTAGAGGCGTTTATGAGGGGTGGACATCCCGCCTAGTCCTTCGTCACAAATTCTGCTCCGCGGACTTCCGAGAAGACTCTACACCGGAAGACGTGAGTTTCCGAGAAAACGCCTTGTCGGCAACTGGGTGAATAGTGGCCGCCGCAAGCCCTACAGAACTTCCTGTTCCCCTTCTCCGTCGGGTGAGCATAGGGTCTTCTCCATCGCGAAGTTCGTAAGTCCGACGCCCAGACGTGTGACCATCCGCTTGCGCAGGACGCAGAAGCCCTGCTGCTCGAAGAATGGGCGGGCCGTGACGCTCGCCTCGGTGAAAATGCGCCCCAGACCCCACCCCAGCGCCGCCTGCTCGGTTGCCGCATAGAGCAACCGGCCGACGCCAAGACCTACAGCATCTTTGCGCAGGTAGAGCATGTCCAGGTGCCCATCTTTCTCCAGTTCAGAGAAGCCGACCACCTCGCCACCCTCCTCCGCCACGAGCGTCTTGCGGTTCGCCATACGAGCGTGCCACTCTCTGGCGTCAGGGATCGCTGGCGCCCACGCCTGCACCTGCTCTTTAGAGTAGTCCGTACCGTTCACCGAGCGGACAGTCTCGTAGAAGAGCCGCGCGATCGCGGGGGCGTCTACTTCTTCGTAATCTCTGATCCGCGTCCCTTCCGCCACCATCCTCACCATCATATCGTCCGTTTTTCGTTAGCGTTAGGCGGCGAGGGGCATATCCTATTGGACTGGGGCACTGGGGCTTTTGAGAAGGCATATGCTGGAAGCTGAGTGGCCGAGAAGACCTCTTCTCGGCCACTCGGTGAATGAGGAAAAGAAGAGCCGGGCTGGGCTTTTAGGAGGGGGGAAATAGTGCCAGCCCGGTCTAAGTAATCTAGCGGTACGCTAAGCCGTGAGGTGCGGTACTTCTATAGGACGTTTGTACTATAGGTTTCCTTTCCTCCAACAGATCAGCTACCGCTTATTGTGGCCCAATGGAGACTGCACAAGGCCAGAGTTTTTTTGAGGGTCGGGGTTAATCTCCCGGCCCTCTTTTTTTGTGCCCGCAAGATTTGGGGTTTCCGAGAAAACGTGACACCGGAAGTTAGAGTTCTGAAAAGACCCCTTAGCGGCTAGCGGCAATTAGACGCAAGCCCTAAGGGCGCTGCAAGCATTCCTTGAGGATGCATGTGCTAGAGTTAGGCGGTGGGAAGGAGCAATTGAATGACGCGAGTCA
>DASQMR010000224.1:0-2674 GCA_035645375.1 Rubrobacteraceae bacterium
TCTGAGAGGCGCTCTCCCAAGGGTAGCTCGACCTCGATGCGTTTGACCCCGGGTTCCGTGTCTTGATGCTCCTGTTCGGGAAGATCGAGATGCCGCAGAAGTTCCAGCATGCGCTGGTTCCCGCCCTTCACCAGAGCGTAGAAGAACCTGACCCCCTTGTCACGCGCCTCGTCGATCAGCAAGCGGGTCAAGGCTGTCCCTACCCCCTGGTTCTGCCAGCGATCTTCAACGAGTGCCGCGTACTCAGCCTTCTCGCTATCCTGCTCGCGGTCGAAGCGCACCACTCCGACAATCTCGTTTTTATCGTCTGGGTCTAGCGCAACCAACCCGAAATGGTTCACACCATCAGTACTAGCGAAGTACTTGGCCTTCTTGTCGGGCAGCTCCTCCAACGAACCGAAGAAACGCAAGTAGATAGTACGTTCGCTACACCTACTATGGATCCTCTGCAATGCAGAAGCGTCGTCCGGGCGAATACCGCGAATGGAGAGAGCGACTCCGCTAGGGAGGGTAAGCATCTGCTCTTGTTCGTAATCATCCTGTTTATGGACATCTTCTTTATCCATCAGCTACTGCACCTTCCCCCGTGCAATCCACATGACCTTTGATCATCCTGAGGTTAGCCACCAAGGCCAATCTACCCCTTTTGAACCGTATCTTCTTTATGTAATAAGTGTAAGGGGCTGGTGCCCTAGGTAAGTGGGGAAAGGGAAAGGAGAAGTAGGGCACCAGGTAATAGCTATATTCATACCGCACATAGCCTCAAGCCAAAACAACGCGGTGTGAATTGATACACACTCGTAACACGAGAACCAAACCTTGATCTTGGCCCTTCTGTTTACCTCTATTCACCGGATTGCCGCTAAGAGGTCTTCTCGAAAACTCAGTTGCCTATTCGGGGTGTTCTCGGAAATTAGGCTTCCGGTGTGAGGTCTTTCGCGTATCGGGAGGCGCACACCATGCTAACTCGGCTGAGGTAGAGACTACTTACGCTAGACGCGAAGCTGCGTAGGAGTGTTATAGAGCTAGTCTAAGGTTTCGACTGAAGGTTTAGCCTCTATGAGTAGCATAGGCTTTCCCATGAGGCATACGATATGTTGTGCTTCGTCAAAGCTAGTCTGTACCCTCGATTTACGGTGGTTTAGGCTGCTTGTCATGACGCATCTAGGAGAATTCTATGACCACCCAAACGACGGTTACACTGACCGCCCTGAACCGTCGCAGACCGTCCGCATGTTGACAGTACCTGAGGCGGCGGAGTTCCTTGGCATCACCACCGACGCGGTGCGAAGTCGTATGAGGCGCGGGAAGCTCCGTCGCGAAGAGGGCGAAGACGGAACTGTGTACGTGCTGCTCGAAGGCAACGTAGATGACAGTCTCAAGACCGCCAAGGACGGTCGAGAGACCGTCGATGACCGTCTGCTGGTCGAGCACATGGCGTCTGAGATAGACCACCTTCGTGACCAGCTCGAAGAGGCTCACGCCGCGAACCGAGAGAACCGGCGCATCATCGCCAACCTCACCCAGCGCATCCCTGAGCTAGAAGCCCCACAGGAGACGCCAGGAGCCTCCGAGGAGCTGGACGGGGTAGAGATCCGCCCGAAAGAAGCGCGGCGCTCGTGGCTATATCGCTTCTTCGTCGGGACGTTGGTGGGCTAAGGGGTGGTCAAAAGGGGAACGACGGAACGGGTACTAATGGGGTGCGGGGCCCTAGCTATACTGAGCGTTCTGGCCGTTGTCCTGCTCTCCCTCGGAGTCTTCTTGGGCAGGTCTGACGTAGAAGTCGAGGCTCCTATTGAAGATGCCATCGACGAACTTGCAGATGCCGTCGGCGAACAACCGGAGAACGCGGCCATAGACACCGTGGTCGTGAGGGTGTTGGGTACGCAAGGCACACCTTACGCTGGGACGTATGGTACCGCTCAAGGTGGGATGCTACCCGCTGACGGCGTTTTGGGAGCTGTGCCTGCGGAGTACAGAGTCGAGACCGGTAGTGGCGCGTTCGGGGACGTCAGCGCCGCATTCCAGAAAACCCAACCCGTACCGGGGATAATGAAGGTAGAGATAGTGTCGGATGGCGTGGCCGTGGCCGTGGCCGAGAACTCGGAGGAGTTGGGCTCTGTGCAGGTCAACTGGGACCCCCGGAGTTAGAAATCCGCACAGCCCCAGTCCAATACCAACACTCTTTGTATCCGCTTGCTATAGGCGCGGTCTGAATAACTATCCAGGCCAGTAGCAAGATGCCTGGACCGGCGGTTACTACCCTGGTGCGAACCGCACACCGGTGAGCGTTTTCACGCATAAGGATGCAGAGAGGTGAGAGACAATTTCCGAGAAATCAGCTTATCGGACTCTGCCCCCGTCGCATCCCTTATAGGACCGGGGCTCTGAGACGCCGCGGAGGGACTCCAGCTTTCGCATGTACTAGGTGGTATCTAAGTCGTCCAGGTCTTTATACATGCTGAATTCCATGGCCACCTGATCTATTCTTTGCCAGTGCTTCTCCGCGAACTCGACTGCTGCATCTCGACCCAAGTTTCCAAAGGCGGCAACAGCGGCGAGGGTCACCATCCTGTAATCCTCCGAAGAGTCCTTCGGCTTGATCTTCTGATATGTGGCTAGGAACCTAGCTGCGTATAGAGCTAACATATTTTCCCTTAGGGTTCTATTGCAG
>DASQMR010000225.1:0-2712 GCA_035645375.1 Rubrobacteraceae bacterium
AGGATGCCACGGCGGAAGTCGCTCGAAGACACCGCTGCACCGTGTGGGAACGTGTAGAACCCGAGCGCCGAGCTAAAGGGTACGCCCTAAATTGGGCCTTTGAGCTGATTCCCGAGCAGTATGACGCGGTCGTGATCGTAGACGCTGACACGAAGGTGGCCCCTACGCTACTTATCAACTTTGCCCAGGCATACGAACCTTTTACGGCCTTACAAGCCTCGCTCCTTCAGGCTGACAGCTCCAATGTAAGCTCGGTAGCTAGCTATGTGGCTTCGGCGGTGCAAAACTGCCTCAAACCTTTGGGTCGACAGAATCTTGGGTTCTCTGCCGGTTTGGGCGGGACCGGTATATGTATACCGCGAGGTCTCCTCGATGAGGTGCCTTGGCGCAGATTCGGTCTGGCAGAGGACGTCGAGTACCACGTAGATCTCGTGCTGGCCGGTAGAAGAGTTCGTTTTGTACCCGAGGCTCGGGTTGAGGCAACCGCACCCCATACCTTCGGAGGCTTGCGGTCTCAGCGGTTGCGTTGGGAGCGAGGCAGGATAGAGGCCATAAGGCGCTTCGCCGGTCCCTTGCTAGCACGATCCCTAAACGCGCGAGAGGCCGCGGCCTTTGAGGTATTCGTGTCCATGGTGGCCCCTCCGCTCAGCCTAACAGCGTCAGCCAGCGTAGGATGTGTAGCGCTGGGCACAATGCGGCGATCCGCCACGGGTCTGGTCGTCGGTACTCTGGGGCTCATAGCAATAGCTTGTGCAGCTTTTCGAGCTCTTTGGATTGTGCGAGCGCCAGCCAAGGTCTACGCGTACTCGCTCTTTTTCCCTATGTTTGTTACCTGGAAAACCTACTTATCAGTGAAGAGTCTCCTGCAAGGAGTGAGCAAGGGGTGGGTGCGGACCGAGCGCTCCGGGGGCGAGCTTGACTAGGCGAAGGCATCTCGAGCAGCGAGCACCGGCAGTAAGGGTGCCCACCGAGGAGTCCATTTTTGTCGTTGCCCGGCGGGCAAGGGACAAACGCCGGTACGCGTGAACGATTTTATTGGGAGGATCCTTGAGCCTGCGAGGAGCTGCTCATTTGGTGGCCCCGTACTCGTCTGTGCTGCCGGGCAAACGGCGATCTTGGAGCTCGGAGCCGTGCCGATTGGCAGGGTGAATTGGGAGGACATGAACGGTGGGTGCGGCTAGGTAGGGGTAGCGTAAAGGCGGTATGCTGATTCTTTGCCGGACTAGTTTGCGGGCGAAACGTGGAGGCTTCTGAGGCGTGAACAGCAAGGTCAAGGTTCTATGTATTGCTGGGGATGGCGCAGCGGGAGCACCCTCCTCGGCCACCTCCTGGCACGGGTTCCCGGGGTGTTTCCTGTAGGAGAGCCCATGTTCATGTGGGAGGACAACCCAATCTGGAACCGGCTCTGCGCTGGTTTCGAACGATCGCAGTCGAGGAGGAAGCCGTATGACGCTGCCGAACTTCTTGATCATCGGTGCCATGAAGTCCGGAACGACGTCCCTTTACCATTATCTGAAGCAACATCCTCAGATCTATATGAGCAGCGTAAAGGAACCGAACTTCTTTGCCTTGGAGGGCAGCAACCTGGACTTCAATGGGGCAGAAGGCAGAGAGCAAATACAGCGCTGGGCAAAGCGAGAGTCCATCACCAATATCGAGGAGTACCGCGCGCTGTTCCGCAGAGCAGCTAACGAGACGGCTATCGGCGAAGCCTCCCCACTGTATCTCTACAGCCCCGAAGCTCCCTACCGAATAAGGTACTACGTCCCGGAGGCGAAGCTGATTGCCGTCTTACGAAATCCGATCGACAGGGCATACTCGGCCTTCCTGTACATGAGCCGGGACGGCAGGGAGCCACTCAGCGAATTCTCTCAAGCGCTTCAAGCGGAAGAGGGTCGTATGCGCGACGATTGGGAGTGGATCTGGCACTATAGACACTCGGGCTTCTACTACACTCAGTTGAAGCGCTACTTCGATGTGTTCGACAGGAACCAGATCAGGGTATACCTTTACGAGGACCTGAGGGTCGGTCTTTCTGGTGTCGTGCAAGACATCTTCCGGTTTCTAGAGGTGGACGATTCGTTCGTCCCAGATACCTCCCTGAGGCACAATCAATCTGGGATTCCCAAGAGTGGATTCCTACCTAGGTTGATACTCAGGCGAAATCCGATCAAGGCTGTCCTCGGGCCGCTCTTTCCTCAAGTGCTGCGTCGGCGCATCGCAGAGAGCCTCAAGAGTCAGTACCTCGTCGAGGCGCCGCCGCTCGCACCCGAAGTCCGCAGAGAGCTGCTCGAAGCATATCGGGATGATATCCTCAAACTGGAAAGCCTCATCGGGCGGGATCTTTCAGGGTGGCTCAAGTGACAAGAATACCTACCCTACGGCGAAGGTAGAGCTCTGGTGTGAGGACGAGCAGCGCCCGGGTCCCAAGCCGATCATCCGCAAGGCGTGGTCCCCCGTGGGAGAAGGGCCCATCTTCGAGGTCCACCAGCGATATGGGTGGGGCTACCTCTACGCCTTCGCGCGCCCCAAGAGCGGAGAGGTTCACTGGCTGATCTTACCCACCGTGAGCGCGGAAGTCTTCTCGATGGCGCCGGAGAACTTTGCCAGGGAAGTGGGAGCTGGCACGAGAAAACGCATCCTGCTGGTGGTCGATCGAGCCGGGTGGCGCACCGCCAAGAACAAGCTCAAGGTCCCAGGGGGGACACGCCT
>DASQMR010000226.1:0-7979 GCA_035645375.1 Rubrobacteraceae bacterium
ACCACGCTCGCCAGGCGCATGATCGAGCAGACTCGCGTCTACGAGGCGCTCAAGGGCGTACGGGGCCGGGCGCCGGTAGATATCGCAGCCGTGGAGAGGCTGCTCGTAGGCTTCTCGCAGCTCGTCGTCGAGCAACCGCTCGTCAAGGAGCTGGACATAAACCCGCTTCTGGCATCCGGTGACGGGCTGACAGCGCTCGACGCCCGCGTCGTCCTGCACGACCCGGATGCGGAGGAAGAACACTTGCCCCGGTCCGCCATCCGGCCCTACCCGATCCAGTACGTTAGCGAGACGGAGATAGAAGGCGGAATGCCGGTAGTGGTGCGTCCGATTCGCCCCGAAGACGAGCCTCTGATGGTCAAGTTCCACGAGTCTCTAAGCGAGCGCAGCGTCTACTATCGCTACTTCCATGCGATCAAGCTAGACCGCCGAACCGCCCACGAGCGCCTCACGCGGATCTGCTTCATCGATTACGACCGGGAGATGGCTCTCGTCGCCGAGGGGCGCAATCCCGAGACCGGGGAGACGGAGATCCTGGGCGTGGGTCGCCTCAGCAGGAACCATCCCATGCCAGACGAAGCGGAGTTCTCGATGCTCATAAACGATCGTTACCAGCGCCGGGGGCTCGGCACCGCTCTGCTCGACAAGCTGCTAGAGATCGGTCGCGAAGAAGGCTTGAGTCGGATAACCGCCACTATACTCCCGGAGAATCGCGGTATGCAGAACCTCAGCCGGAAGCTAGGTTTCCACCTGCGCCGCGACCCCGAAGAGGGCGTCGTCAAGGCGGATCTAAAACTCTACCAGCGAGCATAAGCCGGCGGACAACTTTCAGAGGTTCTAGGTTCTAGCCCTTGTAGCTGGTAACTCGGCAGGCATCAGGTCCTGGAGACCGCCTCCTCCGGGTCCCCTGTCGTCCCGATGATCCGGCCGTCGCGCATCTGGACCACGCGGTCCATCAGCGATCCCACGCCGAGATCGTGGGTAACGACCACGAAGGTCTGATCGTTCTCCTCGTTTAACTGTAACAGGAGGTCGAGGACCTCCTTGGAGGTGTCCGAGTCGAGGTTGCCGGTCGGCTCGTCGGCCCAGACTATGGCGGGTTCGTTGACGAGGGCGCGGGCTATCGCGACGCGCTGCTGCTGGCCGCCGGAGAGCTGGCTGGGGCGGTGGTGGGCCCTGTCGGCGAGGCTGACCTGTTCAAGGACTTCTAGCGCGCGTCCCCGGGCAACTTTGACGCCGGCGCCGCTGACCAGCAGGGGCAGCTCGACGTTCTCGACGGCGGAGAGAACGGGCATGAGGTTGAAGCCCTGGAAGACGAAGCCCATGCTGCGGGCGCGGTACCCGGTACGGTCCGCGTCTCCCATGAGGTGGAGGGGCTCCCCGGCTATAAAGATCTCACCACCATCTATCTCGTCGAGACCGGAGAGAACGTTCAGCAACGTGGTCTTGCCGCACCCTGAAGGTCCCATCACGGCGACCAGAGCGCCCTTCTCTATGCGCAGGCTGACGTCCTTCAGGGCGTGGACGGTCAGCTCCTCGGCCTGGTAGCTCTTGCTCACCCCGCGCGCCTCGACCATGACAGGACGGCCGTTAGACGAGGGAGTCTGCCGCTCCCGGGGCCGCCATCCCTCGGAGAGCGCGCGGCCGTCGAGGCCCAGAGAGTCGGCGTACTTACTGAGTAGGACCCGAGCGTAGAGGAGGCCGGTTAGATGGGTGGCATCTTCCTTCTCCAGACCTTCGAGAACGCGGGCGTTGATACCGGTTTTCCGGGAGACCTCTTCCAAAGAGAGATTTTGCGCGAGGCGGGTATCCTCGAGGAGACGGCCGGTGGTGCGATCTTTCTCGTCCACTCGCATCCTTTCTAGCCTTCGTGGCGGAGGGCTTCGACAGGGGGTATACGGGAGGCCCTCACGGCCGGGACGATGGTAAACAGAAACGACGCCGCCCACACCCCCGCCGCTATAAAGAGCATCTGCGTCCACGGGAAGACGAACCGGGCGTCGGGGTCCGTGACCGTCACGCTAAAGAGATTGTAGCCACCCAGAGCGCCTACGGCCACGCCCAAGAGTATGCCGAGGAGCGCCACGAAGGAGCTCTCGATAACGAACTGCGAGCCGATCATCCCCCTCTTGAAGCCTAGAGACCTCAGCGCCCCGATCTCGCGCCGTCGCTCGTGGACGGCGCGGGCGCTGATAACCGCCAGCCCCGCGACGCCGACGACGAGCCCGAACGCCAGGAACGCCTGCACGATCTTTACGAACGTGTTCGTAAACTCCTGCGCCCGTCCGAGCAGGTCGTCCAGCAGGAAAGTCTGCGCGCCCGTCGCCGCAAACTCCTTCTTCAGCTCCCGCCCGACAGCCGCCACGTCCGCCCGCCTGTCTACCTTGAGGAGGTACGTCTCCTGCGTCTGGAGGTTTGGGAGCTCTTCTCTAGCCCCCTCGCCCACGATGACGCCGTTTACCACCCCCAGAGTGAACCCGCCGGGGTCTCTGACCCTTCCCGCGATCTCCTTCTCGACTTCCTCGCCGGAGACGGGGTCGCGCAGCCGTATAGTGTCCCCCGCCCCGAGCTCCGGGCGGCTCAGGAAGTTCCCTTCCCCGTTATACGGGAAGGTGAGGATGGCTAGGTTCGGGTCCTGACCGAGGGCCTCCCACGCCTCCCGGTCCGTCGCATACTCCGAAGAGCGATCCTCCAGCACGTCCGTCGTCGAAGAGAGGAAACTATCCGGCGCATAGGTAACGTACTCGGACACGTCCGCCCCGGGCGCCGCCTCACCGATAGGCGGTCCGAACTGGGTCGAGTAGTCGTCCGCCGAGTACTCCGGCAATACTACTCCGCCCGCGACGAGTCCGTCGGCGGTCGTGATCTCCTCGCTCAGAACCTCGTTCCCCGCGACCTTATCCTCAAAGTCCCCTAAAGTCGCTATAGGCCCAGATTGGACGGCGCCGTCGTAGCCGGAGAGCTGCTCGTCGCGGGTCTGCTCGGAGGCGGCGGACTGAGTGCTCGAGAAGATGGAACTTATAGTGACCATGTACAGGATCAACGCGAACATCGCGAGCGTGAAACCGGTACGGGCGGGTCTGGAGGCCGGATGGGCTATCGCCATCCTCAACACGGGCGCGAGACGCGGCGCGACCCGCATGACGTAGCGTAGGACACCATAGATTAGACTGAGGTTGAACGCTGTGAGTAGTACCGCCCCGAGCACCATCAGCACGCCCTCGACGAAGAACATCGCCGGGCTCTCCTCGTTTGCCTGCTCCACCGCATCGAAGCGGTTGGCAAGGTAAGCATAGGCCAGGACCGACGCCCCTACTACGGTCCACGCGGGACGAGCGGGCAAAAACCATGAAGAGAGCAGGCCGAACCCGAAGGCCGCGAAGATCGGGCCCAGGAGCATAAGGTAGCCATCTTCGGCGGCGAATCCGACGGCGGTGAGCGCGATCCCCAGAAAAAGCAGAGCGGCTTGCAGGACGAGCCGGAGGAGCGGGCGGCGCGGCTCTCTGCTCTCCGGCAGGTCGCGGATCGCGGCGACAATGTTGAGGTTGCTGATGCGCAGGCTGGTAAAGAAGACGGCGAGGAAGGTGATGAGCAGCCCGGCAGAGACGGCTACAAGTAACGAGGAGCCCTCGACATAAAAGGGGATCGTCAGGTCGTCGTTGAACAGGTCAGCGAAGGTCGCCGTCGCCCGGTTCAAGCCCCAAACGAGGGCGGCGGCGATCCCCAAACCCACCAGCGCCCCGATCAGGGAGGCGAGCAGGCTATAGGCGTAGCCCTCGTAGACGAAGAGGCGTACCAGCCCCGCGCGCTTGAGGGCTACTGCGCGAAGGATGCCGAGCTCCCCCTTACGCTCCTCGGCGAGCATCGTGTAGATGTTGATGATCAGGAGTATCCCCGCGAGGATGGCGAAGGAGCTGATCATTAGAAATATGTCCCCGATCTGGAACCCTCCCCCCTCCAGCGCATCCTTCTTTACCTCGGCGACCTGAAACTCTCCCGCGTCGGCACCTTCTCCCGCCAGGATCTCCTCCAGCGCCCCCGCGACCGTCCCAGACCTCTCGACCCCCTTTGTAACGTCCCCCTCGTTGCTGACAAAGACGGCGTTGATGCCCTCCTCGGCTCCGAGAAGCCCGCGCGCATCCTCCTCGCTCAGGAGCGCCGTCCCCTCCGCGCTCGAGAAACGCGCTTCGTAGCCGGAGATTCCTTCCTCCGGCACGATCGCCGCCACCTCGAACTCCTCCGGCCCCTCACGCCCCACGAGCCGCACCGTCGAGCCCTCGTTAACCTCCAGCCCCTCGACAAGGCCCTCGGAAGCGTACAACTCCTTCGCCCCGGGCTCCTCCAGACCAGACACTGCGGGCGGGTCCAACCCAAACTCGCCCAGAGCGGTCCAGTCCGTCCCGATCACCGTCACCGCCGGCGTGGCGACCAACGACTCCCCCGCCCTGTCGAGCGACTCAGCCGGGACCTCGCTCGTCAGGACACCGATGACGCCGTCGATGCCCGCTGGTTCCTCCTTTAAGCCCAGGACCGTAGAGGCGCGAGCTACCAGGCCTTTCTCGTTTGACTCGTCCTCCGGTTCGGTAAGCTCACGGACGGCCTGCGGCGTAATGCCCTCGGCCACCGAGACGTCGAAGGGAGGGATCGGACGCCGGTCGCCGGGTAGCCTCTGCCCCACCTGCTGGACGACCTCGTCGATCTCGCCCAAAGTCGTGCGCGCCTCGTTCTCCTGAAAGCGCCCGGTGCTGTCGCCTAATACTAGCGATCCCGAGATGAGCGCCGTCCCGACCATCGAGCCGACCACGACGAGGGCGGTATTCCACTTGCGGCGTGTGAGGTTTCGCAGGCCCAGCCGCCTCAAGGCGGGCCACCGCAGCATCGAGAAGAGGACAGCCACCGTAACAAGCAGCGCCGCCACCGCAAAGATAGTCGCATAAAGACCCAAAACGCCTCCGCTATACAACCGGCGGCTCAAAATCCGCCGCGTCCATCTTATTCTCCGATGCCGGTCATGCTTCCGTAGCTAACCCCTTCACACTCTACGAAGCAGAGAGCTTACAAACGGTAAGAAAAGCACCTAGGATCTCTCGCACCTATCATCCCGCTCTCGCTCCCCTACTCTAGATAGTAACCAGTGCTCGTCTGGGCTATCTAACCTTGCCAACGGGCAACAGTAACTAGCTGACGACCACTCACACTAACCTCATCCGCAGCCCTCCAGCATCCAGCACCCAGCACATAACTCCCTAAACGCCAACGACTCCCATTATCAATATCAGGAACTATTCTTTATTTAAATGGGTTGTGGGTGAAAGTCATCTTGCTGGTTCTCACAGGTACTCATGGAGGATCGACCCTTGGCGACTTTGATGGAGAGGTTAGGGTTCGGGGGCCGGGAGATGACGACTTCGGGACATAGCAAGGATTTTGTACTAAAAGTAGTACAGCCAAGTCTGGTTGGGTTGATGGACGGGTCAGTCTCGACGCTGGCACCGCTGTTTGCGACCGTGTTTGCAACCGGGGATACTTGGGTCACGTTCCTGGTGGGATTAGCGGCGGCGGCTGGGGCAGCCATCAGCGTGGCTTTTTCGGAAGGTCTCTCCGACGATGGGACGCTCACCGGACGTGGAAGTCCGGTCGTACGAGGTGCGATCACCGGCCTCGCGACCTTCGTCGGCGGAGTACTACACACCCTTCCTTTCCTCCTGCTGGATGTCGGGATAGCACTGTACCTCGCCTTCGGGGTCGTCGGCATCGAGCTGCTGGCGATCTCCCTGATACGGTACCGATACTTTCAGATGAGCTTCCTAATCTCGGCACTCCAGGTCATCCTTGGCGGCGCTCGTCTTCGCCTGCGGCGTGCTCATAGGCAGCGTATAGTAGAAGTGACTCCGGCCGGCTTAGAATACGCTAACTCAGCTTGATCCCCTCGGCCTCCACTATCTGATCAGCGGTGTCCCCAAGGCAACTCCAAGCGCAGACAGATGTTGTCTAATGTCTGTCGAGCTTGCGGGCTATGTCCTTGTGCTCCATGCGGTAGCAGATAGAACGTCCGTGCGGACACGTAGCCGGGTAGCGGCTCGTCAACCAGTCTTTTATCAGCGCCTCCATCTCCTCATGAGAGAGCCTGTCGCCCAGCTTTACCGCAGAGTGGCACGCTATAGTAGCTAGTATCCTCTCTTCTCTGCTCATCCCGGGTGCCGTACCTCTCATCGCGGAGACCGCCTCCCTGAATGCTCCCCCCACATCCCCGCGCTCTGCCAGGGTAGAGATCACCCCGTTTATCCTGAAGGAGTCCTTGCCGAACGGCTCTACATCGAAACCGTACACTGAAAGCTCCTCAAGGGAATCTACTGCCTCTGCGGCATCCTCGGGCCAAAGCTCCACCACCTCCGGGATGAGTAGCGACTGTGTAGTGGGCATCCGCTCATCTTCGGGGTCGGTGAGCCTATCTAGGAGGGCACGCTCGTGCGCTACGTGCTGGTCTACAACCCACGCTGCCAGCGGCTCGTCTACGAGGATGTAGCCGGAGGCTATCTGGCCCACCACGCGCAGATCTCTAAGGCGCGGCAAATCTCCCCGCTCCACCTTAGCCGAGGAGCGAGCCTGTGAGAAAGGGGCGGAGGCTTGTTCAATGCGCTTGCGTTGCCCTGAGAGGTCTGGTGTCTTTGAAGGGTCAGAGCTGTAGCTTTTATTGGAGGCTTCGAAGAGGCGATCAGGGGAGCTTGAGCCACCCTTATTGGTGGTAGGTGACTTTCTGGCGGAAGGTATAGGAGGTGTTGTCTCGCTAACCGAGCGATCCTCTATAGGATGATGTTCCGGAGCAGCAGAAGGTGCACCGGCACCGTCCTCAGTGTCTAGGAGTGAGGGGGCGGCCGAGGTTGCGGATTCTGCATCCAGCTCGTACTGGGCAGGTACGGTATCGTCTCTTGCTCCTTGTATAGCGTTGCGGACCGCCTCGCTTATCGCCAGGCGTACCTCTTTCTCGTCTGAGAAGCGCACCAGCTGCTTGGTCGGGTGAACGTTGACGTCAACCTGGCGCGGGTCCACCTCTACGCAGAGCGCCACCGGCGGGTAGCGGCCCGCAGCCACGGTCCCTCGGTAGGCGTCATCTATGCCCTTCGTCAAGCTCTCAGCTCTGACCCATCGACCGTTTACAGAGAGTGTCTGACGCGATCGGCTGGCCTCGGTGATACTCGGCAACGCCGCGTAGCCCGAGACCTTGAAGGGGCCCGACTCGTAGTTCACGCGTCGCATCGCCCTTGCCTTGCCAACGCCGTAGAGCTGAGCGAGGCGCTCTAAGAGATCCTTGGTCGCGGGTAGAGAGAGCACCTCGCGGCCTTTCTCGGTGAGACGGAACGTCATGCGAGGATGGGCTATGGCGAGGTTAGTCATCACCTCCACTATAGCCGCTCGCTCTGCGCGGGCGCTCTTTAGAAAAGCCCTCCTCGCTGGGACGTTGTAGAAGAGCCGGTCGACCCACACGGTGGTGCCCTTGGGGTGCGAGGAGGGGGAGACGGTGACCTTTCCTCCACCATAGGCTACGACGTTCGTGCCCGCACCTTCCCCGGTTGAGGTGGTAAAGGAGAAGGCGGAGACGCTAGCTATGGAGGGCAATGCTTCACCCCGGAAGCCTAAGGTCATAACAGACTCTATATCGCTCGCGGCACGGATCTTACTGGTTGCGTGGCTCAAGACGCTCAACTTTGCGTCTTCTTCACTCATACCCGAGCCGTTGTCCCTGACTAACATACGCTCGCGGCCACCATCGGCTATCTCTACCTCTACGCGTGTGGCACCGGCGTCTAGGGCGTTCTCCAAGAGCTCCTTTACCACCGAAGCGGGACGGTCGACGACTTCTCCGGCAGCGACCTGCTGTGCTACAAGGGGATCGAGTACGGCTACCTGACCCAAGAAGAAGAGACCTCCAATAGTCGGTTCAGCGACAGGAGTAATTGTACTTGCCGGATCGTCGCCGA
>DASQMR010000227.1:0-4446 GCA_035645375.1 Rubrobacteraceae bacterium
GGGGCGCAGCAGACCTACGAGTGGGCGGTTCGGTTCCCGGAGAAGGTCAAACGGGCTGCCCCGATAGCCGGTACGGCGAAGAACACCCCGCACGGCTTCATCTACACCGAAGCTCTCAAGGAGGCCATCACTTCGGATCCCACATTCCGCGGTGGCTGGTACGAATCCTCGGACGTGCGCGCAGGTCTCGCCCGGCACGCCCGGATCTGGTCGGTCAAGGGGTTCTCGATGGAGTTCTGGAAAAGGGAGCACTGGAGCACCCTCGGGTTCGCGTCGGCGGACGACTTCCAGGTCGGCTTTGAGGACGCCTACTTCGACCCAATGGACCCGAATGACCTCTTGTGCATGGCGTGGAAGTGGCAGCATGGCGACGTGAGCCGGAACACCGGCGGGGACTTTGCCGCAGCGCTCGGCCGCGTCACGGCCAGGACGTTCGTCATGCCCATCGACGAGGACATGTTCTTCCCCGTGCGCGACTGTGCTGCGGAACAGAAGCTGGTGCCCAACAGCGAGCTACGAGTCGTCGAGAGCATAAGCGGGCACCTGGGCTTGTTCGGCCTTGAGCCGGGCTACATGGAGCAGATAGATCAGCATCTCGGCGAACTGCTCGAAGAGCCCGTCTGACCCGCGTAGAGTTTCCTGGAGAGCGTCTCTCCCCTCGGCTCGATACCGGACTTATTGGTCCCCGTTAGACATGCTGCAAGTACCGTTCACCATCGACTATCAGGAGGTGCATGATCGCCAGGACGACCACGAGCACCAGAAAGCGGTAGACCCACACCCTGGCCCAGTCCCTAGCGGCCAGCCGCGCAGCCAGGTACGCCCCCGCCGCGCTTCCCAGGGCCAGGGGTATGCCCGCGGACCAGTCCACCTCACGGGCCTCGGAGAAGATCAAGAGGCTCTGTAGACCAACGATGAGCAGAATAAAGGATTTGAGGGCGTTCCCTTGCTTGAGGTCGCATCCGGTAAGCAGTATCAGCGCGGCGAGCATGAAGAAGCCCGAGCCGAGAACTACTAGCCCCGCGTAGACGCCGATGGCGAAGTAAGAAACCGCCTGTACCCAACCGAATGGTCTGGGAGTACCCGCTCTTCCCCCGAGCCAGCGCCCCGGTCTGATGAGGAGCAGCCCAAGGACGATGAGCAGGCCCGCGACGACTATGGCCTCCAGAAGCGCCTCGCCAAATCTGACGGCGATCAGCGACCCTACGACGGTGCCCGCCGCTATAAAAACAGCGATCCGAGTACCCTTCCGCCAATCGATGAGCCCCTCGCGGTAGAAACCGATCGTACCAAAGAGCCCGAGCGCGACGACGCTGATCCGGTTCGTACCATTAGCCGTGTGCTCGGACAGGCCGAAGAACTCGAGCGCGGGCAGGGTGACCGCCGACCCGTTGCTCGCCAGGGTGCTTACGAACCCGCCGACGAACCCGGCTATTGCCGTGATGAGCATCTCAAGCAATTCCCCGAACTCCTTCCCCCCGCGGGGCGAAGCTATTCTAGCCGTGCCCGCTCGACGGCCGCAACCCGACAGGAGAGAGCGAGAAGGGAGACGACAGAGCGAGCACGAAAAGCTGGCGAAGGCTCTTCAGGCTCGTCGGACACCTCCAAAATTCACCAGCGCCGCGGCTAACGGCTGCTCTGTTGCCTCAGGCTACGCCTTCGCAAACTCCGAAAGTCTCGGGCCTGATCTTCATATGTATGATCGGTTCGTAGTTTGCGGTGAGATACTGCCAGCTCTTGATTATGGTGCTTACTCTTCTGAACGCGTCGAGATGGCAGCCTTCATACCGTTAGTGCGCTGACAGCAGGAGGCAAGAGCAGGAGATCGTTTGGAGCAATCGTAATAACAGTGTTCGGCGTTATCCGGGGCGGCACGCTCCGGGACCTGCCGCTTGATGCCCGGTCGATCTTCTGTCCAAAAGATCCGCTTATCTCCTGATGATCGTCGCCACTTTAGCCTCCTCGATCAAAAAAACGTCCAGCCTACGCACTCTCTCGTCGGACGACCTACTTCCGAAGCGTCTCCGGGGCCAGATACGTTGCTACGAGGGTGATGAGCGACAGCAGGGCCAGGTAGGCGGAGATCGACCACGGGTCGCCTGCCGTCCACGCGAGCAGGGCGGCGGCGAAACCGCTGTAGCGGACGCGCGGATCGAAGAGCTCGGTGAAGTAAGCGCCCTGCGGCGCAAACGTGGAGTTGACACAGACGGCGATGCCCAGGGCGAAGGCCAGCCACACGAGAAACATGTCGCCGGTATCCAGCATCCAGAACAAGGGAAAGGCGAAGAGCAGACCGAAGAGTGCCCCGCCCATGATCACCGCCCGGCGGCCGAGCCTATCTGAGAGCGCTACGAACATCGGCGTCGAGGAGACTAGCACACCCGCGAGCCCCGAGGGCACGCTCACTCGCCGAGTGAGATCAGCATGAAAGGCGCGCCTATCGCGGAGACCCCGAGCAGGATCGCCAGTAGAGGCCGGTGCAAGATATCGCCGAGCGCGGCGCTCTTCCTCCTTCGGTTAGAACCACCACCAGGAGCCCAACCGCCCCTATCGCGGCCTGGGAAAAGGCAACCTCCGTCGCCGAGAAATCTTCAAGCGCGTACCTGATGAGCAGGAACACGGCGCCCCAGAGAGCCGCCAAAAGAACGAGCTGTCCGACTGACGAAGCGTCAGCTTGGATCACCTCGTCTAACCAGCGTCGTCGCCGCCCGGTCTCCTTGCAACAGTACCTTCCCTCTTCTCAGAAAAACCCTGTAGATGATAGGCTTGCGGCGGTCCGATCTACCTCGGTCCTCCAGCTACATCAACTCTATCCGATAGCGCGGTCACGCGCCTCCTTCGTACGACAAGCCTCTGCATACCGTTTGGCTTGGCGCCTCATAGCGAGATCCTGCTAGTCTCCGAAGGATGGTGCTCTATCTTCTGAACATGTTCGGGGCGGCAGTCTTCGCGGTGAGCGGCGCGTTAACGGCGGGGCGCAAGAGCCTGGACCCGTTCGGGGTGATCGTGATAGCGGTGATCACGGCGATCGGGGGCGGCACGATCCGGGACCTGCTGCTCGACATCCGGCCGATCTTCTGGATAGCGGACCCCACTTACCTCGTCGTGATCCTCTCCGCCGCGCTCGCCACCCTGGTCTATGCCCGGTTCCGCCAGCCTCCCCGGGGCTCGCTGCTCGTAGCGGACGCCTTCGGGCTCGCGCTCTTCACCGTCACCGGGGCGCAGACGGCCGAGGCTGCGGAGGTCTCAGGGCTCATCGTGATCCTGATGGGTACTATAACCGGGGTAGCGGGCGGCATTCTTCGTGACGTGCTGTGCGCGGAGATACCCCTGATCCTGCGCCGCGAGATCTACGCGACGGCCTCTATCGCGGGCGCCTCCGTCTACGTACTGTGGAACGAGTTGGCGCCGGGCAGCCAAACCGCCGTCCTGACTCCGATGGCCCTTATCTTCGCGCTGCGCCTCGCCGCTATCCGGCTTGACCTCCACGTACCCCCCGTCGCTCCGAAGGACAGGGACGTTTGACCCGCACCCTACTCTGACAAGTTACCGCGCGTGCCCGGTAGATCCCTTACGACAGAAAGGGCACGAGCACCCGGTAGTGCTCGACCAACTCCTCAAAGCGCATCCGGTTGAGGCCTGAGGGCGACGGTACCACCACGTCGGTCACGTCCGGGACGGCCGGATCCTCCTGCACGCCCCACGCTACCTTCGAGGTCGCGCGGAACCACTTGTAGACGCCGATGCCGGTGTAGGCGACGACGCGGGGGCGCATCTCTTCGAGCTTCGCGCGTAGCTCTTCGGCGCCGTTCCGGATCTCCTCGCGCGTCAACTCGTCGGCCCGGCGTGTCGGGCGGGAGCAGAGGTTGGTGAAGCCGATGCCAAAAACATCGGGCAGTTGCTCGTCCTCCTCTGGAGTGTACAGACGATCGGTAATGCCGGAGGCGTGAAGAACGCGCCAGAAGCGGTTGCCGGGGTGAGCGTAGTGATGGCCGCTCCTTCCGGACGTGAGCGACGGGTTGTAGCCGCAGAAGACGAGCTTCAGGTCCGACCTAAGCAGGTCTAGGGCCATGCGTAAGTCTTAGTTAGGGGCGACGCTTCGCTTCTCCTGCTGAAGGCTAGTATCCGACGTCAGAGGAGCCTTACTCGTCGCGGTCCCTGTCACGTCCGGGCCTACCCTCTTCCCCCTGCGAGCCCCTCTGCTCCGATTCTCTCCCGAAGTTCAACTCCCTGGTCTCGTCCTCGCCAAGCGGGGTCCCCTCCACGCGGACATCTTCCCGATCCCCGGCGTCCCCCTCGCGGTTTCTCGGAGATGAAGAGCCGGAAGTACTCTCGGACCTGGTGGTCTCA
Source organism: Rubrobacteraceae bacterium (assembly GCA_035645375.1). Taxonomy (GTDB): domain Bacteria; phylum Actinomycetota; class Rubrobacteria; order Rubrobacterales; family Rubrobacteraceae; genus Rubrobacter_F. The sequence goes on from DASQMR010000227.1 coordinate 4,351, forward strand.
GACCGGGTACTTTCGGTCCGGGTCTCTCGTTCGGATAGAACCTGAGTCTGGTCCTCGGCTAGCGGGCCGCTTTGTAGCTGACGGCGTCCGCCTTCC
>DASQMR010000228.1:0-7165 GCA_035645375.1 Rubrobacteraceae bacterium
ACGTAAGCCGCACGATCTCCACGGCCGCTATCCATCTATCTTTACGCCCTTTTCTCCAACGTGCCCATAGTAGACGTGCATCTTAGCATCCTCGCTTCGCCTCGCCGAATCTCGGCCAAAGTCTACGCTCCTTCCGACCGATAACCGCTACAGCACATGGAGAATGGTGAGGGGAACGCCGGTGAACCATTAGGTACTAGCCTTCGTTGGCGATGAGGCGCCTCAGACTCGCGAGATAACCGAGAGAACGAACCTGTTGGGTAGCACGCGGTAAGCGAGGGACGCAAGCTAGCTGCCCTGTGGACGGTGGCGGATCTCGGAGCCTCCGCTTTCAGGATCAAGAGTGTCGGGCGACACGCCTGGCAGAAGGCGCGGGAGGCCGAGAGAATGTGGCTCGCCGGGGGGTGAGCCGAGGAGCGGGTCGGGGCGGAGCTAGAGAAGCCGCTTGGGCACGGGTTCTATCTGTTCCAAGACGTGCCGCTCGCAGGGGTTTACAACTTGGACCACGTCGTCCTCGGCGAGCAAGGGTGCCACGCCATCGAGACAAAGAGCCACAAGGGGCGGGTCAACGCGAAGGGTAAAGACTTGCTGATCAACGGCCACTCCCCGGAGAAGGATTTCGCAAAACAGGCCTGGCGCGGCTGCTACCGGTTGCGTGAGATATTGGACGCGGATGTGACGCCGATCCTACTCTTTTCCGAAGCGTTCGTCGAGGGCAGGATCACGGTACGGGGAGTTCGCGTCCTGCCGCTCCCGTGCTGATTGGAGAGATCTTCGGCGCCAGAGATTGTTACGACCTTCGAATGGTGAAGTATGCCGTAAACGCCCTCGGTGCGGCAACTGGTTGCTATCCATCCGCGGCGCCGCGTCCAGCATGATCAGGGCACAGCCTGACTGACTCTGTTTTCCGCCGGTTATAAGGGGCCGATCGCCGTACAATGACGACGTGCTAGGGAGATGCTACAGCAGAGCGCTACACAGCCAGCGACCGCCGTCTGCGGAAGCGTAGGGGAGGGCCCTAAGAGCTGTGGTCTTCTTCGCCGCCACGGTCTTGTTCCTCCTGAACTTCGTCCTGGGCATCCTCGTCCAACTACGCATGGTGGATACGAAGCCGTTCCGCTGGCTTCACCACGCCCTCTTCTTTGCCGTGTTCGCCTCAGCGGCGATGGCAGTGTTCATCGGCTTTCTCTCGGGTGCGCCCTATCGCTGGCCGCTCGTGGCGATCCTCGCCATCTTCGCCATCTTGCCTCGAGTGCGAGCGGGCACAATCGGCCACGCTATCCTCGCCTGCGGAGCGCTGCTCCTCTACGCAGCGGGCGTTTGGGTGACTTTGTAAACTCTCTAACCACCTTTCATGGTAGCCTCGGATAGCTTCGGTCTCGACTGACCTGTCCTTGAGAGGAGCAGCCCTGGCGACGAAAAATACTACGGAGACCCTGTTTGCGAGGACCCCGGTCCACACAGCCGAGGAGACCGAGTGCTGTATCGTAGGCGCGGGGCCGGCGGGCGTAATGCTAGCGTTTCTTCTGGCGCGTCAGGGCGTGCGGGTGACGCTCCTTGAAGCACACGGGGACTTCGAGCGCGAGTTTCGGGGGAACACCCTGAACCCTGCGGCCCTTGAGACTCTGGCACGGCTTGGCCTGGCCGACAAGATAATGCAGCTCGACCACGCAAAGGTACATCGGTTCGTCCTTCAGGATGCCGGCGGTAGGCGCGAGACGTTCGCAGACTTCGCGCGTCTGAAGTCCGCGTACCCTTATGTCCTGATGCTCCCGCAGGCGCGGTTTTTGGAGTTGATGGCCGCCGAGGCGGAACGCTTCCCGAACTTTCGGCTCGTGATGGGCGCGCGGGTGAAGGAGCTGGTCGAGGAGAACGGCGCGGTTCGCGGCGTGCGCTATGGCGGGGAGGGCGGTCTGCACGAGGTAAAGGCTGCGCTCACGGTCGGCACGGACGGCCGCTTCTCGAGGCTGCGGAAGCTCGCGGCGCTCAAACCTAACGTGGCGGGCGGGTCTTCGATGGACGTTTTCTGGTTCAACCTGCCGCGACTGCCGGAGGACCCGGAGGGAGCGGGGGCAGTCTTCCGGTTTGGTAAGAGGAGCCTGTTGGTCATGATGGATCACTCGGACCATTGGCAGGTTGGATATATCATCCCGAAAGGTCACTATTCGCGCCTCAAGGAGAGAGGCCTCCCGGCGCTCAGGCGGTCGGTAGCCGTGCTCGCTCCAGAGCTTCGAGACAGGGTGGGGATGCTTGAAGACTGGGGGCAGGGTTCGTTGCTTCCGGTCGAGTCGGACCGGCTGAGGCGCTGGTACAAGCCGGGGCTCTTGCTTGTCGGCGACGCGGCGCACGTCATGTCGCCCGTCGGCGGCGTCGGGATCAACCTCGCGATCGAAGACGCGGTGGTCGCGGCTAACGTGCTGGCGGATCCTCTCCTTGAAGGGAGCGTCGAGGAGCGACACTTAAGGTCGGTCCAGCGGCGCAGGTCTCCCTGCGTGCGCGTGATCCAATACGCTCAGGACTTCGCTCAGCGTCATGTCGTCGGTGATGCGCTCGACCGGGAGGATGCCTTCGAGCTTCCGCGCTTCCTACGCCTGCTCCTGCGCACCCCTATTCTGCGCGCCGTACCAACGCGCCTCATCGCATACGGCGCCTGGTCTGTGCGTCTGAAGTAAAGAAGGCCGGTACTATACGGTGGACGTACCGTCGGAGAACGCTTATGCTGCATATAAGTATGTAGTCTTACCAAAGCGCGGGTGTTAACGGGCACCCGGCCGCGCACGCAAAGGTTAGGAGGAGACCTGGAACTCTTCGAAGCCCTCCAAAGGCGCAGAACCACCAACGGGCCGTTTCTGCCAGGACCGGTGAGCATCGAACACCAGAGGATGCTGGTCGAGTTCGCCGGGATGGCGCCCAGTCACTTCAACAGCCAGCCGTGGCGTTTCGTTCTGGTGGACGACAAAGGCATCATCGAGGCGGTCGCCCGCATAAGCGGCGAGTCTATGCACCGTCTCATGGAGGAGGGGACCTTCTGGAGGCGCTACAGGCCCTACTTCAGGTTCTCTGAGGAGGAGATGGAGAAGCGCAGGGACGGCATACACATAGACCAATTGCCTAAGATCCTGAAGCCGTTTCGACGTCAGATCTTCTCTAATACGGGGCAGTCCGTGATGAACCGCTTCGGCGTACCGAAGATGCTCGCCGAGGACAACCGTAAACTCGTCGCCGGCTCGCCGTTGTTGCTCGCGGTCCTCCTCGACAGAACCGAGTACCGGCCTGGAGAGCTCTCGGGTTTCTACTCCGTCTTCGGGATGGGCGCGGCCGTCGAGAACGTCTGGATCGCCACCACCGCTCTGGGTATGGGCATCCAGTTCGTCTCGACACCAATGGAAATCCCTGAGAAGTGGCAGGAGATCAAGGCGCTCCTCGCCGTTCCGGACGACCTAGAGCTGATGGCGGTCTATCGTCTGGGCTACCTCCCCGAGGAGAAGCGCCGCCCGACGATAGACTGGTCGAGCCGCCAGCGCAAACGCCTCTCCCAGTACGTCTTCCGCAACACCTGCTCCGCGCCGGAGGCCGACGTCCCGGAGCCGCCTCTACGATAATCTGAAACGCCAAGCGGAGATGGACCGCTCCATCGTGAGAGGACGATATCATATATCCTTTAGTAAACTAACGTACCAAGCGTTGTTACATGGCGCGGTAATGTCACGATGCAAGACTCGCAACGGCGTAGCCGGGAACAAGGAGAGAGATGAGGTCGGAGACCCCTGTATCCAGAGACAACCCAAGCATACTCTCTGTCGCGACGGCGGTGCCACAGCACCGAGTCTCGCAGGAGACGGCCAGGGACTTCGCGCGGCTGATGTTCTCGGAGAGCTTCAAGAACGTGGAGCGGCTGCTCCCCATCTTCGACAACGCTCACATACAGAGCAGGTACTTCTGCATGCCGCCCGAGTGGTTCGGCGAGTATCACCCTTTCCACGAGAAGAACGCCCTGTACATCGAAAGCGCTCTGGATCTCTGTGAGAAGGCGGCGAAGAGAGCCTTGGACAAAGCAGGGCTAGAGCCGGGGGACGTAGGCGCTATCTTCTTCGTCTCGACCACGGGTATCTCTACGCCCTCGCTCGACTCGAAGCTTATGTTCCGGCTCGGGTTGCCGGAGCATGCAAAGCGCGTACCCATCTGGGGCTTGGGCTGCGCGGGCGGAGCGGCGGGTATCGCCCGCGCCGCCGACCATGCCCGAGCCTACCCCGAGAAGCCGGTTCTCATGGTGGCTGTCGAGCTGTGCGGCCTCACCTTCGTGAAGGGAGACCGCTCGAAGAGCAACCTCGTCGCCACGAGCCTCTTCGCCGATGGTGCTGCCGCCGTGCTCCTGGGCTCTGGGGAGGGACCGGGCCTCCTCGGCAGCTACAGCACGACCTGGCCGGAGACGGAGGACGTCATGGGATGGGACGTCGTCGAGGAGGGGTTGCGGGTGCGTTTTGCAAGGAGCGTTCCGCAGATAGTCCACGAGAAGATGCGGGGAAACCTCGAAGCCGCCTGTGACTCTCTGGGTCTCGCTTTCGAAGATTTGCGGCACTTCGTCCTGCACCCCGGGGGTCCAAAGGTGCTGGAGGCGTACGAGGAGACGCTCGAACTCTCGCCTGGCGGGCTCGACCTCTCCCGGGAGATACTCAGGGAGTACGGCAACATGTCTAGCGTCACCGTAATGTTCGTGCTAGAGCAATTCCTCGAAGATTACCCGGCGAGGAGCGGCGAGTTCGGGACTATCTCGGCGCTAGGTCCGGGCTTTTCGGCCGAGCACGTCCTCTTCCGATGCTGACCCTGACTGCCGGTCCGATGGGATCCTGTCAGCCCGCCGGAGTTCGGTCGGAGTGCTTGGATCTCCCGCTAGCGGATACCGCTAGAGGGGTAAATCTTGTGGCGATCAGCGCTAGAGTCGCTCTTTGAACGGCGCCGTACTCGTTCTTGCGGTCGCCTTAGTCGGCGTCCAGCGCCTCATCGAACTTGTGCTCGCTCGACACAACGAGCGTCGGGCACGCGCACGCGGCGCCGTCGAGCGGGGCCGGAGCCACTATCTTTTTATCGTCGCCCTGCACTCCCTGTGGCTCCTCACCACCTTGATCGAAGGGCTTCTGCGCGGTCCGGAGCTGCCCGCCCTCTGGCCGGTTCCGCTCGCGCTCTTTCTCCTCGTGCAGCCCTTGCGTTACTGGGCGCTCGTCTCTCTGGGCGAGAGGTGGAATACGAAGATACTCGTCGTGCCAGGCGCGAAGCCTATCCGGCGCGGGCCGTACAAATACCTCAGCCACCCCAACTACGTCGTCGTGGTCGTCGAGATACTCACATTTCCTCTGATTTTTGGGGCGTGGGAGACGGCGCTCGTCTTTACGGTCTTAAACGCTGCCATGCTCTGGGTGAGAGTACGCGAAGAGAACCGGGCGCTCACGGAATTGGCGGGCTAATATAGAGCTTGTCAGCTAGTCTGCAAGTCAGGAAAAACAAGAGCTGAAGCGCTGACTGGCTGAGATGCTGACAAGCTACTTATAGGAGTCGCCATGTTAGATCTCAAATTCATCCGAGAGAACCCCGAAGCCGTCGCCGAGAACTGCAAGAACCGTGGGGTCGACGCAGACGTGAACCTGGTCGTGGGGCTCGCCGAGGAGCGTTCTGAGCTGATGCAGGAGGTGAACGATCTCAGGCAGGGTCAGAACGAGATGGCGAAGAGCGTCGGCAAGGAGCGCGACCCCGACGAGCGTGAGGGACTCATAGCCGAGTCGCGGCGGATAAAGGAGCAGATCCCGGAGATAGAGGCTCAACTCGCGGCGGTCGAGGGGCGGCTCAGGGAGGAGATGCTCAAGATACCGAACATGACCCACCCAGACTCTCCTATCGGCAGGGACGATACGGAGAACGTCGAGATCCGACATAGCGGCGAGCCCCCTGCCTTCGGCTTCGACCCAAAAGATCACGTCGAGCTCGGCGAATCTCTTGGCATTATAGACTTCGAGGCCGGCACAAAGGTTGCAGGCAGCAAGTTCTACTTCCTTCGTGGCGACGCCGTACTGCTGGAGCTCGGCTTGGTGCGATACGCCCTGGATAAGCTCATCGCGCACGGTTACGAGCCGACGATCACGCCGGACCTCGCCCGCGACGAGGCGTTGGTCGGGACCGGCTTTATCCCGCGCGGCCCCGAGACTCAGATCTACTCGATAGAGGACTCTGACCTCTCGCTCGTCGCGACCGCCGAGATAACCCTCGCCGGCTCCCTCGCCGGAGACATCCTGGACGCCGCCGACCTCCCCGTCCGGCTCGCTGGCCTCTCCCACTGCTTTCGGACCGAGGCGGGCTCCCACGGCCGCGCGAGCCGCGGCCTCTACCGGGTCCACCAGTTCACGAAGGTCGAGATGTTCGGCTTTACCACCCCCGAACACTCCGAAGCGATGCACGAGGAGATGGTTGGGATAGAAGAGGAGATCTTCCAGGGCCTCGGCCTTCCGTACCGGGTCGTGGACATCTGCACCGGCGACCTCGGGGGGGCCGCTTACCGCAAGTACGACCTTGAAGCCTGGATGCCCGGTCGTAACGCCTACGGAGAGATCACCTCCACCTCCAACACCACCGACTACCAGGCCCGCCGACTCGCCATCCGCTACCGCAAAGACGGAGGCCGCCCCCAGCTCCTCCACACCCTGAACGGCACCGCCATAGCCGTCAGCCGCGCCCTCATCCCGCTCCTTGAGAACTACCAGCAAAAAGACGGCTCTGTACTAATTCCCGAAGCCCTCGTTCCCCACGTCGGCAAGAAGGCGATAGAGCCTGCCGGGTAGCGGCAGGACGCTATACTCTCCCGAACTAGACTTGCATCAGGAGAGGAGCGTTTGAATGGTCGAAGCGGTCGAGAAGCTTACGAAAAAGGGCGAGGATCCGAGCAAGTGGTACCTACAACTGGTTCGGATGGCGAAGTTGGCAGATTACGGGCCGGTGCGCGGGACTTTCGCCATACGTCCCTATGGGTTCGCTATCTGGGAACGCATCCAACGAGACCTCGACGACCGTTTCAAGGCGACCGGGCACCAGAACGCCTATTTTCCGCTGCTCATCCCGGAGAGCTATCTCAAGAAAGAGGCCGAGCACGTCGAGGGCTTTGATCCGGAGCTGGCGTGGG
>DASQMR010000229.1:0-2465 GCA_035645375.1 Rubrobacteraceae bacterium
GAGATGTTGTGTCGACTCGTATGCTTCTCACCGCGCGGTAAAGGTCCGAACCCGGCCCGCAGGCCTCCAGCATGCAGGATCCTGGATGCGAACTTCGGAGAACTCCCCTTCCACGCACTCGAGTGAATAGGGGCAAGAGAAGGGCCGAGGCTGCTACTACGCCCCGGCCCTAGTCTGCTGCGTGTCGCTACCAGCTAACCAGGACAATCCGCCGTACACTCGCCCACCCTCACTAAGCCTCCGAACGATGCACACGATTCAGTACAGAGGGCCGCTTGCGCCGACTCATCGCCGCAAGCTCCCGCGAAGCACCTAGTGAGCGTGAAGTCCCCACACACGCAGGTTACGTTGCTAGAAATAAGTACAGGTTCACACTGGCAGGTCTCAGGGTCAAGCTGTTGACCACTGCCACAGCTGGGGACGCACGCCCCACCGCAGAGTTCCTGTCCACTTGGACACTGGCACACCAGTATCTCTCCTGGGGGTGGACAGGTTGGGTTGCCAGAGGGGGGTCCGTGGGGCCTCCCTCTATGTGTGGCCCAGGCCGCCCCTGGTATGGAGGCCAGCGTGCCTCCCAGCAGGGCTGCTCCCAGCAACCCGAATGCCTTACGGCGCGAGACTTCGCCACTGGCCAGTCCTCTAGCCAGCTCGTCGAAGGAGCTAGCTCTACGTTCTTCATTCATCGGCTACACCCTTTCCCCAAAGGGCGGGACTCGTCAGCCCCGCCGCGCTGTACAACGCCACCACGGTAGCAAGGGTCGGATACTAGGCACATCACCCATATGGACTATCTTTAGCGGTGCTTGGGGTAGCGAAGTTCGCAGAACCTAACAAGCGGAGTTCCGAGAATAACCCTTCCACGCACTCGGGTGAATAAGGGCAAGGAGAAGGGCCGAGGCTGCTCTGCGCCCCGGCCCACGTGCAGCCTCGCCCGCTACCTCCGTGCTTAGGAGCCGGCCGCCCTGAACGTTATCCCGTCGAGCGAGACCCAGGCGTTGTTGCTCGGCGGGTCGGCCGTCACCATGCCCCTTTTCTGGCCGTTGCTGCAACCTATGGTGGTCATCCACTTGACGCTTACTCGACCCGTTTGGTTGTTCGAGAGCACCGCGTGTATCTCGGCCTCGTCGGGTGCGTACCCACAGGGAAGCCAAAAGATGGTGCCAGACGCAACGACGGGGCTGTCTGCCACGGTTCCGCCGCTGACCACCCCCTTGAGGTGTACTACTCCCCACGGGTCCTTGTAGAAGGCCGCCGTGGAAACGTTTTGGCCGCCGTAGTTGCTCCATCCGTTCTGGAACTCCGAGGTTCCGACCGTACGCCAAGCTTCGACGGCGTTGGGCGCAAACTCGGTGGAGTCCAAGCCGTCTATCTGGTCGGCGTTTAGGTCGGCTACCTTGGCGGAGGAGTTCACCGCGAGCGGCGGCTGCCCCTGGCCGACTTTCAGGCTAAGGGCCGGCCCCGCGCCGTTGTTAACCAGCTCGCTAACCATCGTGGCCACGTTGCTCTTTCCCAACAAGAACGGCTTGCCGTTGGCCCCCATGGCCGTCGTGGCCACCCCGAACACCAAAGCCAGTATGACCGCTAGGCCCACCGTAAACACCGTGGCCCTGCCCATCCACATCACCTTGCTCGCCGCGCTCCTGATCATCTCTATCTGCTCCTGTGTTAGGGGGCGGAGGAGGAGCATCCCCCGCCCCTGCTTGCTAGCACCCCAAGTATCGAGGTACCACAGGGGAGGGCGCGTCCCCCGTATGGGCTAGGTTTTCAACTTTGTTCCCGAACTTCTGAGAACCCCCTAAAGGCGAACTTCGGAGAATTACCCTTCCACGCACTCCGGTGAATAAGGACAAGAATACGCCGTTTGAGGGATACGCCTCCGTTTCTCGCTCGTTACCTTGGGAACAACCATACCGAAGGAGGCCCCAAAGATGAGGGTGTTCGTCACGGGCGGGACGGGCTTCGTCGGTAAGCCCACGGTCAGGAGGCGAGTCGAGGGCGGCCACGAGGTGCGCTGCCTTGTCAGGAAAACGAGCCGCACGGACGCACTCGAGGAGCTCGGCTGCGAACTGGCCTACGGGGACGTGACCGATAAAGCGTCGGTGCTCGATGGCATGAAAGGTTGCGAGTGGGTGGTCCACCTTGCCAACGTCTACTCCTTCTGGGAGCCGGACAAGAGCGTCTATCGGAGGGTCAACGTAGAGGGAACCCGCAACGTCGCGGAGGCCGCCTTAGAAGAGGGCGTCTCCAAGGTGGCGCACGTGAGCACGTTCGTGGTTTGGGGCAAGCCGGCACAGATCCCCTTCGACGAGGAGACGCCGGTGGGACCCGAGCGATTCACCGCGTACGCCGAGAGCAAGTACGAAGGGGACCTCGTCGTCTGGAAGCTTTACCGCGAGAGGGGGCTGCCCGTGGTGGTCCTTTACCCGGGCGGAGTTATGGGAGCGGGAAACCCGAAGTCCAATGGC
>DASQMR010000230.1:0-6598 GCA_035645375.1 Rubrobacteraceae bacterium
AATTACAGTGCCCACTCTAGAAGGCATGAGAAGAGGCCGGAGCGCTTGGCCCCGGCCCTCCTTCTCGCCAGCTCCTCCTACTGTGGTGGTGCGCTACTTATCTAAAACGCTCCTGACTTAGAACCACCACCAGGGGAGGACGAGAACGAAGTCTTCTTCTTCCTCATCTTCGCTAAAGATGCAGCCATCCAAGTTTATATCGACAAGCGTCGCCCGCCGAGCCCCGGGTTTGACGAACCAACGACTATGGTGAGACACGTTCAGTTTCCTAGAAGACCTCTTGTCGGCAATTCGATGAATATCCCCCCGCACTTCAACTGTGAGACTAGCGTAGGGGAGGTGTGGGTGGTCCTGGCCCTCTCCGGGGCGCACACTGGGAACCAGGACGAAAAACTAAAGGAAAAGGGATGTTAGCCGTAGTGCCAGTTGCGCAGCGTTTTGGCTCTCTCTAAAAGCGTGAGGCCGACATCGCGGGGGCATCCTTGACTAGAGGAATCCTAGCCGGCCTTGGCTTCGTCACTTCCCTCGGGCCTCGACAGCGCGAATAAGAAGGAGGCTCCCACGCCCACCTCTCCTTCAGCCCAAACCTGCCCCCCGTGGCGGTGGAAGATGCGTTGCACCGTAGCGAGCCCTATGCCGGTTCCCTCAAACTCCTCAGGCTTGTGCAGGCGCTGGAAGGCCCCGAAGAGCTTATCCGCGTAGGACGGCTCAAACCCCGCCCCATTGTCACGTACGTAGTAGACACGGACGCCGTTTCTGCGGGAGAGTTCCTCGTCCAGGCCGAACTCTATCTTCGCCTCGGGCTTCCTGCCGGTGAACTTCCAGGCGTTGCCGATCAGGTTCTCTAGGGCCACCCTGAGCAGACTCGGATCTCCCCAGGCTTCGAGTCCGTCTTGCGCTGAGAACTCGACCGTCCGGGCCGGGTTGGACTCCCTGAGCTTCTCCGCCACCTTGTCAGCCAAAACGCTCAAGCTCACTCGCTTCCGGTTCAAGGCGCTGCGGGCTACGCGAGAGAGGCTCAGAAGGTCGTCTATGAGGTGTTCCATGTGCTGGCTTGCGGTTCGTACCCGGTCCAGGTAATCCCTGGCCTCCTCGTCTAGCTCTTCGGCGTAGTCTTCGAGTAGTATCTGGGAGAAGCTGTTGATACTCCTCAAAGGTGCTTGAAGGTCGTGGGAGGCAGAGTAGGAGAACGTCTCTAGCTCCCTGTAAGCCTCCTCCAGCTGGGTGGTGCGTTGCCGGACCCTGTGCTCGAGCTGCTCGTTGAGAATGCGGATCTCCTCCTCAGCCCGCTTGCGCTCAATGCCCTGAGCGATCACGTCGGCCACTGAAGCCAAGGCCTCGATGATGTATTCAGTGAATTCTTGGCGAGAGAACATCGCCATGACCCCAACTAGCCGATCCTCGACGATAAGCGGGTAGCCGGCGAAGGCCACCATCCCTTCCCGTCTCGCCCACCCCTTGTCGCTGACGCGCGGATCGCTGGTGACGGTGTTGGTCAGGTGCGGCTCTCGCTCTCTGGCTATGAGCCCGATCTTGAGTTGCCCAACGGGCACGCGGCTGTGGGAGCCGTCGAGGTGAGTGTACATCCCTGCGCTAGCTCGAAGCTCCAGTACGTCCTCCTCCTCATTCAGGGTCCAGAAGCGGGCAAACGTCACGTCGAGGTGCTGAACCAGGGCCTCTGCGCACCGCTCTAGGACGACATGCAGCGCACCGCCACCGCTCAGGGCGGCGCCCACGTCCCCCCTAAGCGCTTCCCGTCGCGCCTGGCGCTCGAGCATCTCCTCGGCTTGCCTGCGCTCGGTTACGTCGCGCGCCACCTTCGCGAAGCCCATAAGGTTCCCGGCGTCGGCCCGCACAGGCCTCACGAAACCGCTGGCCCAGAAGCGTGTCCCATCCTTACGCACGTGCCAACGCTCGTCCTTGGCCCGGCCCTCCGCCTCCGCCGCCTTCAGCTCCAGCTCGAGCGTGCCTCGCCCACGGTCCTCGGGCGTGAAAAGGAGAGAGCCGGGCTCGCCGACGATCTCTTCTTCCCGGTAACCGAAGAGACGCTCGGCTCCCGCGTTCCAACTGGTCACTCTGCCTTCGGAATCTAGCATGAAGATCGCGTAGTCTTCCGCGCCCTCCACCAGCAGCCTGAAGCGTTCCTCATTTCGAATACTAGCCTCCAGTGCCCCCTCGGCTCGCCGCCTCGCGGAGTGCATAGCCTCCACCAGCAAGCTAATGACCATTGCCTCCAACACGAATACGACTAGCCGCAGCCCCTGCCCGAAACTTCCGATCGCGAACGAGAACTGCGGAGAGAGGAAGAAGTACCAGCTGAGCAGGGTGGAGAGGGCGGTGGCCAACAGCCCTGGTCCCAGGCCGCCGAACCAGGCGGCGACCATCACGGCGGCGAAGAATACCATGAAGGGACTCGCGTCCGAGCTTACCGCGAAGGAAGGTATCAGCAACCGTTGGATCAGCAGCGCCACCACCACGGCAGCCACCGCCGCCCCGTAGCGTGCCGCCCGAGAACGCGCCCCTCCTGGCAGGCCCCGTCCCTCTACGGTTTGTCGTCGTGAGAGAGACAGAAACCCTCCTTCTCAGCGTCACGCTTCCGCTCTGGGAGGACTGCCTCGGTATGATCGGCGCATCCCGTACCCCCTCTGCAAGTGTACATTAGCCTACGATAATGGTCTCCATCGAGCCCTAGTGCGGAGAAAAACAGCGACGCTGTAAATAAATACTTCGACACCACTAAGGAGCAACTAAATAGGTTAGAGCAGGAGACGCCTATACTTCCGCAGAGCTGATTTTCTGAGAAGTGGATTGCTGATTACAAGAAGAAAGGTATACCAGCGAGGTGGTGGCAGTTTTGGAGATGATTTGCGTGTCTCAAGTGGGCACTCTTGACCGAGTAACGTGACAGTAGGTGGGCGTGGCAGCAGTGTGGCAGCAGTAGGGATAGAACAGAGCCGAACGTAGCAGAAAGTAGGTGCGGAGCAAAACCGCTTTTTCGGCCTGAATGAGCGGAATTTGCTGGCTGACTAGGACCAGTTAAAACTTACCAATTAAGACTACGAATCAGAAGGTCGCAGGTTCGAGTCCTGCCGAGCGCGCCATCAAAATCCCTGCAAATGCTGGAAAAAATAAAGTTTTTGCCTTATGCGCCAAGGCCTTTTGGCAGCAGTAGCGCTAAGAAGGGCGTTCACCTGCGCTATTGGGGCGCTGCATGTTGGGAGTGACAAGCGAGTAGGTGTCGCCATGGTATTTGCTCTGAATCTTCTATCCAGTCCAGGTATACGGGTACAGACTATGAAGAGAGCAGGCCAAAGGATCGAGTCCTGCCAAGGGTGCCTCTAAGAGTAGCTGATTTGCACGAAAGCTTTAAACCTCAAGTGAGGTGCCAAAACCTTTCGGCTTCAGTCGCGGCGAACAACACCTTCCCGCCAAGCGTAGACGGCGGCTTGAGTCCGATCGGCAAGGTGCAGCTTGCCGAGTATGTTGCTGACATGGCTCTTGGTCGTCTTCTCGCTTATGAACAGGCGGTCAGAGATCTCAGCGTTGCTTAGGCCCTCAGCTATAAGCCTCAGCACCTCAAGCTCCCGATCGCTCAGCTCGCGAAACACGTTCGGCTCGTCGCGCCGGGCGCCGTGCAGCTCGCGCACGACCCTCGCGGCCACGCGTGGGTGCAGCACCGCCTCGCCCGCAGCGGCCATGCGGACGGCCTTGGCCAATTCGTCCGGTCCCACCTCCTTGAGGACGTAAGAGAGAGCTCCGGCCCGGATCGCTGGGAAGATGTGCTCGTCATCATGATAGGAGGTCAGTATCACGACCTTAGTGCGCGGGGATCGAGCGGTGAGACGCCGAGTAGCCTCCACCCCATCCATGCCCGGCATGATGAGGTCCATAAGTGCCACGTCTGGCGCATACTCCGCTGCCAGGCGCACAGCCTCTTCTCCAGAGGCCGCCTCGGCGACCACGGTTATGTCGCTCTGTGTATCAAGGAACGCTCGCACCCCCTGGCGCACCAGTGCGTGATCGTCGACCAGCAGAACAGTTATAGCCTCGCTCATGCTCCCCTGCCCTTCCCGTTGAGCACCCCATCCAACGGGCAGACACAAACGAGGTGTGTCCCCTCGCCCGGCGCGCTCTCGACATCGACATGGCCACCTAGCTTCGCTAGCCGTTCGCTTATGCTTTTTAGACCAAAGCCATCCCCCATGTCCTCCTTCTCGGGGTCGAACCCGCGACCGTCGTCGGCAACGTGCAGCGTTACGCCACTAGAGTCGTAGACCAGTTCAACCTCTACGCTCTTCGCGTCGCTGTGTCTGGCCACGTTTGCCAGGGCCTCTTGGGCCACGCGGAAAAGCGCCTGTTCGAACTCCAAAGGTGTCTCGCGTTCGCCCCGGACGTGAACGTCAGCTGGAATCTCGCTCCTCCGCGACCAGTTGGCGGCGTAGTCGCCTAGGGCCGCTGCAAGTCCCTTGCCCTCGAGGGCCGCTGGGCGCATCTGGTATATGAGGACGTTCAGCTCCTTCTGAGCCTGGCGCACCAGCTCGTCGGCTTGCGCCAGGTGGAACTCGGCAGCCTTCTTATCCTGCTCGATCAGGGTGCGGGCAGCGGCGATCTGCAGGGACGTGGCAAAGATCTGCTGCTTGACTGAGTCATGTAGATCCCGGGCAAAATGGTTGCGAGCCTCGAGCGTCGCGAGCTCCTCCCGGCTCTCAAGGAGATTCTCTAGCTGCCCAGCCATGCTGTTGAGTTCCCGCGAGAGCTGCCCGAGCTCGTCTTTTGAGCGGTCCCTAGCCATCACCGAGAAGTCTCCCTGGCTCCACGCCCGAGCGGCGTTGACTAGCCTGCGGAGACGCCGAGTCAGGCTCCAAGCTGTCACGAAGCCAAAGATTGTCCCGATAATAGCAGCGGGGACCGCCAACGCGATCGCGCCTACGCCCAACAGGGCAACGGCGACTACGGTGAGGTCGGGCAACCCGAGGGTGGCTACGACCACCCCGAGGGCACGCCCGTCGCCACCCTTCACCGGCGCTACCGTGTACAGTTGCCGATCGTCCGGAGAGCGCGCCTGAAGACTCCACGGATCTTCCTCCCCCCCAAGCGCCGCCGTCAGGACCGGATCTAGGCCGGGAAACGGCAGCTCCGAGTCAAGGAGATCTCCTTCAGAGGCCCCGTCCGTTTTGCGGTTGGAGGCAAGCAAACGACGCTCGTCATCCACCACGAAGAGGTAACCGTCCCCCGGCCCTAAAGCCAAGCCCAAGCTTCCTGCGCCTTGCTCGACGTCTCCCTCATTAATGAGCAGCCGCATCTCTTCGCGCAAAGCCTCCACGTCTGGAGGTGTCTCGGATAGCGGTGGCTCCAGGCGCGGCACAGCGGTCTCCTTCAGGTCCTGCACTATGAAGCCTGGCAGAACGGGCGAGGCCAAAAAGGCGATCAAGGCCGCGCCCAAGAGCAACTCCGCTATGAGCAATGCCACGACGGTCACCAGCGTATAGCTTAGCGTCAGCTTCCAGCGCAGCCGCCGCAATGAGAAAAACCCTCGCTTCATGCGAAACTCACCGAACCCATGTCTAACTCTTCATGGAGCAGGCCCTATTCTAACTCGTCCTATGTACGTTCCTGGGTCTTCGGCAGCTGAGCCTGACCATACTCTGTCCAGGGAGAAAAAGAGGCCCCGACTCCGAAAGCCGGGGCCTTGACGCATCCGTGAGCGTTGCCTAGCGATCCTCTATCAGATCTGCGACGAAGGGGTAGCGGTAGTCGGTATCCTGTCCCACCCTGTAGGCTACGTAGGCGGCGTGGACAAAGGGCACGAGGGTCAACAGGGCCATCACCGGTACGAGGAGGAAGCCGATTACGATCAGCATCAAAAGCCCCGTGAACGCCCACCCAGCGGCTAGCAGCACGAGCCACGCCACCTGATACCACATCGACTGGAGCGCGTGGAACGCTACCTTGGGTGAGCGATTTCGGTAGACTAGCCAAATCACCAGCGCCGCGACCGGCCCCAAAAACCCGGTGAAAAGGTTTAGGAAAATGCTCAAGTGTGCGAGGATGGACCAAGTCTTCTCGTCCTGTGCACTCATCGGCGCCTGGTTTAGGCTGTGCTCTCTCACCGCCCCGTAATTCTGCTCTTCTGCCTGCATTATTTTCTCCTTTACGGTAGCCAACAGTTTATGATCTAACCTTACGTTGAGCCGGACCGGGCGACATCAGCCCTGAGGCGGAATGTGAGTGGGACCAGAGACCTAATAAGCAGATAAGTAGAAGAACACTCCTTCTCGCTGCGTCTGTGGCATCCTCGAGCTTACAGCCTCCGTTTCGGAGAGTGGCAGCAGTAAGGATAGAACAGAGCCGAACACAATAGAAGATTCACTCGAAGCAAAACTGTGTTTTGGGGATAAACAAGCAGGATTTCCTAATAGAATAGAACCAGTTAGAACTTACCAATTAAGACTACGAAGCAGAAAGTCGCAGGTTCGAGTCCTGCCGAGCGTGCCCCTAAAATGCCATGTTTTGCAGGATAAACGTGAAACACAGAGAAGGCCGCGCACTGATGCCGGGGCCTTTTGACACTAGTTTAACACTAACCCACTCTATTCAA
>DASQMR010000231.1:0-2817 GCA_035645375.1 Rubrobacteraceae bacterium
AGAGCATTGTCGATTATCTCCTGAGTGAACTCACCGAACTGATCAGCTCCCTCGCCCGTCAGGGTAACCTGCACCTGGCGATTGCCGCTCTGGTCGCGGCTTATGGTGGCGGTCTCCAGCGCGTCGCCCCTCACACCCGGCTCTTCGGAGAACACATACCCCGCGACCTGCACCCCCTCGCCCTCCGGCGCAGGCGTCTCTTCGAAGAGGATCTTGGTCTCCCCCTCCTCGTAGGCAAGGTCCCCTTCCAGCTCGCTCCTCAGATCCTCCTTGGTCTCCTCGACCTCGTCCTCAGGAACCACGAGCGGCTGGTTGGGCGCGGAGGCGAGAACCTCATAAAAGCCGAGCTGAGCGGTGCGCCCGATAACATCTATGGCCTGGTCTGTGTCGGTAAGGCCCGGGATGTTCACTACTACTTGATCCTGGCCCTGAAGCTGTATCTCCGGCTCCGTAACGCCTAAAGAGTCCACGCGATCGCGGATGACACCCGAGGCGAGGTCCATCTCCTCGCGGGTGACCTGAGAGCCGTCGTCCTTGTAGCCCTGGAGATTAGCGCTCACGCCGCCTTTGAGGTCGAGCCCGAGCCTCGTCGCCTCAGCGACCGGTTGGCGTAAGAAGATGAAATATGCAGCAGCCCCGATCAAGACGACCACGAGCCCCAGAATGATGAGGTTGTTGCGACGGTTACTCATCCTTATCGGATAATAGCACCTTTAAAAGCTGGGTCCAGCAAGGTCGCCGGCGAGCGATCGTAGATAGATTTTCCAGAATATAGCCCCAGCCCCGCCAACGGACTAAGGTCTCCAAGCTAGCGGTTCTCAGTATTCTGTGGTGTTGCCGTTGTTCATACATCGAAGAGGAAAGTATGCTTCAACCTGCTGTGTACCGCGATACCCAGTCCTCCGCGAACTTATCGTACCGCCCCTCGCAGATCGCTCTCCGAGCCTTCCGGCACAGCTCTCCGATGAAGCTAACGTTGTGGAGCGTCAACAGCCGGTGGGCGAGTAGCTCGTTCTCGCGCACGAGGTGCGAAAGATACGCGCGACTGTAGTCATCGCCGCACGTCTCGCACGAGCACTCCGGATCTAAGGGTAGACGGTCGCGCCGATAGCGAGCGTTTTTGAGGTTGATCCTGCCGTCGTTGATGAGCGCCGCCCCGTGACGGGCAAGCCGGGTCGGCAAAACGCAATCGAACATGTCGACGCCTAGAGAGACAACCTGTAAAACTCCGACCGGGTCCCCGATCCCCATGAAGTACCTGGGTCTATCAGCAGGTAGCTCGGGTGCAACGAGCCCGAGCATGTTCAGCATCTCCTCCCGCGACTCCCCAACCGAGAGACCCCCGACCGCGTAGCCGGGGAAATCCAAATCCACCGTACGCTCCAGGCTCTCCTGGCGCAGACTCGGGTACAGACCGCCCTGAACGATCCCGAAGAGCGCCTGGTCCTCCCGCGTGTGCGCCGCCTTGCATCGTGCGGCCCACCGCGCTGTCCTTCGCAGGGAGTTCTCGTGGTACTCGCGGGGCGCGTTGGCTGGCGGGCATTCGTCGAGCACCATCGCCACATCCGCCCCGAGGGCCTCTTGCACCCGGGTGGTAAGTTCCGGCGCGAAGGAGTGCGACGAGCCGTCGTATACCGATGCGAACTCAACGCCCTCCTCCGAGATGCGACGCGTCTTCGCGAGCGAGAAGACCTGGTACCCTCCCGAATCGGTGAGCATCGGCCCGTTCCATCCGGTAAACCCGTGGAGGCCCCCGGTCTCCCGCACCACCTCCGTGCCGGGCCTGAGATACAAGTGATAGGTATTGCCGAGTACCACTCCGGCTCCCGCCGCTCGCAGGTCTCTCGGGGTGAGTCCCTTGACGCTCCCCTTAGTCCCGACCGGCATAAAAGTTGGGGTCGGAACCGCACCATGAGGAGTGTGCAAGGTACCCGCCCGCGCTTCTCCGTCTCGGGCCTCCACGTGTATGCGGACCGACGCCCCTATGGCCGTGTCCTCCCGCCGCCGATCAGGAGCATCGCGTCTCCGAAGGAGAAGAAACGGTAGCGCTCTCTCACGGCGATTTCATACGCCTCGCGCACGAGGTCCTTGCCCGCGAAGCTCATCACCATCGCGAGCAGAGTCGAGCGTGGCAGATGAAAGTTGGTCAGCAGGGCATCCACCGCCTGCCACTGATAGCCAGGGTAGATGAAGATCCTCGTCTCTCCCTCCCGCTCACCGCTGGTCGCCCAGCTCTCCAAGGTTCGCGCTACCGTTGTACCGACCGCGACCACGCGGGTTGCCTCGCCGATCGTGCGCGCCGCCACCTCAGGCACGTGATAATACTCGGCATGCATCTCGTGCTCCGAGAGCTCCTCGACCTTCACAGGCGAGAAGGTCCCCGGACCAACGTGCAAAGTAACCCGGGCAAGGCTCGCGCCGGCTCGCTCGACCTCCCTCAGCGTGTCCTTCGTGAAGTGGAAACCCGCGGTCGGAGCGGCGGCGGACCCCTCGTTCTTCGCGTATACGGTCTGGTACTCGTGCTCGGCCCCGGTGGTCGCCTCGACATAGGGCGGGAGCGGCATACGACCGAGCCTCCTCAGCGTCTCCAGCACGTGCGCGCCGGCGAGGACCCAGCGGCCACCATCCAGAGGCTGTATCACGCGCAGCTCTGCGTGGCCGGTTGAGAGGATCATCCCGGCCTTGAGGCGCCTGCTCGGCCGGGCCATGACCTCCCAGACCTCGCCTCCAAGGCTGCGGAGGAACAGAAGCTCGGTCTCGCCCCCGCCAGGGCGGCGGACGGAGAGGCGGGCCGGGAGGACCTTCGTCTCATTGAGG
>DASQMR010000232.1:0-11797 GCA_035645375.1 Rubrobacteraceae bacterium
TAAAGACGCTCCTTATCGTCGGCGTCGAACGGTACGGGACGTACAGGGGGCACGCGACGTCCAGCCGCCTCATTTCGAACTCCCCGACGAAACGCTCGAAGAACTCCTCCGGGAGCCGCGTGTCGGCGTCGAGGAAGATCACAACATCTCCCCGGGCTCTTCGACCGCCCAGGTTCCTGCCCGCCGCTACAGGAGGAGAGCCGGCCAGTAGCAAAACGCCTGGGAACCCCTCGACGACCGGGACGGTATCGTCCTCCGAGCCCGCGTCCACGACTATGATCTCGTCATCCGCCCTCACCTGCTCAAAGATATCCGAGAGCAGCGTACCGACGTGGCGCTCCTCGTTGAGGGCGGGTATGATCACGCTTACCGAAGGACGTCTACGAGACCCAACATGTGAGTCCTGGACTTGTTCTGAGAGTCCCTCAGTCTCGCCGGGCTCTACCGGCGCCTCTGAGTTGCCCGATGTATCCCTCATAAGCCTCTCAAACCCTCCTCGATCTCTTGACCGGGCTTCTCTACCCTGCAACGTCGAGTTATATCTGCCAAAGAGGCGTACGATCGAAGAGATCGGGTTAAGGTATGGCGCGACCAGGGTATAGAGTCGCCTAGCATCTCAACCTGTCCGCGCTAGCCAAAAACATCGTGTATACATGTACGTAGGAGGATGCATATTTTAGACCGTTTTGGCATTTAGCAAGGGTTCTGTAGACCTCAGAACACATAGTATTCGATATAATGGCTAGCGCAACGGGGAAGCTCAAGGGAGCCCAACAATTGCGTTCTGTGAAGGACTAAATAGCCTCAGCATCTAAACCGGTAAGCAGATTTGCTTCGAGAGTACGAGCAACAAACGAGAAGGGGGCAGATGCTAGGCTGCCCCCTTCTCATGGTTCGAATATTGGAGCTATCCTCCGACTAGAGGCGGAATAATCCAGGGGATCAGATACGCTTGGATCATAGCGAGGATGCCCATCGCGACCGTAAGGACCAGCGACCACTTGATGCACAGGCGGAAGATTTCCGGCTCGCGGCCCACCTGGCCGATCGCCGAGGCGCCGACGGAGAGATTCTGGGGACTGATCATCTTGCCCATTACGCCGCCCGAGGAGTTGGTCGCTCCGGCGAGTGCCGGTTCGATGCCGAGGCTCTGGGCGGTGACGGTCTGCATCGGGCCGAAGAGGGCATTCGCCGAGGTACCCGAACCCGTCAAGACTACCCCGAGCCACCCGATAAACGCCGAGAAGAACGGGAAAAACCCGTGCCGGCGAACGCTAGGCCCAAAGTCGAAGTCGCCCCCGAGTAGTTCATAACATAGGCGAGAGCCAGGATCAGGTCGATGGTGACGATCGCGTACGCGAGCTGTCTGAAGGTCCTCCCGTAGACCCTCAACTATGTGCCTAGACCCGCGCCCGTGGCGAATCTAGCGATGATCGCCGCGAAGAGCACCACGGTCCCGGCAGCGTTGAGGATGTCTCAGTTGTACACTGCCGGATACGGAGTCTCCTCGGGGACGATGGGGAGGATTCGGATGACCAGGTTGTGCAGGTCCGGCCACTCGATCGGGGTAGTCGCCTTCTAAAAGCGCCGTTACTTAGTGCTAACTGCGACCCCTGAAGGGACAAAGCTCCGACTTCGCCCCGCGGTGGAGCAGGTTGAAGGACCTTGCCTCCCGTTCGACCGCTAGACTTCTGGAGCATGCTAAGAGCCTCGTTGGAGGTAGCCAACTGAGAAGACCGGTCCGCAGGTCTTGGTGGACCTGCGGACCGGTCCATGCCTCTAACTAACTTCTAGGCAGAAGCATCTCTCGCACGTTGTCTCTGTGCCGAGCGACCGAGCAAGACTACCAGACCGATTAGTACGGCGATGAGTACTATCAGGCCTATAGTACCTATGTTGAGTCCGATACCGTTGATCCAGATGTAGGCGATCGAGCCGGCAAGCAGACAGTAGTAGATCATGGGGATTATCGTCTTGCGGATCAGGGCGCCTTCCTGACCCAGGAGGCCCACGGTAGCCGAGGCCGCGACCACATTGTGGATCGTGATCATGTTCCCCGCCGCGCCTCCGACGGCCTGCGCGGCGACAACTATGGCCGGGGTTGCCCCTATTCCCTCGGCCGTCGCGAACTGGAAGAGGGAGAACGTGAGGTTACTCACCGTATTGCTACCGGCGATAAACGCTCCTAGAGCCCCGATCCAGGGGGCGAAGAACGGCCAGGCGTTTCCGGCGAGGGCCGCCGTACCCTCGGCGAGTGTGAGCGGCATGCTGGAGAACCCGGTGTCGTTGTAGTTCGCGCCGGAGTTTATGAATACCCGCACGAGAGGAAGCGCGAAGAGAAGGGCGACTCCTGCTCCAATAATCTGGCCTCCGGCGATACTCCAGGATTCAGCGATCTCGTGCCGGGTCATCCGGTGGATGAAGTAAGTGGCTACTATAACTAGGAGGAACATGAAGCCCGGCAGATAGAACGGCTCGAGAGCTTGGGAGATCCCGGTGCCGAAGATGTTGTTCCACTCTATCTTTATCCCGGACAGAAACTCCTGGAGCGGCAACTGTGGAATCCGGGTCAGGACCAGAATAAGCGCTACCAGGAGGTAGGGGGTCCACGCCCGCATACTGCTCATTGGCACATGTCCCTCGTCGGGGTGGAGATCTTCGGGGCGGATGTTGCCCATCCAGTTCTCCTCCCAGCTGGAGCGGGGACCGAAGTCCCAGTTTTCGCGGGGGAGAAGGAACCCGCGCTGGGCGGCGAAGACGACTATGCCGAGACCGATAAGACCACCTAGAAGCGACGGGAACTCGGGTCCCAGCAAGCCGGCCACGAGGACGTAGGGGATGGTCATCGCGAAGGCGGCAAAGATGGCGAACTTCCAGACCGCCAGACCTTCGCCGAAGTTCCGGTTCCGGCCGAAGAACCCGGTCAACATGCAGACCAGAATGAGAGGTATAAGCGTACCGACGATGGCATGGATCGCCGCTACTCGAAAACCGATGACCTCCAGGTACTCGGCGAAGCTCAGCCCGAGCTCGGTTATGTGGCTATCGACCGGCCCGCTCCCCGTCAGGCCACCCGAGACGCCCACAAGGATAGGTGTACCCACGGCCCCGAAGCTGACGGGGGTGCTCTGGATAATGAGGCCCACCATGACCGCGGCCATCGCCGGGAACCCGAGCGCAAGAAGAAGCGGAGCGGCGACCGCTGCCGGGGTCCCGAAGCCCGAGGCCCCCTCGATGAAGCTTCCAAAGAGCCAGCCGATGATTATGGCCTGGACGCGGCGGTCCGGGCTAATACGGGTAAAGGCAGAGCGGATGGTGTTAACCGCCCCACTCTCACCGAGCGTTGCCAGGAGCAACAACGCCCCGAAGACTATGTAGAGTAGGCCGATCGCAATCATCAGCCCTTGTATGGTCGAGGCCAGGATGCTTATTATGTCCATACCCCAGACCAACAGCGCGATAGCTACAACAATTACGTAACCCACCGGCATCGCGTGCTTGGCTGGCCACCTGAACCCGACGAGCAGGACCCCCACTGCTAGAAGGGGCACGAGCGCCAGAATGCTTAGCACTGCTAGATTATCCAAGGTGCCATCTCCTTCCCCGATCTCCTAAGAAACTTCCCCTGTCTCTAAGACCCGCCCTCAAGCCATAGACGCTCCCTTCCTCCACAGCTGTTTTTACCCGCACACAAAACACCTAGTAACCCAACAGAAATGCCGGTTCGCAGAGTAGGACCTGGTATTTCTGTTAGCGGTGTACAAGAAGGGTATTTCTCGGTGTCCGGCACAACCCGCGGGCGCCGCTTTGGTCTTTGTCCCTCCATCTCAGGGTTCTGTCCGTTCTCTGATCTCTCTACCAACGTCACCCAAAGGTCGTTGGCGTCGGTCCCCGCGGGATCGATGAAACAATGCATCCGCTGCCTCCAGAGCCGCGTACGCATTGTTGCTCTCCAGCGCTTCTGAGATCCATCCTGCCCTTACAGAGGGATCTTGTGGAGCATAGTGACCGGGGATGGCGGCGAAGAGCGCCGACACGTACTCGTTTTCCGGGGGTGTGTAGTTCTGCGTAAAAGTATCGAACATGGGCACCTCCCCACTTCCTTTCGCGAACGCCGCTTCTTCCCTTGCGGCAGATTAACCGCGCGACAATATCCGTGCAACTCCTGGCCTCGCACAGGCTCGTGAAACGGGCGAACCGCCTAGACTTTGCAAGGGAACCGACCCGAGACCAGAAGCGCACAGGCGGACGAGAGGTACGAGAAAGCGCGTGTGGATATGGCCCGCCGTAAGGAGCGAGGACCGTGGGGCAGGCGCCTCAGGCCGTGTGTTGGGAGCGTCAGCCTCGTCAGCCGGCGGACGCCTCTCGCCGATCAAGACCAGGCTTAGGAGAGGGGTCTCTTCTTACGCATCTTGTCCGCTCGCTCGCGCCCTTGGTCCTGCTCTCCTGCTTCGAAGTGGTTTCTTTTTGGAGAGATTCTTCTAGATCTTCGTCTAAAGCGTACTTTGCAGCTCGCTAGACGGATACTTCGCGCTGCTCTCCGCTTACCGGGCTTACGCGGACATCGTGCTTTGTCGAGCTGCCTTACCAACGTATGCTCATCTTGCGCATATCTCGATTTCGACCCGGATGCCCTACTTGCTCCCGCTCCCCTCGCGAGTCCTCTCCGACGACCGCACGAATAAGCCGGCGAGACAGGACGCCCGCTGGTAGCGTGGTCCTCCGTTTCCTAGGCGCTCCTCGCCCGGTCTCCGGCGGTCGTCGTTCCTTCCGTTATCGGGTCTCTGTCGAGGCCGAGCGCATAGTCGAGCGAGAGCTTGCCAGGTCCAGCGAAGAGGATTACGAGTAACCCCGCTATGAGAGCCAGGTCGAGCTCTGCGCCGGCTCCGCTACCCTGGGGGGCGATGAGGCCCGTGTTGACCTTCACGAGCAGGATAGCCACGGCGAGGTCGATCGTGAGCAGGAGGGCGGCGAGCCGCGACAAGAGCCCGATGATAAGTAGTATGCCGCCGATCAGCTCCACGAACGTCACTACGTATGCCATCAGCACCGGTAAGGGTATGCCCATCCCCGCAAGGCCCTGACCGAAGTTCGTCGGCCCTCCGGTGAGCTTCTGCAACCCGTGCGCAACCATTATTATCCCGACTATCACCCGCACGGCGAGCGGGGCGAGGCTCGCGAGCCGGGCCATCGGTGCGAGGCTTAACGCGTTCATGCTTACCTCCTGTATATAACTGCCCTACGCCATCTACGTACGCCGTATGTCGGAGACTGGATGGCGCGAGAGCTCTACCGAAGGTTCAAGGAATCTCGATCTCGGAGACCGTGAACGGCAACTCCGGGTCCTCGCCCGACTGGCGCTTGTCGAACTGAGAGTTGACGACGAGAAGGTGATCGTCGTGCTTGGCTATCGTGGTTGGGTAGGCCAGCGAGGAGCTAGTGAAGCCCTCTCCAACCTCGCCGCTCGTGAAGTCCTCCGAGAGCTCGACGGGGAAGATCAGGCCCTGCCGGTTGCGTACCACGTACAGGGTCTGGCCGTCGAGCAGGATACCGTCACCGTTCTCCAACGACTCACCACCAAGGTCTATCTCCACAACCTCCTGGCTCTGGGCATCTATGCGGAAGAGCTTCCCGGTGTTCGACTGCACCGTAACCAGGTATCGCCCGTCCTCGGTTGCGGTGATGCCGTTGAGATTGAAACCCTCCCCGTACTCTACGGCCGTCCCTTCGAGGTCCAACCACGGCTCGACGTCGCCTACCGCTGTGCCGGAAGAAGATGCCCTGAACAGTACGGGCCGCATCGAGTCGGTGAAGTAGGCGCTTCCGTCGGGCGTTACGGTCACATCGTTGATGAAAGTCGCCTCGGTGCTCGGCGTCTCTAATACCTTTAGTAGGTCCCCCGAAGAGGTGTCGTAGACGAAGGCTTGGCCCGTATCACCGCCGGCTATGAACAGCCGTCCGAGCGCGTCTACCTTCATGCCAACGGCGGTCTCCCGCCCGTCGCTCCCTGGTTCCAGAAATACCTCGGCCTCGCCGCCGGTCTCTACGTTGCCCCTGAAGATCGTGCCGTCCGTGGTGCTGCCGACGAAGAAGTTGTCGTGCTGGGGCTGGTAGGCCACGCCCTCCGGGTAGACCACTGCTCCCGGAAGCGTGTACTGTTCGGCGTTCGAAGCCATCTGAGTAGGCTCGCTTTGTTCGGGGGCGTCTGCAGACTCGCTACCACCGCCACCTCCGGCATCCGTCCCGCCCCCGCAGGCGGCGAGGATCAGGGTGAGGGCGAGAAGGAGGATAATAGATAGAGGTTGTACTCTGTTGTCGTGTTTTGTTCTAGCATGAACCATAGTCTCCCTTTCCGGAGCGGGCACTGACGAGCCGGTATCGAGTCTGCCAACTCTTTGTACGCGTCAAAGCCGCCGTGTGGATTGCTTCTCGGGGCGAAGATGTTGCTGCCGCATGGTATAGGGCGTAACAGGCGGATCTGCAGAATTTGGAGGCTCTGGTGGGGCGAGGAGTACTCGAGCCGTTATCCCGCTCCAAGCTTTAAGGTAGAATTGCGGCTAAAGGTTCGGGTGATTGTGGAGGCGGAGAGGATGGGGCGCCGTCGCCGTTTAGGGTCATCGTGGATCAAGTATTGGAGGAATCGAAGGGACAACAGACAACGTACGGACCTCCTCACCCTCGTAGAAGAAGGGGCATGGCGCGGATGAGGAGGACTGGAGACCCCCCGAGGAGGAGCTTATGGAGCGCGGGCAACTTATAAGGACGATGGAGTCCATACTCGGAACGGAGGGTGTGATCCACGAGCGCGAGCAGCTCCGCTCCTACGAGTGCGACGGTCTGATGAACTACCGCGTCATCCCGGATCTCGTCGTGCTCCCCGAGACCGCCGAACAGGTCCAGCAGATAGTCCGCACCTGCTACGAGGAGGGGATACCGTTCGTCGCGCGCGGCTCCGGAACCGGGCTCTCAGGCGGCGCCTTACCGGTCGAGTCGGGCGTGTTGATCGTCCTCTCCCGGATGCGCAGGATCCTCGAAGTGGACATCCCAAACCAGCGCATCGTCGTCGAGCCGGGCGTAATAAACATTTGGGTTAGCCAGGAGGTCGCCGGAGAGGGCTACTACTACGCCCCCGACCCCGCGAGCCAGATCGTCTCCTCGATCGGCGGAAATCTGGCGGAGAACTCCGGCGGCGTCCACTGCTTGAAGTACGGCTTTACCACGAACCACGTAATGGGCGCGGAGGTCGTCCTCGCCGACGGGTCGGTCGTGCATATCGGCGGCGGCAAGTCGCCGGACGCCCCGGGATATGAGCTGCTCGGCGCGCTAGTCGGGTCCGAGGGGACGCTCGGGATAGCGACCAAGATCACGCTTCGGCTCCTCCGCAAGCCGGAGGCGGTAAGGACGTTGCTCGCAGCGTTCCAAGATACCGAGGCGGCGGGAGACGCGGTCTCGGCAATTATCGGCGGCGGGATCGTGCCGGCGGCTATCGAGATGATGGACGCCTTGTGTATCGAGGCGGTCGAGACGGCGGTACATCCGGGCTTCCCGGAGGCCGAAGCTATCCTCATCGTCGAGCTCGACGGGCCGGAGGCGGAGGTCGAGGACCAGTTCCAGAGGACCATAAAAGCCTGCGAGGAGGCGAACGCCTCCGAGATAAGGATCGCCGAGGACGACGCCGAGCGGGCGCTGTTCTGGAAGGGTCGCAAGGCTGCGTTCGCGGCGATGGGCCGCATCAGCAACGACTACTACGTGCAGGACTCGGTCGTCCCGCGCACGGAGCTCGGGACGGTGTTGAAGAGGATCAACCAGCTCGGCGAGGAGTACGGGATGCGCGTTGCGAACGTCTTCCACGCCGGCGACGGTAACCTCCACCCGCTCGTCCTCTACAACAACGACAATCCCGGCGAGGCCGAGAAGGCCGAGAAGCTGGCGGGAGATATCGTCGTCACCTGCCTAGAGCACGGCGGCTCACTCACCGGCGAGCACGGCATCGGTGAGGACAAGAAGAAGTTCATGCCGAAGATGTTCACCGACGACGATCTGGCCACGATGCAGCTTCTGCGGTGCGCCTTCGACCCGCACAACCTGTGCAACCCCGGCAAGATCTTCCCGACCCCGCGCCTCTGCGGCGAGCGGCCCGGCCCCTTCCGCATGCACCCGGTCCAGAAGGCTGGCTTAGCCGAGAACTTTTAGGAGGCGTCGAAGACTATGGAAACGCATACGAAGAACGTCTCTCTAGAAGACCTGCAAGAGATAGTCGGCGAGGAGCACGCCCGCGAGGCAACCTCCGAAGACGCCGTGGACGGCGTCGCCCCCTTTTTCGTCGTTGAGCCTGGATCTATCGAGGAGACGAGCGGGCTGATGAGGCTCGCAAACGACGAAGGTCTCACGGTCGCGCCTCGTGGCGGCGGGACCAAAACGGGGTGGGGCAACCCGCCGCGGGAACTGGACTTGATCCTTAGCACCGTGCGGATGAACGAGGTTATCGAGCACGTCCCCGGCGACCAGGTGGTGAGGGTACAGGCTGGGCTAGACCTCGAAGCCTTGCAGGAGCGGCTCGGCCGGTCCGACCAAATGCTGGGCATAGACCCTTCCGAGAAGGACAAGGGGGCTACTGTCGGCGGAGTGGTCGCGGCGAACTCCTCCGGGCCACGGAGGTATCGTTACGGGACGATTCGGGACCTCATCATCGGGCTTACCGTCGTCTTACCAGACGGGACGGTGGCGAAGGCCGGCGGCAAGGTCGTCAAGAACGTCGCCGGCTACGACCTCGGCAAGCTCTTTACGGGCTCGCTCGGTACTTTAGGCGTCATCGTAACGTGCAACTTCCGGCTGCACCCGAGACCCGAGGCGGCCCGGACGGTCGCTGTCGAGTTGAACGACACCCTGGCGGCGGGGCAGGCGGCCCAGGCGCTCATGCACTCCCAGATCTTCGCGAGCGCCCTGGAGCTGCACTGGAGCGAAGATGCGAGGCTTCTGACCGTCCTGATCGAGGGCATATCGAAGGGCGTGGACGCGCAGGCGGAGACGGCGTCTTACCTGTTGAGGAGCTTCGGAGAGGTACGTACGCTCTCGGATGAGGAGGCTGATCACCTCGGACCGCTAACGCCGCCCGGTGCCGAAGATGAAGTAGCCATAAAGGTAGCTCACCCTCCGGCCGAACTCACGGGCGTCCTCGACTCGGCCCTGGGGGCGGCGGAGCGCAGGGGCGTCACTCCTCGTATCACCGGCCATGCCGGGGCCGGCGTTACCTACCTCGCCCTCTCCGGGGGAGAAGAGGAGGCGCGGGTGCAGGTCGTCGAGGAGCTACGCGAGATCTGGGTTCGCAGGGGCGGGAGCGTCGTCGTGCGCCAGGCCCCGGTCCCGGTAAAAAAGCGGTTGGATGCGTGGGGGCCGGCGGGTGATTACCTCGGCCTCACGCGGCGCGTAAAGGAGAAGTTCGATCCCCGGGGAGTCTTGAACCCCGGTCGCTTTCTAGGAGGCATCTAGTGACAGAGCAGGACAGGCCGGACCCCCGGCAGTCGGGCAACCGCTACGACGCGACCGACGCCGCCGAGCGGCGTGATGACCAGTCGGGGACCACGCGCGAGCAGGCGATGGCCGGGGCCGTCGGCGCCGGGAACCCGCAGGATATCGGCCAGAGCACCTTCGCGGCGACGACGGAGTCGCTCCAGCACACGGTGGGCAAGGACCGGCCCGAGAGCGGGAGCTACACCTTCCCGGCCTTCGATAGCCATCACCCGCCGGAGAAGGACCTTATAGACGACTGCGTCCACTGCGGTTTCTGTCTACCGACCTGCCCGACCTACGTCCTCTTCGGGGAGGAGATGGACTCCCCGCGCGGGCGCATCTACCTCATGAACAAGGGCCTCACCGAGGAGCCGATGAACGACACGATGGTCCGCCACTGGGATTTGTGTCTCGGATGCATGGCCTGCGTGACCGCCTGTCCGTCGGGCGTGCAGTATGACAAGCTCATCGAGGCTACGAGGGCTCAGGTCGAGCGGCGCTACGATCGTAGGGCTGACGACAAGGCTTTCCGCGAGATGATCTTCCAGATCTTCCCCTACCGGAGCCGTCTGCGCCTCGCGGCCGGCCCTCTACGCCTCTACCAACGCTTCGGCATAGACAAGAAGCTAAGGAAGGCCGGCATCATGAGCCGTCTCCCCGCCCGGATGAGGGCCATGGAGGCGCTTATGCCGAAGCTTGGGAAGGAAGAGAAGATCCCCGAGCACACGTCGCCTACCGGCGAGAGGCGCAGGCGCGTCGGCTTCCTCACCGGCTGCGTCCAGCAGGTCTTCTTCTCCCAGGTCAACTCCGCTACCGTGCGCGTGCTCGCCGCCGAGGGCTGCGAAGTGGTCGCGCCGAAGAGCCAGGGCTGCTGCGGCGCGCTCTCGACCCACGCCGGGCGCGAGGAGGAGTCGCTGAACTTCGCGCGCAACACGATAGAAACCTTTGAGAGAGAGAACCTCGACAATGTGATCGTTAACGCCGCCGGGTGCGGCTCGACGATGAAGGAGTACGCGTACCTGCTGCGCGACGACCCTGAGTACGCTGAAAGGGCGAAGAAATTTTCCGCAAAGGTTAAGGACGTTTCGGAATTCCTGCAGGAGATAGGCACGGTCTCCGAGCGGCATCCGTTGCCGGTAGCGGCGGCTTACCATGATGCCTGCCACCTCGCGCATGCGCAGGGGGTTCGACAGCAGCCAAGGAAGACGCTCAAGGAGATACCGGGGATGGAGGTCAAGGAGATCACCGAGGCCGAGGTCTGCTGCGGGTCGGCGGGCATCTATAACATGGTCGAGCCCGAGCCCGCCGCGGAGCTGGGCGAGCGCAAGGCAAAGAACGTCCTCAAGACTGGCGCGCAGATGATCGTCACCTCCAACCCCGGCTGTATGCTCCAGATACAGGCGAGCCTCAAAAAGATGGGCCACGAGATACCGATGGCCCATCCGATGGAGGTCCTCGACGCCTCCATCCGGGGCGAGCCGGTCGAGAACCTGCTGGACGGTAGGGGCTTGCAGGGGTGAGGATCTCCCGCTCCGTGCTGGCCGTCCCCGGCTCGAAGTGGAAGATGATCGAGAGAGGTCCGTCCTCCGGGGCGGACCTCTTCTTTCTTGATCTTGAGGACGCCGTCGCTCCGAACGAGAAGGCCGCCGCCCGGGAGAACGTAGTCCGGGCAATAAAAGTGCTTGATTGGGGCGGACCGTCCTTCTACCGTATGAACTCCCTCGACACGCCGTACTGGTACAGGGACGTCATCGAGGTCGTCGAGGAGGCGGGGGAGAGGCTCGACCTGATCCTGGTCCCCAAAGTGGAGCGTTCCGAAGACCTCCACACGCTGGACACTCTCCTCGGGAGCGTAGAAGCGGGCGCCGGGTTGGAGCTCGGAGAGATAAAGCTCGAAGCCCAGATAGAGACAGCCAGGGGCCTCACCAACATCGACGCTATAGCCCATGCCACCGACCGCCTCGAAGCCCTGGTCTTCGGACCCGGAGACTATGCGGCGAGCGTCAGGATGCCTCAGACGAGCATCGGCACGATGGACGAGTGGGATGAGATTTACCCTGGTCACCGCTTTCACTACGCGATGCACCGTATCGTCGTCGCCGCCCGCGCCGCGGATCTACGGGCTATAGACGGCCCCGTCGCCGACTACCGAAATGAAGAAGGCTTGCGCAAGAGCTGCCTAGTTGCTCGTTCTTTGGGTTTCGACGGCAAGTGGTGTATCCATCCCGACCAGGTGGAGACTGTCAACGAGGTGTTCTCGCCGACCGAACGAGAGCTGGAGTGGGCC
>DASQMR010000233.1:0-33448 GCA_035645375.1 Rubrobacteraceae bacterium
ACTAACATCTCGACCTGCCACTTAGGCACCCAGATAGCGTAGTCGGCCCCGAACAACATCTTATCCTCGCCGACCCAGAACAGTAGCTCGCCCATAACCTTC
Source organism: Rubrobacteraceae bacterium (assembly GCA_035645375.1). Classification (GTDB taxonomy): domain Bacteria; phylum Actinomycetota; class Rubrobacteria; order Rubrobacterales; family Rubrobacteraceae; genus Rubrobacter_F. The sequence continues at coordinate 103 of DASQMR010000233.1, forward strand.
GCGAAGAAGCGCGGACGAGCGTGCATCAGCGCACCCGTCACAACGGATAGGCCAGCGTAAACGTTGGGTTCTTGCGTGGCCATGAAGCAGAAATCCTCGATGCGAGGCAGGCCTACGTGCTCTACGATGAAGTTCAAGTTCGGGAAAGACGTAGCCGCGTCGTCGACATCTTTAACGTCAAACGCGTCTTTGTTGAGCGGCCAGATTGTCGGGCCCTTGTGGACGTGGATGTTGTTTACGCCCAGCTCCTCGCATTTCTCCAGGTAGCGCTTGGCCTCCGGGTCCTTGAGGGTCCAGCCCTTAGATCCATTGTGCCACTCTGCTGTGTAGCACTTGACGCCCTTGATACCGTATCTCTCATGCTGGCGCTCAAGCTCTTTCAGGCCCTCCTCGCCGTCTCTCGGGTCGAAGCGGCCGTTGAGGATGAACTTGTCAGGGTACTTCTCTGCCAGGATAGCGTCCTGCTCGATGGTGTTGAAGCCTTCCTTGTACCACGACTTGAGATAGGTGGGTTGGAAGATCGCCTTATCAACGTACCCATCCTCGAAGAGATCCTTCATTAGGGTCTCTTCAGAGTACTTCTGATACTTCTCCATTGGCCAGAAGTATTCTTCCGGACCAAGCTGATGGTAGCCGTAGAAGCATTCGATCCAGCCCTTAGCATACTCTTCCTGGCCCTCGACCCAATTCTCAGGGCTCGCATCCCAGAAGTGGGCATGCCCGTCCACCACGAAATACTTTTCGCCATCCTTCTCGTACAAGAGTACTCCCTTCCCCTTTTCTTGCCACCCGGAACCACCCCACGCAGTTCCAATGGCCTCCTACCTTTGTTGGCCGTCAATATATACGCTTCAGGCAGTCAAACAAGGTACAAGGAAGTTGTAAAGAGTAGCTATCAGACCGAGTATTGAGCATAGCCCCTGCACCATGCTCCGTACACCTCTCGTTCTAGGATCTCTCGCGCTGCTTGGCAACGTACCGCATTAGGCCGGCGGTCAGCATCTCGTAGTTGGCCGCGAGCTCGTAGCGCTCGGAGTCTGCGGGGTCAGCGCCCTCGCGCAACATCTCCTCATCGCCCCTTACCCCAAGCTCCTCGGCTATATCCTCTCGGGAACGCTCTTCGTCCATGCGCTCCTCGACTAAAAGCAGCCAGTCTTCGAGGCGCTGCTCCAGCTCGCTCAGGTGCCTCCCGACGTCCTCGTAAGAGCCGAAGTGAGTAGGACAGATCGCCTTCGGGCCGAGTCTGCGAATACACTCGATGCTCCCCTTCCACGCCTCGATGTCTATCTCCGGCGGCGGTGTCGGCGGCTTCACGTAAGATTGTCCCGGGAGGCGCACCCCCGCCACATCCCCGGCAAAGAGCATTCCAGACTCGGGTTCGTGGTACGCCAGGTGATGGTAGGCGTGGCCAGGAGTGTAGTGGGCCGAGACGAGGCCGCCTGCGGCTTCTATCTCTTCGCCCCCCGAGAGCGTCTTGAGACGGTCTTCGGGAACCGGCCGGATCTCACCCCACAGCTCCTCCATCCTCTCGCCGTAGATGCGCGTCGAACTCTTTATTAGCTTCGACGGGTCCACGAGATGCTGGTAGCCGACCTCGTGCACGTAGAACGTGGCGTTCGGCAGAAGCTCCGCGAGGTTCCCCGAGGCACCGGAATGGTCCAGATGGATGTGGGTTAACAAGACCTTCTCCACATCACCGGGCTCCACGCCGTTGTTCGAGAGACCTTGCAGAAGGTTCTCGATGCAAGTCGACGGCCCCGTCTCGACTATCGCCGCCGGACCGTCCCCGGTTAGCAGGAAGGAGGCGATAATCCCCTCTGTTCCCATAAACCCTAAATCTATTATCTCTGTCTTCATCCACCGTCCCCCGCATCGTCGCCTCGCATGGGCAGCCTCCGGCCCTGAAACCGGGATTATACAGACCTTCTCTGCTAGACTTTTTGGACCGTGAGCGGCGCGATGGACGGCCCCGGCGCGCCCCGAAGACCCCGCCCTGGAGAGGAGACGCCGTTATGGACCTGAGCCTCATGCGTGAGCTGTCGGTCTCGACAGATTCGAAGATAGTGTTGCTTGTCCTCGACGGTCTCGGCGGCCTCCCGAACGAGAGAGACGAGACCGAACTAGAAGCTGCGAACAGCCTGAACCTCGACTCTCTGGCCGCGAAGAGCGACCTGGGCTTGAGCAGACCCGTCGCCGCCGGCGTAAGCCCCGGCAGTGGGCCCGGTCACCTGGCCCTCTTTGGCTATGACCCTTTGGAGTATCGGGTCGGCCGCGGCGTCTTGAGCGCCCTGGGGGTAAGCTTTGAACTGGGCGAGAACGACCTTGCGGCCAGGATCAACTTCGCCACCAAAGATGGATCCGGCAGAATCTCCGACCGTAGGGCCGGTCGAATCGCCTCCTCTGATGCCGCGAAGCTCGTGGACCTCGTAAACGAGCAAGTAAAGCTCGACGGCGCGAAGGTCTCTGTAGTACACGAGAAGGAACATCGGGCCGTCGCCGTCTTCCACGCCGACGGCCTCTCCGGCGACCTCTCGGACTCCGACCCGCAGAGGACGGGTCTCGAACCGCTCCCCGTCGAGCCTACGACCGGCGACAATGCGGCCCAGGAGAGTGCCAAGCTCGCTAACGCCTTCATTAAAGAGGCTGACCGGGTTCTAGCGGATAGTCACCCGGCTAACACCGTCCTGTTGCGCGGGTTCGGGATGCATCCTGCGCTCCCGAGGTTCGACGAGGTCTACAAGCTGCGCGCCGCCGCGATCGCGGGCTACCCCATGTACAAGGGACTGGCTCGCCTCGCCGGCATGCAGGTCCTTAAAGAAGGCGAGGGCGTCGCCGGCGAGTTCGAGACGCTAAAAGAGAACTGGGACTCTTACGATTTCTTCTTTATCCACGTGAAGGGGACCGACGCAGCGGGAGAAGACGGCGACGCGGAGCGGAAGTCCGCCGTTATAGAAGAAGTGGACGCCCTGCTACCGGGTCTGCTCGACCTCGGCCCCGCGGCTCTCGCCGTTACAGGGGATCACGCCACGCCCGCGAAGATGAAGAGCCACTCCTGGCACGGGGTGCCGTTCCTCCTCTCCTCAGAGTACACGCTCCCGACAGCGTCGAGCTTCGGGGAGCGGGCCTGTGCCGGCGGCTCTCTAGGGGCCTTCACGGCGGAGGAGATCATGGGCCTCCTTATGGGCCACGCCCTCAAGCTAAACCGCTACGGCGCCTGAACGAGCCCGCCCGCCAGAGAGACCGTCTCGCCGGAGCGCGTCTTGCGGCGCTCGAAGCGGAGATCGTTGCGTGCCGCCGTTGCCCGCGCCTCGTCGAATGGCGCGAGAGGGTCGCCCGCGAGAAAAAGGCGGCATACGCGAACGAGGAGTACTGGGGCCGCCCCATACCCGGCTTCGGAGACCCGGAGGCGAAGGTCGTGGTCCTGGGTCTCGCCCCCGCCGCCCACGGGGCGAACCGTACCGGCCGTTTCTTTACCGGCGACCGCTCAGGTGACTTCCTGTTCGCCGCCCTTCACCGTACCGGGTACGCCAACCAACTGACCTCGCGCAGCAGGGACGACGGCCTGCGCCTCCGGAAGCTTTGGGTCTCTGCCGCTGTTCGTTGTGCTCCGCCGCGGAACAAACCAACCCCCGTCGAACGGGATCAGTGCCTCCCCTATGCCGACCGCGAGCTAGCTCTGCTCCCCGCCGCACGGGTGGTCGTCTGCCTCGGCGCCTTCGCCTGGGATGCCGCCCTGCGCCTCCATAAAGTAGCTCCGAAACCAAAGTTCGCTCACGGCGCGGAGCGCGCTACATCCTCCGGCCTCACCCTCCTAGGCTGCTATCACCCCTCACAGCAGAACACCTTCACCGGCGTGCTCACCCCACCGATGCTCGACGCGGTGCTCCTCCGGGCGAGGGAGCTGGCAGAGGAAGAATAGGCAGCATGAAGCCCGCTGTTCTTGTGGCTCTTCTTGTAGCTCAATATCATAAAGTGTACAGGCGTCGCGCCGCTAGACTACCCGGGGCTGCGCGCTCTTACGGCCGGAGGGGCTCCACGGCCTCGAGGCGAAGAGCGTGCGTAAGAAGATGAAGTAGAAGCCTTTCGCCGCGAGCGTAAACAGAGGGAACTTAGCACGCGGCGCGGAGGAACCCGGCCTGAACCCCGGCGAGCGCATAGACCCCGTCGCCTCGGCGATCCGGACAAGGCCAGTCTGTTGAGGTTACCTACGAGAGACCATGCCTAGAGAATCCCGCCTCCGCCCTCTGCTAGGATAAGCGGGTCATAAGAGGAAGGTAATCGCAAGTTGCTCAAGGTTATGGTCATCTTTGGCGGGCGGAGCGGGGAGCACGAAGTCTCCCTGGCATCAGCCCACGCCATAATAGGCGCCCTGCGCGAGAGCGGGCGCTACGAGATAGTTCCGGTGGGCATAACCAAGGAGGGAGCCTGGATCTCCTCGGGCGATCCCATGGGCGAGCTAGCGTCCCGTGTCGAGGAGCGTGCAACCTCCCCCGAAACCGTGAAACCGGTCTCTGCCTCGGAGAAGCTGCCTGCGGAGCTCTTGGGCGCCGCGGACGTTTTCTTCCCCGTTTTGCACGGCCCGTATGGCGAAGATGGTACGGTTCAGGGGGTTTTGGAGCTCGCCGGCGTCCCCTACGTCGGTTCCGGCGTTCTCGCCAGCGCCGCCAGTATGGACAAGGTGACCATGAAAAAAGTCTTCGCCTACCACGGGCTACCGCAGGTCGGGTGGCTCGGCCTCACCCGCAGAGAGTGGCAAGAAGACAGAAACAAGTGGGTCAGGGAGATACAAAGCTCTCTGGGCTACCCCTGCTTCGTAAAACCCTCCAACCTCGGCTCCAGCGTCGGCATAAACAAAGCTATAAGTTCTGGAGAGCTAGTAGACGCCCTTGACGAGGCGGTCGCCTTCGACCGGCGCGTTATAGTAGAGCAGGGGGTAGACGCGCGCGAGATAGAGGTCTCAGTGCTAGGCAACGAGGAGCCGAACGTCTCGGTGCCGGGCGAGATAGTAGTTCCCGGACGCGAGTTCTACGATTACGAAGCCAAGTACGTCGAGGGTGGCATGGAGTTACACGCTCCCGCTCAGATACCAGGTGGTACAGCGATGGAGATTCAGCGCGTAGCCCGTGCCGCCTATGCCGCCGTAGACGCCGCCGGCATGGCCCGGGTCGACTTCTTCTTAGAGCAAGAGAGCGGCAGGTTGATCCTCAACGAGATAAACACCATCCCTGGATTCACCTCAACGAGCGTCTACCCTAAGCTCTGGGCCGCTAGCGGTCTCCCCTACGAGCAGCTCCTAGACCGGCTCATACAGCTCGCCCTCGAGCGTCATGAGTCAGGCTCCTAGATGAGTTCGTAGTATGGGCATGATGCCGCTCCTGGCCGCGCTCCTACAGAGCGAAAGCACCGACGGGGAGAGAACCAGCGAGGAGACTACTCCCGTTATACAGGAACAGGTGGGCAGTACTCTCGACGAGACCGGTGATCGGTTAGCGGGAGTCAAAGAGCTCTTCGACGGGACTATCTCTTACCTGAACAGCCCGCAGTTCTTCGCGAACATCATAGCCACGGTGATCGTAATCTCCCTATCTATAATCTTCTATCGCGTCACTATTCACCTGCTACCGCGCATACTCCATTGGAGCAGGCCGGACAACGAGGCGTCTCTTGACGCCGCGGCGCTCGCTCGTATAAAACGTCAGGACACCGCCGTTACACTCATCCGCAATACCTTGCGATACGTGGTCTTCTCCATCGTCGCTCTCTTCATCTTCAGTATCTTTGTCGGTACCGTAATACCAGCCGCCGCCGGTGTCTCGATAATCGCCGCCGTCGTAGGGTTCGGGGCGCAGAGCTTTCTGCGCGACATCATCTCGGGGTTCTTTATCCTCTTCGAGAATCAGTACAGCGTCGGTGACTTCATATCCGTCGAACCGACTAAAGCCTCAGGGATGGTAGAGGAGTTCGGGCTGCGGACCACCACGATCCGGTCGCTCTCCGGCGAGGTGATCTACATCCCGAACGGCTCCCTCATCGGCGTCACAAACTACGTCTCCGGCCAGCAACGGTTCACTATCGAGGTACAGCTAAAGGACGAGGAGGCTGCTAAGCGCGTTCTCGAAGAGATACAAGAGGGCCACGATCTGTATCTGATCCCACCACGTCTCATAGACCGCGACGAGACCCCTGAGGGCGGCCCTCGCCTGAGGCTCCTGGCAGTCGTCCTCCCTTCGACCGCATGGCTGGTCGAGGAGAACCTGGTCGAGCGTATAAAGGCCGCCGCCAGCGAAGACAGCCTCGCCGCTGATCCGCTCGTCTATAAGGTCGACAGCCACAACGTCAGGCGCTTGAGAGAGTTTATTCCGGGAGAGTAAGCTCTCTCGTACTCGGCGGCTCCACGAATATACCTTGCGAATGAGCTACGCTGCTCATGAGCCCTCTGTCGACTTTGGGTTCCAGTCGCCGCGCAGGTGTCCGTTTCTCTGCGCCTTCTCGCGAGCCTGTTGTTCACGTTCGAGCCTCTCTGCAACTTCTGTTAGAAGCTCTCTCACCTTCACCAGGCGTTCTCGCTCGGTAGTAAGTTCGAGGATCTGCTGGCGCGTGTCGAGGTCGAACTCTATACGTCCGGCTATAGTGAACGAGAGGTTGCGGTAGGGCGTCTCTATCTCTATATCCACCGATCCCTCGGTGGCCGCCGCTACCACACGCTCGAGGAGCGCCACGCACTCCTCGGCTAGAGAGCCTACGTCCTCCTCCGGCCCCTCCTCGATGTACTCTACGTCTCCGACGTAGTATGGCTTGCCGGTCATGATCTCGTTTAGCTTAAAGCGACGGGAGCCCTCCACTAGAATCACGAGCCGCCCATCCTCGTAACGCTCGACGAGTTCGACGATCGTAGCCGTACATCCCACGCTTCGCGTCCCGGATTCGTCAGCCAAGACCATCCCAAACTCCGCCCCCGACTCCAGACACTCGTTCACCATCTGCTTGTAACGCTCTTCAAAGATATGCAACGGCAGGGGGGATCCCGGCATCAGCACTACGTTAAGCGGGAAAAGGGGTATATCCGACAAACTGCATCTCCTCCTCTTTCTCCCGCCATTCTACCCCAAAGCGCCATCCTACTGGTCTTGTACGCTCTCTACACTGCATACCCGCGTCTTCAGCACCATCTACTAAGTAGGATCGACCATTTCAAGCTGTTCGAAGGCAGTGTCAGCCTTCGCGATCTACTTATCGTAAAGCCTCCAGCAACTCTGATTTTCTCCACATCCGACCGCTCTCTTTGCAAGAGAAGAGGAGGCGCCTGGTGAGCACCTCCTCTAAACAACTCCTGGTCTTTTGCTAACAGCTTTACCTTCTACTCGTCCTTACTGATCCAGTACGTAAACAGGTACGCTCCCGAGACGATTGTGATAATTAACAAGGCCCCGGCAATAAGACGCCATGGCGCCCAGCCTGGCCCTCCAGGGACGTTACCTTGCTGCGCTTCCTCACCGGATTTCTGTAGCAGCACCGTCGCGAGATCCAGAGCTTCTACCTGCAGCATTGCCACCACGGGGTTTAGCAGGTCCAACATCACGGCGCGTCTCCTATAGTGTCACCGGCGGGACATTGTTCGGCGGGCGTAAGCTCCTGCTCCATAGTGATGCAGTTATAGATCAGGTACCCGGGGGCGTTGTCCACCCTTCTCGCCGTCTCGCGCGTGTAACCCATCGTCATCATCGTCGTTACCACGGCCAGGGCACAGCCTATAAGCGCGTACTGGCTCCACCTGCTCGCCCTTCCCCAATGGAAGCCGTTAGCCGCAGCTCTCAGGTACAACGCCACCACGAAGAACCCCACCAGCATCAGTCCGATCAGACCTATGTACTTCCACGGGTACATCTGCCCCAAGGGTATCTTCGTCTCCTCGCCGCCAGCGAAGTCGATAACGCCGGGGATTATGCTCGCGTCGGCCGGTATGATGTTCAGGATCGTAAACAGCGCCGTGAAGCCTAAGGAGCCTACCGCCAGCTTGCGCAGCATCGGCATCGGCTTCTGGGCGAACCTCAACTTGTGAACGAAGTACGCGGTCGCGGCGATGCTCATGAACGCGATCTCCGTAACGAGCAGTAGAAAGACCCACGCCTTATCGCCAAGCATGATGGTGTCGAACGCCTCAGGGGAACTCTCACGAATGCCCTTGAGGTACCCGTAACCGATCACCGGCTGAAGGATCAAGAACCCAAAACCCCATATCAGGCCCCAGTGGCCCATCCAATCGTAATACTCCCGGTCCTCCTCCCGGGTGCTTCTAAGGTAACGCCACGCGCCCCACCCGGCGATCAGGAACCCCGCATACGAGAAGTTCCCTACAAAGCGGTGCATGTTGAGCGGCACCATCGTCTGGTTGAGAAACGTCCTGGCAACGTCGGTAGCCGGCGCCTCCGCCGGGGTGAGCATATAAGAAGCGACCGCGTCGATCATGGTCATCGCCATAAGCCCGAAAAAGCCTGCGATCATGCCGAACGTCACGTGCACTACCTTGCGGTAGGCAAGCTTGTCCCAGACGTTATACCAGGCGTAGACGATAATGATCTGGCCCAGAAACATAAACGCCTCGACCAGGAACACCCAGAAGAAGATGTTCTGCAAGTAAGAGAAGAACACCGGAAAGAGCGTTATCAGGGCGAGCACGAAAGTGATAGCCAGAGCCGCCCCGGATGCGAAGAGCAACACCACAAACCGGGCCAGGTTCCTGGCGAAGCGTTCGTAGCGAGGCTGCTTCGTGACCAAACCGAGATACTCACTGGTTGCGGCTATTAGGACCGCGCCGATGATGAACGCCGCGAAGAGTATGTGAGACTGGACAAGAACGGCTATTACGACGTTCTTGCCGATTATTGGTACGTCGAGATCACCTATCGGCACTGCTTACCCCCTACTCCCCGCCGGGGAAGTTGATGATCCGGCTGACAGCCAAGAGCATGTTCAGCACCACTGTCACTACCACCAACAGCCCGATCACCGCCACGAACGGTCGCTTCAAGGCACTGTAGTGCGGCCCCCTATCCAGCCACGGCAAAGCAAAGAGCAACACGATGAAGATGGTCGGTATCACCACCGCCCCGAAGCCTATAAGCGCGTAACCGGGGAAGAACATCAGCATCTGCTCGTAGAAGAAGAAGAACCATTCCGGGCGCGGCACGTAGGTGATCGTCGCCGGGTCGGCGGGCTCCGTAAGAGGCGCAGGCGCTGCATAGGAGAGTATCACGCAGGCGATCAGGATCAAAGTCGAGACGAACAGATCGTAGAGAACCTGCTTCGGGAAGAAAGCTATAGTCTCGTCTGGACGTTCGAAGACGTTCTCTTCGGTAATGATCTCTTCCTGGCCCGACTTGCCTTTGCCGGTTGCCGGTGCGTACATCGCTACACCTCTCTTCTAACTAAGCTTGGTGTCCGCAGCATAACAGTAAGCTACTATCATGAGGGTAAACGCTCTTACTCCTCGTCTCCGTTCCGATCCGCACGATCCCGACGTCCCGTATACGGCTCGCCTTCGTCCGACTCGTACTCCTCATAGGACTCAAGGCGCTGCCGCTCGTGCAGCTTCGCCAGTCGGTCAGAATACTCGAACTCGCTGCCAAAAACCCCATGCCTCCTGAGGAGGTAGAGATGTATACCGATAAACGGCGCGAGCGCCGCCGGCAAGAGCCACACGTGTAGCGCGAAGAAGCGGGAGAGCGTTGCTGGACCGGTTACGTCGCCGCCCAGCAGAAAGTTTATCGTCGGCCCGCCGACAAACGGTGTGTAAGAGCCGATCTTCATCCCCACGACGCTCGCCCAGAACCCGTCTTGGTCCCACCTGAGCAGGTACCCGGTGAACGCCAGCACGATCGTAAGAAGGAGTAGCACAACCCCTACAACCCAGTTCAGCTCACGCGGCGCCTTGTAGCCGCCCGAGAAGAACACCTGGGCCATGTGTAGCCCGATAACCACCAGCAGGAAGTTAGCCGACCAGTAGTGAATGCCCCGGATCATCTGCCCGAAGTAGGCCTCGGTCATGATGTAGTTGACCGAGTCCCATGCGTGGTCAGTGGTCGGCACGTAGTAGAAGAGCAGAAGTATCCCGGTAAGAAACTGCAGCACTATGGTGAAGAGCGTCGCGCTCCCCAGCGTGTAGATCCACGCGCCCCTCTTCGGTACGGGCTCGTAGAGAAAATGCTCCGTTATCGTGACGATGCCAGCGCGGTGCTCCAGCCAGTCGACGATGAGCTTGCCAGTATCTGTCGCCTGGGACCTAAGCCTGCTTATCACTCCAACCCCCTCTCTAAATGACGTAGGGCTCTTGGGGGCCTAGATCGCCCCCGGAATCGAACTCGTGCCTGACGTAGATCTTGCCGTCCTCCCTAACCTCAGAGGTATAGGCGTACATCCCTCTCGGCGGCGGCCCGCCGACATACTCGCCGTTTATATTGTAGATCCCGCCGTGGCACGGACAAAGGAACTCTCCCTCGCCCTCCTTCGTGATCCAACGAACCGGACAGCCTAGGTGCGCGCAGGAGCTACTGAGAACGTTGAGGGAGCCTTGAACCTCCTGAATCTGATCCTCCGAGAGCGTCTCTCCGTTGTAGTTATCAAGAAAGGCGGGACGCCGGCTCTCTCCATAGGAACCGTCGGAGAGAATCTCTGTGCTCCACGAGACCCAAACGGCGCTCTCCACCACGAACTCTTCGGTGGAGAGGCCGCTCTCCTCCTGGATCGCCCTATCCCCGTAGGTCTGATTAACCGGAAAGTCCACCCGGAAGGCTACCGGCTCCTCCTTCAGGTCAGTTATCGACCCGACCTCGAACCAGTCGTCGGGTCCGTTCGGAACATCCGACTCTCCAAGAACATCCGTGTCGATGATCGGCCCGAGGACGAACGCCGCCGGAGGGATGGTCAGGATCGCCCCGGTTATCGCCCCCAGGATCCCGAAACCCAGAAAGTCTTTGCGGGTCATGGGATCTTTTTGTAGCTCTGCCAACCTCTCTAATCCCTTCTAACGTTGCTCTGGGCTACCCTCCGAAGCCGTTCGGCGGGGTCTCGTTCTCCACCGTGAACTGCGGTTCATTATATATCGTTTCTGGCACCCTTGAGTTCGACTTCATCCAACCCATGCTGAGAGCAGTCGTCGCCGCCAAAGCGCCGAGCGCCAGCAGCACCACCCTGTAACTCGCGCCCGGGCTGCCGTACCTAAAGCTCATCCGACCTCGCACGTAGTAGTAGAACGCCCCCGCCGTCGCCAGGACCATAACCAGGATCATGATGTAACGCATGTAGAAGAACGGGAAGTTCGCGAGCGGCGAGATTGAGTACACACCCGCAAGCGCCGCTATGAGCCCGAAGAGCTGTATAGGACGCCGTCCCGCGCGCTCCGGGTGCCTCCCCGCCCCTATATACATCGCGATGCTCGAGAGCACGAAGAGCCCGACGACCATCGCCAGGTTGATGTAGAGCAAATTCGAGGTGAAGGTGCTGCCGGACCCCGTCCCCATGAGCCTATCGTAGCCGCCGGCCGACTTCATCGAGTAGGCGATCAGGAACCCCCCGATGGGCTGCAAGAGCAAAAACCCTACCCCCCAGGTGAGCCCCACGGAGGTGGCCCAGTCGTAGAAGGCCTTATCGGACTCGGACTTTGCTCTGATGTAATGGAAGGCTGCCCACGCGGCGAGGGCGAAGGCCGGCCAGGAAAGGTTGGCGAACGTGCGGTGCACGATCATCTCGACGAACATGGGGTTGAACATACCGGTCAGGGACGCCCCGAAGGAGGTCACAGTCCCTTCAGTCATCAATTCAGCGTTGGGCCCGCCGCCCGTGGTCATGTACGTGTCTATACCGGTCATAAGGACCATCCACACCCAGATAAACGCTCCCATAGTGAATCCCAAGAGCGCGTGCCTACGTTTGTTTAAGACGCTGTAACGGTCCCACTTATAGTAATAGGAGTACATCCCCCAGAGCGCGAGCATCATTGAGGCCATCGCGATCATGATGATGTAGAAGAACTGGGTGAACAGCGCGGTCGTAAGCCTCGGATAGAAGCCTACGAGCAAGACCACGAACAGGACCGCGAACGTGGCGCCGGTCGAGAAGGTGAGGACGTTGAAACGCGCCATGGAATGAGCGAGACGGTCCATTCGGGGGCTACCGGTTCGCGCTCCCCATGCCTGCAAGACGGGAGCCGCGATTGCAAACCCCACGAAAAGCTCCGCGAAGAACATGTGCGTGAGCATCGTTACGCCGGTAAAGCCTCGTATTCCGCCGGGAAACTTGAATCCCGAGAGGTCTACCTGAACCAAGAGATAATATACGTCCGCCCAAGTGATAACCAAGCTCACTATAGAACTCCTTCTAGGTGTCTTGGGCGTCCATCACGGAACCCCCGTGCTCGTTCGGACCCGCTCGATGTAGAACGGCTTGGGCCACCGCTCGAGGCTCCAACCGTCCCTCCAGTATGTAATAGTCGGCATCGTTGGCTTGCAGGATCTCCCGCATCGGCCGTATAAGGCGCCGCTCTCTGGTCACAGCGAAGATCAGGACCTTGCCCATCTCAAACTCATCGTTCCACTGGCCGGCCTCCGCCCTGGGCGCCTCCATGTCGGTGAGTATCGGCTGGGCCCCGACCCTCGAGAACGAACCGGCCAGAAGAATCGCGGCCAGCGAGATAAACACCAGGAACGTCGGTAAGCCTATTGATGGTACGACGATAACGAAGAATATCCCCAGGAGCACGAAGGCCAGGGCGAAGCCAAGCGGCACCTCGAGGCCTCGCTTGTCGTCGGGGATCACGATGTAGCGCGTCCCCTCCGGGAATGGCTCGGGCTCGTCGGGGTCCTCACGCTTAAGGATAACCGTAAGGTCGTCCTTACTAACGCCAAGGTCCCGCAACTCCCTGACCGACCGATTTAACTCGGCGCTGTCGCTTACAACCCCTACTATGGTGTATTCGGATGCGCGCTCTTCGGAACCCGCTCCCGAAACCTCCCGCTCTTTCTCCAAAACCGTCCCCTCACCTTATCTCTGTGGAGAACCTCTTCCCTCGACCCGGCAGTCTACCAGAGCCCTGCACCAGCATAGCGTTTTACTTCCCGGCGCACCAGTCTCACCTACGCTTCGTCGGTATCGCGTTCACATTCTTTATACATATCAGGATCCCCACTGTGAAATCATCCCTATATCGCTCGCCACCTTCGTTTAAACTATCAGTGATGGATACCCGTGATCAGCGACGCATCTTAGGCCATGAGCCGGAGGGCTATGACCAATACGAAGAGCCGGGGCTTGGTTCTTGGATTCGACGCAACTCCTGGCTTCTCGCCCGACTTTTCATGGTCATGGTCTTCACCTTCGGCGCCACTACCACCGCCGCAAACTTCTCCTACGGGTTGAAGGGGGAGCCGACAGTTCTTAGCGTAGAGCAGATCAACAACGGTGAACTGCCCGCAGGCGTACAGCTCGGTGACTACGTAGAGGTCGTCGGTAGTGCAGATTTCGGCCCCAGCCCCGAAGAGCCTCAGATAGGCGTCTCTCAGCGTTACAGCGCTGCCTATTTCTACTTCGCACTCGAAGAGACCGGAGACAACCTATTAATACAGACCGCCCAAACCGGCCCGGATACCTCAGACACCGGTGAACGAGCCTGGCGCGGTAAGCTAGCAACCGTAGGCACCGTGATCTTTCATGACACTACCCAGAGCGGTCTGGCGATTGCCGGTCTCCCCCAGGATGAATCCATCCCGGTTGTAGAGACCGGCGACACTCCTGAGTATTACCGTCAGATCTTCCCGGCCTACTCGGCCATTATCGGGCTCTGGCTCCTCTCTATAGCCTGGCTCCTTTGGAAGAAGAACAAACCCTTCCTCGGTCTATAGCCTCTAGTAGTCAGTCTTGACCCGTAACATCCGGTCTCTCTGAACACGGACGCATATCGCCAGTATTGAACAGTGGCAACATACCCTTTGCCGCGTATCTCCCATGCCAACGCGCACGTTGGCTACAATAGTTCTTCGTGATCAGCTGCCGAACTCAAAACTAGCCAACATCTGCGCTAGACACCCTGTCGCTAGCTGGCTATATTGCCTTAAGGCAACAGAGAGATCTCCAAGGGGAGAAGATATTGGGCGGATTTTTCAGGTTCTCCGAGCGGGGCACGAACTTCCGGACGGAAGTGGTCGCCGGGCTTACGACCTTCATGACCATGGCCTACATAATCTTCGTCAACCCCGCTATCCTCGGTACCGAGGGAACCGGCCTACCGGTTTCAGGCGTGTTCTTCGCCACATGCGTCGCGGCAGCTGTGGCGAGCATCGCCATGGGCATCTTCGCGAACTACCCGGTCGCGCTCGCCTCGGGACTCGGCCTGAACGCGATTGTGGCCTTTACGCTTATCCTGGGCCTCGGCCTCCCCTGGCAGACGGCGATGGCGGTTGTAATCCTTGAGGGCCTGCTCATAACAATCCTGGTGCTCAGCAACCTGCGCGAAGCCGTTCTCAACGCCATTCCGCTCTCCCTGAAGTTCGCGATCGCGGTCGGGATCGGGCTGTTCATAGCGTTTATAGGCCTTAAAAACGGCGGCATCGTGGTACCTGACCCTGTTACCTACGTGAAGCTCGGGGACTTCACGCAAGGTCCCGTACTGCTCGCTGCCTTCGGGCTCGCCCTAACCCTCGCACTCGTGGCTCGGGGGATCAGAGGCGGTATCATTATAGGCATCCTCCTTACCGGCCTAGCCGGGATCATCTTTGGTCTGGTACCGCTCCCGGAATCGATCGCCTCCTTTAATTTCGACACCTCGACGATAGGCGGCGGCGTGTTGGCGCTACCGGATGCGTTGAGGCTCTCGCTAGTGCCGATCATATTCGCCCTGTTTATGACAGACTTCTTCGACACGATGGGGACCGTGATCGCGGTCGGACAGGAGGCTAAGCTCCTTGATGAAGAGGGTCGGTTACCGGACGCCAAGAAGGTGCTGCTCGTAGACTCCCTGGCGGCAGTCGGAGGCGGGGCTGCCGGCGCCAGCTCAGTCACAAGCTACATCGAGAGCGGTTCGGGGGTGGCCGAGGGCGGCCGGACGGGGCTGACTAGCGTGGTGGTTGGCCTCCTATTCCTGCTCGCGCTGCCTTTCGCGCCTATCATAGAGGTGATAGGCCGCTCCGTTCCGATACCCGGTCCCGAAGGGACGCCGGACATCATGGTCTCCCCCGTTACCGCGCCGGCCCTTATCGTTGTCGGATTCCTGATGATGACGGCGGTGCGCTTTATCCCCTGGGGGGATACGGACGAGGCAATACCCGCCTTCCTGACTATCCTGACCCTACCGCTAACGTTCAATATTTCCTATGGGATCGGCTTCGGCTTTATCTCCTACGTGCTTATAAAGCTTGCTCGGGGCAAGCCAGGTGAGGTTCATCCCCTGCTCTATGGCGCCGCGATCCTCTTCGCCTTGACCTTCATCACGCCTGCTTTGCAGAGGCTCTTCTCTTGAGCCCTACGCATCCTGCAAGCGCGTTTACACAGAATAAGGGTGGGGTAAGAGCGCGGAGGAAATAGCGTGTAGCACGGCTTTACGCTATATTGCTGTGGCCCGGTAGCATAAAGCACGGTGGTTTGAGAGGGGGGAGGTGAGAAAGCTGTGGACGTCTCAGCCGTAGTAGTTCTGATCGTAGTAGGGCTCATCGCCGGCGCGTTAGCGAAGATAGCCATGCCGGGACCGGACCCGGGGGGGATCCTGTTGACTATCGTAATAGGTATCGCCGGCTCTTTCGTTGGATGGGTCGTAGTTTACAACCTCCTGGGGATAGCGAACCCTGACTCGACGGGGCTTCTCGGCTCCATACTGGTGGCCACTTTAGGCTCCGTTATCCTCCTGGTTTTATACAGAGCGATCACACGCCGGTCGGCATAGGGTTGCGGGCGTCTCGTCGGCTGCAACCGATGAGACTAGACAAATTTTTGTAACGGAAGGAAGCAAGGAGAAAACATGAGCGAGCAGAGGAGTCAGCAGCAGGACAGTCCGCTCCAGACAGAGCGCGGCGGCACCAAGATCGAAGACGGCGTCGTCTCTAAGATCGCCGGCATAGCTGCGCAAGAGGTGGACGGCGTGCGGATGGGCGGCGGTACTAGCCAGGCTATCGGCGGTATCTTGAGCAACGTCCCCGGTATCGGCGGCGGAGGTCAGAGCGAGGCACGCGGGGTTTCGGTTGAGGTCGGCGAGGTAGAGACCGCTGTAGACGCTACGCTTACGGTCGCCTACGGTAAGTCCATTCCCCAGGTCGCCGAGGCTGTGCGGAGGAACATCATCAACCGTGTAGAGAGCCTTGTCGGTTTGAGGGTCACCGAGGTAAATATCTCGGTCAACGACGTGTTCTTCCCGGAACAGGAGCAGCAACAGCAGCGCCAGCGCGAGATCGAGCAGCAGCAACAGCAGCGCCAGTCCGAGCAAGAGCAGAGGGTCCGGTAGAGAACGTAACCGAGAGATAGACGAGGTTCGCCTTGGCAGACGACCTACAAATGGCGAGGGCGGTACAAGATGCGGCCCTCGCTACAGAAGGGGTAGCCTCTCTGGGTACCGGACGCTGGGCCGAGGCCGCAACCTATGGCGCAGGCGAGAAGGTGACCGGGGTAGTGATAAGTCACGATGAAGTGCGAGTACACATAGTAGCCAACTACCCTCCGCCCGAGCCGCTTCAAGCGCTCGCCGAACGGGTCCGGGAGCGTGTGGCATCGAAGGTAGGCGGTCGCCCGGCGATGGTGGTGGTCGAGGACATAGAGGTGGTCCGCGATGAGAATCTTTAACAGGATAGTAGTCGTCCTGCTTCTCGCGGGTATAGTGGCTCTTGGCGTCACCGTGTTGTTCTACCTCTTCGATGTTTCAGATTATCACCTGGAGGACTTGTCGCGTACGCTAGGGCTGAACGGCCTCTATGACGGCGCAAACAACTTTGTGCAGAGGGCTGAGAGCCGCAGTTTGGACGTCCTGGATATCGTGGTGCTGGCCCTCGTTGCGCTGCTTGGGCTGGTATTGTTGATCCTGGAATTCAAGCCTCCCTCCCCCCGCCAAGTTCGCATGCACCAGGGTACTTACGTGACGAGAAGGGCTGTGGAGGACGAAGTGAACAGCGCCGTCGAGGGGAGCCACGAAGTTCTCCAGTCCAACGTGAAGGTCAAGGCTCAGAGGAGAACGGGGGCCAGAGTAAATGTAACTGCTAGCGTCCGTCCTGGGGAGAATGCTCAAAGCGTCCAGGCAGATGTCCAGGATCGGGTACAGCAGCGCCTGGATCGGGTCGGCATACCTATCGGCAATCTCAGCGTGCAGGTCCGCGAGTCTGACCCGCGCCAGACAAAGACGAGGGTGAAATGAACGGTTTCAACCGCCTGGTCATGCTAGTCCTGGCCTTATTGCTGATCGCTGTGCCGATATTCCTGCTCTTGATAGGGCTCGGCGTCTTCTCGGCGGACCAGATCAACTCTTACACCAACTATCGTAGCGGGCTCGATGCTTTAGGCAGGATCTCCGTCTCTGACTTCACGGACCTTACGGTCAAGCTGATCGTCGGCCTCGTCGTGGCGCTGTTGACGTTGCTTGCCGGGTATCTGCTTCTGCGAGAGCTGACCTTCGGGCGTCGACTCTCGCGGCGCGCGTTGTTAGAAGAGGAGCCTGGGCGGGAGACAGCTATTACGGCGACCGCGGTCCGTCATCTCGCGGAAGGCGCCGCCCGGGAGAGCGGGGCTGCCTCCCCCACCTGTCGTCTCGCCTCCGATAAGAATCGTTACGAGGTGGGCTGCGATATACGCGTGCCAGCCTCGCAGAACTTTACCGAGATCAGCACCAACAGCCGCAACAATATCCGGAGGGTACTCGAAGAGCAGCAAGTGCCCGTAAAAAACGTCGAAGTCACGGTGCAGGGAACTGCGCCTCAAGGATAAGGGAGGAAAATGGCTACCTGGACCTACAAGCAGTGGGGGGCCCTGATCGGGGCTCTCGTAGCATTCTCGATAGGTCTGATCGGCTTCGACGAGACTATACTCGTCGTACTCGTCGGCGTCATCTGCTACTTCATCGGTAAGTTTCTTGATGGGGAGTTGGACGTCGAGGATATTAGGAACCGCACCAAGCGTCGAAGGTAAAGCGAACACGCCCAAGCTGGTGGAGAGTGCTTCTGTGCCTAGTCACTACTATCATGGTCGGGTTCGCTGTAGTATCTAACAAGGACGAAACGGGATTAACCGCAGCTCTAGCGGATCCCTTTGGGGCCCGCATTTTCTGTGTCGGCAAAGCCTCGCCCATACTTCTGGTGTTCCTAGCGTTTATTATGTTGACATGAACAAGGATTTGCAGAAGATACAGGAGGCGGCGCTGGCGGCGGCAGAGCCCGGCGAAACAGTACGCCGGGTTCTGAGGAGCGCCGGGGATAGGCGTGTAGCGATCGGAGAAGAGTCTTTCGAGCCGAAACGCATCTTCGCACTAGCCATAGGCAAGGCTTCCGGGGCGATGGCCCGTGCTGCTGGAGAAATCTTGGGCGACTCGCTTGACGGAGGGTTGTGCGTAACGAAAGCTGGGCACGAGGAGCCGTCGCCGCCCTTCGAGACCATACTAGGAGGACACCCGGAGCCCAACGAGGGGAGCGTCCGGGCGGCTCGAATGACAGAGCAGCTTTTGGACGGGCTAGAGGAGGGAGATCTCCTGCTGGTGCTGGTCTCCGGCGGCGCATCAGCGCTTCTGGGGGACGTGGCGGACAGTATCTCGCTTCAAGATCTCAAGGCGCTCAACGGGGCGCTGCTAAAGAGCGGGGCGGCTATCGGGGAGATCAACGCCGTTCGCAAGCACGTCTCATCCCTCAAAGGCGGCAGTCTTGTCCAGCGAGCCGCGCCGGCGCGAATAGTCGCGCTCCTGCTCTCTGACGTGGTCGGTGATGAGCCTTCGTCTATCGGGAGTGGCCTCACGGTCCCAGACCCAACTACGCTCGAAGATGTCTCAAGGATATTAGACCGCTACGCTATAGAAGCACCCGAGAGCGTCTCCGAATACCTCGCCGAGAGGCGCGAGACACCAAAGCCCGGCAATGAGGCGTTCGAGAAGCTCACGAACCTCGTGGTTGGCGGCGGGCGGCTTACGGCGACCGCCGCCGCAGAGAAGGCCCGCGCTTTAGGCTACGAGCCGCTTCTGCTCTCCACTTACCTGACCGGTGACGCCCGGGACGTAGCTGGTCTACACGCGGCTGTGGTTAAGGAAGTGCTGGAGAGTGCCAACCCACTCTCCCCCCCTTGCGCCATCATTACGGGTGGAGAGGCGACGGTGCTGGTGCGCGGCAAGGGCACGGGCGGGCCCAACCAGGAGTTTACGCTGTCTTTAGCCCTGGAGTTGGAGAACTTGGAGAGATGGGCGGCCCTGGCCCTGGATACCGACGGCAACGACGGCTCGACGGACGCCGCTGGAGCATGGGCGGACGGTACGACAGCGGCCCGTATCCGTGAAGGCGGCGTGGTCCCGGCGAAGGCCCTCGACGAGAACGACTCGTATCATGCGCTTGATGCCGGCGGCGCTCTTATACGCACCGGCCCCACTGGCACCAACGTCAACGACTTGCGGGTAGTGCTCGTCTCGGACAGAACCAACGGTACCTACTCTTGACAGCCAGCGAGGGATGAACTTAGTAGGCTACCGTTACCACCGCTTCAGTCAGGTGGAGAGCGAAAGATGGTCGATCACCCTGCTTTCTCTACCGGCATACTAACCTACAGGAAGAGTTTATGATTGAGCGATACAAGCTGATCCGAGAAAGCCTGAAATATGATCGTGTCAGGTTGCGAAAGCTTGGTGATAAACGAGCGACGTTCGCGCTTCACACCGCCTCAGAGTCGAGGAGATGAGGCGCTGATATGGACGAGAAGGCGCTGGAGCAGCTCAGAGACTGGGCCCGGGACCCAGGCTCGGCCGCCATACTTACCGACATAGACGGCACGCTCGCGCCCATCGTCCCGACGCCGGACGCAGCAGAGGTCTCTGGGGAGCTACAGAGGCTTTTGCGGCGCTTGAGCGAGACCTACCGGGTAGTGGCCGGGATCAGCGGCCGGGCGGCCCTGGACGCGTTTCGGCTCGTCGGACTGGAGGAGATCGTCTACTACGGCAACCACGGGTTCGAGGTCCTGCGCAACGGCGAGGTCGAGGTGGTGCCCGACGCAGCGCCTTACGAGGAGAAGGTCGAAGAGTTGGAACAGAGAGCGCGAGACGAGTTGGAACCACTAGGCGCCTTCGTCGAGGAGAAGGGGATCACCGTCTCCGTCCACTACCGGAACGTCTCGCCCGAGATCGGCGAACGCTGTAAGGAGCTCGTAGAGCGTCAGGGAGAGCGGCTAGGGCTCAGGGTCACTATCGGACGCGGCGTAGCGGAGGCCCGTCCTCCCGTCAAGGCCGACAAAGGCACCGCCGTCCGTAAGGTCGTCGAGGAGTACGAGCCCGAGAAAGCCCTGTTCATCGGCGACGACACCACTGATCTCGATGCCTTCCGGGAGCTTGAGAAGCTGCGTGAGGAAGGCGCATTAAAAGAGATGCTACGAATCGGAGTAAAGAGCGACGAAGGGCCGCCGGAGATCATCTCCGAGGCTGACATAGTGGTGGATGGCGTCGAAGGTGTAGAAGTGGTGTTGCGGATGCTAGCTGGCGAGGGCTAGTTCGTATTCCTGAACCGACCGAGGATGGCGGCCAGTATCCCCTTCAACGCTCCGCCGAGGCACACTACGCACCAAGTTAGCATAGCGGTCGGAGAACTTCTTAGCGAGAGCTGCCGACCTCAACCTCCGCAGAACTATCTTCGAGTTATGAGTCCGGCGACTACCACGGCAAGCGCAGGCGGAGAGACTTCGTTCCATCCCACTGCTTCTGCCCGAAATGCAGAAACCGCATCGATCGGCCTTGCCAACACGATCAGATCTGTCAGCCCGACGAGGATGGCTGTGAGCCTCACGAAGACGGCAAAAGTCTTATCTGTGCCGCTCGTGCTAAGTCCCGAAGAGGTATCTTGACTCCTCTTTTACGCGTACCGCTCCCGGTAAGCAGCTATGTCCTCTAGCTGCGCCTCCGCCCACTCCTCTATAGTGTTTGCTTGGATAGTCTGCCTCAGCGCTTCGGCGCGACGAGCGCGTTCGTCGCCGGGTATGGAGAGAGCCTCATAGATAGCTTCGGCCTGCTCGTCTATATCGAAGGGGTTTACGGTGAGGGCATGCTCGCCTAGCTCTTCGTGGGCACCTGCGTTCTCGGAGAGGATCAAAACGCCGTTCTTCTCGTTGGCGACTACGGCTTCTTTTGCGATGAGGTTCATACCGTCGCGGACGGCGTTTACGAGCAAGACGTCGTAGTTCTTGTAGGCGGCGACGGAGAGCATAAAGTCGTCCTCCATTGAGAGCACGACGGGCTGCCAGGAGTCTATAGCATGCTTCTGGTTAACCTCCTGAACGGTCTCTTTGATTGCCTCGGCATACTGCGCGTACTCGGGGATGTCGCCGCGAGAGGGCTGAAGGCGGGCGAGGAAGGTTACTTCTCCCTTCATCTCGGGATGTCGTTGCAGCATCCGGTCGTAGGCGTGAAAGCCTCGTACGATGTTCTTGGAGAGGTCCATCCGATCCACCCGGAGCAGGAGCTTGCCGGGAAGGTTCTTTACGGTCTCCTCCTGCTCTAGGACCTCTTCGTTTCCGGCCAACTCCTCGAACTCGTTCGGATCTATGGAGATCGGATAAGGGCGTACCCACACCTCGCGACCCTCGTAAGCTATTACGCCCTCTTGCTCGTCTACCTCGACCCCAAGCGTCTCGCGAACGGTACGGACGAAGCTGCGGACGTACCCTTTGGTGTGGAAAGCTACGATATCGGCTTTAAGTAGGCTTCTCAGGATACCCTCTCTTATGTATCCGGGAAGTACGCGCCAGCCCTCGGGCTCTGGCCAGGGGATGTGAACGAAAAGGGAGACAAAGGCGTCTCTTCCCACATACTCTCTGAGAAACTGCGGAACCATGTAGAGCTGGTAGTCGTGGACGAGCACGATAGGCTCCCCGCCTTCGGGAGAGTTTTCGAGGAGGCGCGCTACTGCGCGAGCGAAGTTCTCGTTGACGCGGAGATAGCCCTCTTCCCAGGCCCTACTGGTCTCTTCACCAAGCTCCGGGGAGTACGGCAGGTCATACAGACCATGCTGGACGAGCCAGAGTAAGGGGTTGGCGAGATGGTTGTACATAAGGTCGTAGGCGTCGGTCTCGTGCTCAACGAGCAGAATTCTCAGGCCCTCGACTTCGTAGGGTTCGCCGGTCTCGGAGGTCTCTTTAGCGGCGCGGACGTCCTCGTCGCTCTGGGCAGAGGCGATCCAAACGGCCTCGCTTCTCTGGCGGGCGAGAGCGTTTAGCGCAGTAACGAGCCCGCCGGCCCCTCGGGAGTGCTCCCGCTCGCCAGAGTCACCCCGGGAGAAAGTGAGCGGACCCCGGTTTGAGAGGATCACGAGCCTCGTGTCCGGGTTGTTGTCTCGCTCGGCCATGCCCGCTCCTTTTCGGAGTAGTCCCTTAGACGCCCAGCAGTTTGGCGAAGAGCTTGAGGTCGTCACGCAGGAGGCGTGGCGTTAGGTAATGTTCCCGAACATGCTCCTTACCGCGCCGTCCCATCTGGCGGGCGAAGTCTGGGTCCTTGAGAAGCTTGGTGCAGGCTGCGGCGGTCTCGGGGACGTTATCTACAAGGATGCCGCCTCCCCCCTCGACCTGCATTGGGATTCCGCCGGCCCTGCCCGCGACCATGGGGCGCGCCTTCCACAGCGCCTCAGTCACCACGAGCCCGAAGCCTTCCCTAATGGATTTCTGGAT
Organism: Rubrobacteraceae bacterium; assembly: GCA_035645375.1. Taxonomy (GTDB): domain Bacteria; phylum Actinomycetota; class Rubrobacteria; order Rubrobacterales; family Rubrobacteraceae; genus Rubrobacter_F. The sequence continues at coordinate 22,960 of DASQMR010000233.1, forward strand.
CACCACGTCGGCCACGGACTGGAAAGCGTTGACCTCGATGGCGCCGACGTTGGTCAGGTTGGAGAAGAGGAAGATGTCGCGATCGCCCGACGCGTAGTTGACGGTCTTGTACCAGTAGTCCCAGCCTTCAGGATCGTCGTGCGCCATCGAGCCAATGAGCACGAGTTGTATCTCCGGGATCTCCTCCTTAACCATACGATAGGCGTCGATAACGCCGAGAGGGTCCTTCCATGGGTCGAAGCGCGAGACCTGCAACAGGAACGGCTTCTCGGCGTCCACGCCGAACTGGTTTGTAATGAAGCGTGCGTCATCGGCAGAGAGCGCCATGTTCTTGGGGCTAAGCGGATCTATGGCGGGCGGTATGACGACGAGACCGGGGAGATCCACGTCCGGCGGGGTATACTCCTTCATCGTGTAGATCTGGGCATCATAATCCTGGATGTACGGCGAGAGGTAGTCGAGAACATCCTGGTTGGGGGACGAGGTGTCTATATGGCAGCGCCAGATCCACTTGGTCGTCTCCGAGAGACCGCCAGAGAAGTGCTTGAGGAGAGCTGGCTGCGGATCGTGTACGAAGACTATATCCCACTCTTCCCCGGCCTCGGCGAGCGCCGCCGCCGACTGGCGGTTGTACTCTTCGTAGATCGCCCGGCTCTCAATACTCAGCTCATATGGGGCGCCTTGCAGGGCATTGTGAAAGTCTTTGGTGACGTTGAAGAAGGACTCCGCCCCGAACATGACGCCCCACTCACAGTCCAGCCCCGCATCTCGCATAAGCGGCACCAGGGTATAAAGTATCTCGGCGACGCCTCCACCGAAGCTCGTCGCGTTGATGTGCAACACCCGTGCGCCTTTCAGTCGCTCCGAGAGATCCCGCAACTCCTCATAGAGATCCCGCCGGACGATACTACGATAGTCAGCCAGGGACTTGTTCCCCGCGTTTACCCGCTGTAGCAAGACCCTCCCTGCTCGGTACTGAGTAATCCTTACCAATTACGGGCAACAGTATATTGTTGTATGCGAGCAGCGCAACCCGTACAGGCGCATTTCAAGCGGGTTGATCTGTTTAATTTGGGAAAGTACTTAGGGGGAGGTCGCGCGACGGATCATCCTGAGGCGTGTACCCTCCTCCGCCGTCGAATCCACAGCCACTTCGTCTACCAGACTTTGTATCACTGTGAGACCGAATCCTCCCTGCTCGCCGGGCCTGCTTTTCAGGCTTCTCACGTCAAAGCCGCCACCTCTGTCCACAACGACGACCTCGACAGCCCGGGAGAGCACCCTGTATTCGACCTGGAATTTCTCTACCGACGCGTGCCGGATAACGTTGGTCGCAGCTTCGGTCACGGCCAGCTTCAGATCGTAGACGTCTTCGGGGGCGAAGCCAGCGAGGCGTCCCACGCAGGAGACGACTAGCCTAGCGAGCAGTATGTACCCCGAGCTGCTCGGCAGCTCTAGTACTATAGGATGTGGGGGCTCAAGCCCTGTGTTTTCACTGTTGTCCATAGTTTCGCTAATCATATCGTTTACCCTTCAGGGAGCCTGCGCGAAGAGCTTTACAGGCGTCCTCCGCGCTACCCATCCCTGTGCTACCGCGCACATCTCTACCCAAGGGCCGAAAGGTTTAACCCGGGGCGGTGGATATAAGGTTTTGCTTGAATGTTTTTACGAAGAGTTCTCTTCGGTGGGCCGGTTCTGAACCGCCTCTTGGTAGCGCCGTTCGGCTTCCGCTTCTTCTCTGCGACGCTCCTCCTGAGACTTCTGAGAAGAACCATCGCTAACGGTGCCGTTCTGAGCGCCGCTTAGGTAGGGAGTAAAAAGGTCCATCGGGATTGGGATGATTACGGTAGAGTTGTTCTCCGAGGAAATCTCGCCCAGGGTCTGAAATAGCCTTAGCTGGAGGGCGGTGGGACTCTCGAGCCTGTCAGCGGCCTGCCGAAGGCGTTCAGAAGCTTGATATTCGCCTTCGGCGGCAATGATCTTGGCGCGCCGTTCGCGCTCGCTCTCAGCCTGGCGAGCCATCGCACGCTGCATCTGCTGCGGTATCTCGACGTCTTTGACCTCAACGACGCTAACCTTTATGCCCCAGGGGTCGGTCTGCTCGTCTATTATCGTCTGAAGCTCATCGTTTATCTGCTCCCGGTTGGTAAGAAGATCGTCGAGGTCCTTCTGGCCGAGCACGCTACGCAGGGTAGTCTGAGAGATTTGGCTCGTCGCCAACACATAGTTCTCGACCTCGATGACCGATTTGTTCGGGTCTATAACTCGGAAGTAGACCACCGCGTTGACGCGAGCCGGGACGTTGTCGCGCGTGATGACGTCCTGCGGCGGCACGTCCATGGTGACCGTCCTCAAGTCCACCTTTATCATCTTGTCGCGTATGGGGACTAGAAAGAATAGCCCCGGCCCTTTCGCCCCCTTGATCCGCCCCAACGAGAAGATGACGCCACGCTCGTACTCGTTGACGATGCGTACCGCACTCCCTACCAAAAAGATCACGAACAGAAGCGCTGCGAACGCGACGATAACGAAACCAAAGCCCGCCACCTGTAACAGCCCTATGCCCACCTGTAAGCTCCTTACTTCGAAGTATTCGACGCCTATAGAGCGCCTCACCCTGCGCCACAGCAGGATATAAGAATTGTATCATCGGAGCGCAGTCCCCAAACACCGTAAAGGGGAGGCCTCGATCGAGGCCTCCCCTATCTGATGCTGTGCCGGGCTTGCTAGAAGCTCTTAGGCTGGCCTTACCGCATATGCGTAGGGCTCCATATCAGTGATCGGTACATGGACGACCATCCCATGGTAGTTCGAGGCGTGAGCCATCATGCCGGGGCCCGTCACCAAAGCGACGTGATATCCGGGCCAGATGAGGATGTCACCAGCCTGGGGCTCGCCGGAGACCTGGGGCCCTGAGGCAGCCTGCCCTTCTATAGAGTGTGGCAGGTTCTTGGTTCCCCGGTAGGCCCACTTAACGAAGCCCGTGCAGTCCATACCACTGGGATCCCCCCCGCCTGCCATGTAGGGCACCACGTTTACCCACTTCATCCCCTCTGCCACAGCATCGGCAGACGCGCTACCCGGGTCGGGAGGAGGCGTAGCAGCAGGCTGGTTAGGAGCAGAAGGAGGCGTAGCAGCAGGCTGGTTAGGGGCGGGGGGCTGCTGCTGTCCCTCAGCGGTCGGGGTGGGCTGGGTTCCCGGAGCACCAGGGATCGGGGCGATTTGTGGCCCTGCAGGTTGGGTCTTCTTCTGCTCTTCGGCCAGGGCCTTCTGCGCGTCCTGCTTAGCCTGCTCGGCCTTTGCCGCGTTGTTCGCCTGCTCCCTGGCCTTCTTCTCAGCCTCTTGCGCCTGAGCTAGGGCCTGCTGCCGCTCCTGCTCAGACTCGGCTGCCTCCGCTGCCTTCTTGGCCTGCTCGGCCGCTATGGCCTGCTTCGCAGCGTCTGCCTCAGCATCCTGCTGAGCCGCCGCCTCCTCAGCCATGAGCGCGGCCTGCTGGTCCGCCGCAGACCGGATCGCCTGCTTCTTGGCCTGCTCGTCCGCTGCCGCCCGGATTGCATCTTCCTTGGCCTGCTCGGCCTCTTCCGCCCGGCTAGCCTCCTTCTTGGCGTTCTGCTCGGCCTCCGCCGCTGCAGCCTGCGCCTCTTCCGCTGCGGCCCGCGCCTCTCTTTGCTCCTGCTCAGTCTGGGCTTGCTCTATCGCCTCTGTGGCCTGCTCAACTGCTTCGGCCTGCCTGGCAGCTTCTTCCTTGGCAGACTCCTGAACCTCAAGCTGCTCGGCAGCGTTCTCCTCAGCAGCAAGCTGCTCTTTGGCGAGCCTAGCCTGTTCGGCGGCCTGCTCTGAATCCGACTCAGCCGCGGCCTGCTCGGCCTGCTCGGCCTGCTCGGCGAGCAGGTTCCGAACCTCTTCAGCGGCGGCCTCAGCCTGACGGTCCTGCTCGGCCTGAATCTCAGCGAGAATATCTTCGCTAAGCCCGTTGAGATAAGCCTCCGTCTCAGCCTCAGCATCTTTAGCCTTGTCCCACCGGGACTCCATCTCGGCGGCGGTCTGTTCGTGATTTTGAACCTGCTGCGCACGCTTTTCGGCTTCCTCTGCTAGCTGATCTCTGGCCGCGCGGAGCTCCTGAACCTGCTTCTGCTCTGTAAAAAGAATCCTTGCCATTAGATCCAAGCGAGTCAAAAAATCGGAGGCATCTTCCGAATCGAGCAGTATGTCCGCGAAGCCGACGTTACCCTGCTTGTATATCTCCTCCGCTTGGCTAGAGAGATTGGCCTCTGCCGCAGCTAGACGGTTCTCAGTGGCCTCTAGATTCTGGGTAGTACTAGTTATGTCGCTGTTTAGTCCCTGCAACGTTGAGGCGGCGTTGTTGTACCCCTCAGCCGCCTTCTCTTGATCTTTGCGCATCTGCGCGAGACTCTCTTGGACCTCTGCGACCTCATCGGTCGCACCCTCTTCCTCTGACTGAGCCCCCGCCGTAAGGCTAAACGAAAGCACGCTGACCGTGATCAGACCAAGAAGTACTGCAAGGTTCAACTTTCGAGGCATGGCGTCCAGGCTCCTCTCTGCCGCTAGTTATCTATGAACTTTTGGTTTTAAGGGGATTCACTGGATCCCCCCTCCTAACGCGGCACTTTAGAGAAGCAGCGCACAACGTGCAATGCCCTTATTGTTTCAAAATAAACCCACTACAGGCGGAATGTGGCTTAAATAACCGGAATTCCTGTTTCCCGTACGAAATCTATTATTAATAAACTTTAACATTCGAAACGCCAGCGTAAGCCGGGACGGGATTGTTTACGAGTCCTTGAGGAAGAACGTGATGAGGGAGTTCAGGTTTGCGAGCAGGAAGGAGAGGGCGATAAAAGGCAAGGCTGGGAGCGGATGGCTCAGGAGTAAGCCAGTAAGCATGGCAATGAGTATAGAGGCGCAGCTGAGAGTGAGCGCCCGGGGGCGCAGACCTTCGAGAAGTTGAGCTGTAGCGGCGAAGAGCGCGAGGAAGTGAAGATCAGAGACGCCCTGAGCGAAACCGATAGCATTGCCGAGAGTCGGTGAGAGCAGCAGCAGGAGGCCGAGGAGGTCGCTGAGTAGGGACGGCTCGACGCTCTCGGTGAGAGCCCTAGTACGACCAGCGAATACGCTGAAAATCAGCTGCAGTGGCGAGCACGGCTACGAGGACGGCCATCCCCGGCGAAGTTACGCGGCGAGCGAGAGTCAAGCCTACAGAGGTGGCCGCTCCGATCTTCAAGGCGTTCGCCAAAAACAGGAACGAGAGGAGCGGCAAGAGGCCGGCCTACCGAGCTTGCTGGAAGCTCGGGCGGATTATCGAGTAATCGATAGCGAGACCTATAGTTCCGGTAAGGGCGTCGGCGAGCAACAGCTTTGGCACCTGTACGCGCGTGATCAAGGCGAGCAGCCCGTAGAGGAGAGCGCCTGCCGGTAGCAGGATGAGGACGTACGCTTTGATCTGCTGGACGTTGGTAGGCGTTCCGTAAGGTTCGTTGCCTAGAAACGGTATCGTCAGCGTAACGGCACCGAGACTAACTACACCCAGAGTCGCGAGGAGTAAACCAAATCTCCTGGAGCGAGACAAGGGTGCTGTCACCCCGCGTTGGAGCCTCCTTGAGGAGAGAGAACGCGCAGGGTAAGGAAAGCCTGCCAGAAGCGACGTTTGGCATCAGCGTCGTCGAGAGCAGGGTCCAGGGCGGGGAGTTTGAGCCCGGCGGTCCCCTCAGTCCAGGAAAACCACGAACCCTCTGGGGCTGCTAAGAAGGTTGCTTTAGCGAGCGGGTACTTGAGCGAGTCGATAGAGTGGGCTGCGCCCGGACCAACCGCGACGAGTACGTTCGGTTCGAGGGCGAGTAGTTCTTCGAGGCTTAGAGGAGACCAGGTGACGTAGGCTCGATCCAGTTTCACGGCGATGAGGCTGCGGCGAAGGGCGTCTACGATTCGGACAGCCTCTGTAGCAGGCGGCTGCACGATAACCACGGTGCCGGAGAGAGGGTCACCGAAAGGTTTCGGGGCGTTTTGCTTCCGGCGGCTGGCGAGGCGCGAAACCTCGTGAGAGGTCTTCGCCGCGTAGTCTTTCGCCGGAGTAGGAGCAGTCTCGGCCTTTCTCGGCATGCTGGGGTTATTGCTCCTTGGCTTTTGTAAGACGACGGATATGCAGCATACGTTGGGTAGTAGTTATGAGGGCGCCGGCAGCGACGAGGCCGAGGCCGACGGTGAGGAATCCGGCGATGGAGAAGAGGGAGAGGATCACGACGCGTCCCGCGCGCTCGAGAATGCCAACCTCGCACTCGAACCCGAGGCCTTCGGCGCGGGCCCGCGTGTAGGAAGTCATGAGCGAGAACGTCATCGCAGCGCCAGCCAATAAGGCCTCGTAGGGCTGCGAGTAAGACGCATAGAAGAAGATTACGCCTACAAAGATCGTCGACTCTGAGAGACGGTCAAGCGTAGAATCAAGGAAAGCCCCAAAGGCGCTCATCCTGCCCGACTCGCGGGCGACCGCGCCGTCTAGGGCGTCGAAGAGCCCCGCTAAGAGCATCACGGCGCCGGCCGTCTTTGTATAGCCAAGCGCGAAGAGGAGCGCGGCAGCCAAAGCAAGAACCCACCCCGTTGTGGTGAGAGAGTCCGGACGGACCCGCATCGCTGAAAGGACGCGGGCCAGGGGGCGTATCAAGCGCCGGAATGAATCTTTATAAGAGAACGGCCGGCGCGGCTCTTCCTGGTGCGGAAGGCTCACCGCTACACCTCATCCTCTACGTAGCCCTGAGCGACCATCATCTTCTCCGATGTCGCACTGGCCGAGGTTCAAGAGGGACCTGGATGAGAGCCTTGCGCCGATGCTCAAAGAGGAGCGTCTCGCGCACGTGGGGTAGCGTAGCGACGATGACGGACACGGTAAAGATCGCGCTGACCACGCCCGAGATGACGGTAGCAGCCAGAGTCGCGAAGAGCATCCAAAACGCCCACAGGAGCAACAAGCCTAAAGTAACGATTGCATATTGCAGATAAGTTGAGATAACTGGTTTCTTGGCTGACACACTCTCTCCGGTGCCGGGTAAAGACCCTGTTTTGTCTACATGCCCAATTCTTTCGGAAAATATACCAGCCGCCGGGGTGCCGGTAGGAGCCGCTTACACTCCGGGCGTCCCTTCTGTATAATCTCGCACCGACATGCATGGTGGTAGCGCACAACGAACCCAACATCTTGGGCCGAGGCCGACTAGGCCCGACGCGGCGAGAGCTCAACGTCGGTCTGCCCCCCGGCGCGTCGGCGCGCCCGCTAGCCACGATAACATCACTGTAGCGCGCCGGGAGGCGAGCAGGGTCAGTAAGACGAACGTATACCGACGGAGGAGAATGGTAGCCGTTCTCGCGATCACTCTGGGCTTCGTGGCGCTCGTGCTAGCGGTGCTTGTGCAGTCCTCGGAGGCGCGAGGCAGGGCGCTGCCAATAGACCCCAACAACGCAGGTCCGGACGCCGTGCTGGGCACCGTCGCCGGGGTCGGCATCTCCACTCCTGTACGGCCAGAGGACATAACAGGTCTTGGCTACCACCCAGAAGGTGAGAGCCTCGTAGAGATCTCGCCTCGCGGCAAGAGTCTCTCGTCGAACGCCGTTACAGGCCTTTTCGCGGGTGGCTCGACTCCAGAGAAGATCCAATACTACGTTATGGACTCTGCTAGCCGGCAAGGGCCGACTACGGGCGCCCTCGACGTCGGGGCCAGCGCTGACTCCACGGTCTACGCACCGGTAACCGGGGTCGTCACTGCGATACGCCCGGATCCCGTGCTGCAGAAGGACGCGAGCGTGGTAGAGATAAAGCCTACCGACAACCCGAACGTGCGGATCTCCTTGTCCTTGGTGCAGGACCTGGGCGACGGCATAGGACCGAAATCGCCCGTAACAGCCGGGACGACGGAACTCGGGAGCGTCGCCGACTCGGCGCAAGTCCTGAAGCCACAACTCGCCTCCTACACCTCTGACGAGGGTAACCACGTCACGGTCTCGGTATCGAGGGCCAACTGAGCTCACGTTACGCTTCCCCCACAGCGCCCCTACTCACGTAATATAGTAGGGTAATGTTCCTCCTGCTCTTTGAACGATCCCCGCTTGCAGCGGTGGCGCTGCTGGTTGGAGCTCTCATCGGGATCGTGCTGCACGAGGCGTCCCACGCCTACTCAGCCTACCTGCTCGGCGACGATACCGCCTATCGCATGGGACGAGTGACGCTGAACCCGGCATCGCACCTTGATCCTTTGGGTAGCCTGCTCATTGTGCTAGCCGGGTTCGGGTGGGGCCGTCCGGTACCGGTTCAGCCAGCGAAGCTCAGGGGCGGGGTGTGGGGTCCGGTCGCTGTCGCTTTCGCCGGGCCTACCGCAAACCTGGCGATAGTTGCTCTCTGTGCCGTCCTGATAAGGCTCGAGCCTTTCCAGGGCCAGCTAGTGCTCTCCTCCATCTTGGGAGTGGCGTTCGTCAACGCGCTGCTGTTCGTCTTCAATCTGATCCCCATCCCCCCGCTCGACGGCTCGAAGGTGCTCTTCCCGTTCCTGCCACGCTCCCTAGACGGCTTCGTACGCTTCATGAACCAGTACGGCCCCCAAGTCCTTCTGGTCATCTTCCTGCTTACCTTCCTGCCAGGAGGGAGCTACATACTCGGGTTCCTGCTCTCCCCAGTGCGGCCGCTCCTCTTACTGTTCGGGATCCCATCCCTACTCGGTTAAACCTCCGGTAGAGGTCAAAGGAGCATGAAAAAGGGGCAACCTCGGTTCGCGGGGAGGGGGGAGAATCCACGAACCAACTGCTGCCCCGCTCCTATTCTACAGAACCAATTTTCGGAGCGGTAGAGGAAACCTTAATAAAAACTAAGAAAATATTGAAATTTATTTACTCGTCGGCTTGAGCGTTGAGTGGAAGCTCCACAGAGAAAGTGCTACCGCGGTTCGGTTTACTTTGAACACGAATGTCGCCGCCGAGATGGTGCGCTATCTCACCGGCCAGGGCGAGACCGAGTCCCGTACCGTCGGCGCGGGAGGAACCTTGGGCACGGTAGAAGCGCTCGAAGATGTGGGGTATCTCTGTCTCGGGTATCCCGCATCCGTGGTCAGCGACGCTCACGAGGGCGTGGCCGTCCTCGCGGTGCAGGTCGATCTCCACGGGCTGGCCACCTTCACGTCCGCCCGAGTACTTGAGAGCGTTATCAAGTAGGATGGCGAGCATACGGTGAAGCTGTATAGGGTCTGTCCTTACGGGCGGGACATCATCTTCAGCATAGATGCGAATCTCGCGTCCCGTGTAGGCGAAGTCCCGTCTCAATTCGTGCAGAAGGTCCTCAAGGTCGACCTCTTCGAGGCGGAACGTTACGGCGTTCGCATCGAGTCGGGAGAGGTCGAGTAGGGTACGAGCGAGGTTTTTCAGACGCTCGGTCTGGGCTCTCATATCTTCGAGAAAGGCCTTTCGGACCGTCTCGTCCTCTTCATCTTCGAGCATCTCCAGGTAGCCCGAGAGGGCAAACAAGGGGGTCTTCAGCTCGTGGGAAGCGTTGGCGATAAACTCGGCCTTGGCGCGTTCGATCTGGCGCTGCTCAGTGACATCGCGCAAGATGGCTAGAGCGCCGTCCTCTAGAGGAGCGGCCCGGATCTCGATGATCCTGTCCCCCGCCTGGGCCTCGGGTTCGGTGATCGGTCCAGAGAAGCGGCTCTTTGCAAGGACCTGCTGAAGACGGTCGTGGAAGCGGGAGTCGGAGTTCTCTAGAAGCTCGCGAGCGCGGAGGTTCAGGAAGGTTGGGTTGAGGTCTCGGTCTACGCCGACGACCGCGTCGGTCATGCCGTCGAGCACCACCTGGCTGCGGGCCTTCTCCTGTTGAGTCTGCCGGAATGCACCCTTCAAGGAAGAGGCCATCGCGTTGAACGTCTCGCCCAGAGAGCCTATTTCGTCCTCGACGCTAGTGATGATGCGCTCCTCGAAGTTGCCAGCGGCGAGGCGGCGGGCAGCGATGTCGAGACGATTCAGCCGACGAGCGAGCAGGTTCGCCACCACGTACCCGGAGAAGCCGGCGATCAGGAGGGCCAGAGCCCCCGCGAGAAGCGCCAAGTTGTTGATCCTTCTGAGGTCCGAGGCGACTGTGGAGATGTCACTCTCGGTGTAGTACCTGGTGAAGACGAGCGCGGTCTCTGACTCGCCGGGCACCTCTACCGGGGCGGCGTAGGTCGCGAGGGTCTGACCCTGCAGTTCGCCACTCTCGACCTCCTTGAGCTCCGTATCGGGTCTCCCTTCCGCGAGCGCGATCTGCACAGCCTCAGGGTCGATTTCGTCCGGGTTTCCCATAAGGACCTCGCCGTCTCCACGGCGAACTATGCCCCAACTCAGGCCGCGAGTAGTCGCATAGGTATTTATGTACTTCTCGTCGAGCTGAGGGTTGTTAGCTATATCGTCCTCCAGGTTCTCGAACGCCTGGTTGAAGCTCGCCTCAGCGGACTGCTCCAGGATG
>DASQMR010000234.1:0-8926 GCA_035645375.1 Rubrobacteraceae bacterium
GCCTCGCCAACCTGACATTCAAGCACTTGCGTCACAAGAGCCACATACTCCCTCTGCGCCGCCTCCCTTGTTTTCTCCTGCTCGTTGTTCTCGGACTGCGGCTGCAGTTGCTCGGCCTCTTCAAGGCCTGCCGCTTCCTCAGCTTGCTCAAGATGTTTCTCTTGTTCGTTGGTACAGCTGACGAGGAGGATCGGTGTCGCAAGCGAGAGCACCAGCAGCACTAATAATCTTGTTGTGGCGCCGGTAACCACTATCCTCCTTCTCAAGAAGCTGGCACACACGACATTTAAGCAGATGTTGTCACTACCCTACGTATCTTACTTATAGCTTTGGTTTCCAAGAAGAACCCTTAGCGGCAATCTGGTGAGTAGAGGTAAGCGGAAGAGCCGGCATCCTACGATGCTCCGGCACTTTCGTGGGGCTAGTAGCGCTCCTACCAGGCACAGAGGGCCGATTGTTTGAGCTTCTCCCTTTGCTGGCCCTCTCCCTGGTCCTTACCTGAGTTTGGAGATGCTTGCACAATGCGTTCGAAGGTCGACTCTCGTCAATGCCACTATGACACCCTGCCAGATCCCTACCGATCCTCTTGATTGCCTGGTTGTACTGATGAACCACCGGACGCGCCCTAGCCGCGGCCCTATTTGATACCACGCTGATACCACCGGAAGCGCAAAGCGGTGCAACACGGTGCAAGCTGGAGGGTAAAAAGCAGCTTACATATATGGAATCTGCAACGCTCAGCAACGCCCTTATCTCCCTTACAAGGAGGGAATCGCTGGTTCGATAGGGCATTGCCCACTTAGAAATATAGCGTTTTGCAGGACAAAGGTATAACACAAGAAGAAGACCGGAAGAAGTTTCGGCCTGTTTGAAACCAGCCTAGGTAGCGGGCGCCCTCAGGAGCTCACATCTTGCTGGGCGTGCTGCTCAGTAAGCGAGTGCCCTAACCGTGAAAAGGCTCGCAGTTCTGGCGCTTTGTACCTAGTGGTAAAAGCAGGACGTGTTCGCATCCCATAGAGCGATTTAACAAACAGCTGAACGTCTATCATGTTCAGAGTGTTCTCGCCGGCTGCGTACTTTAGTAGTTTGAAAGACGCCTGTTGATCCTTCCGCTGTCGATGGAGGTCGCTGAGATATGCACAGTGAGGAGAACCGATAAAAGGTACACGGTCCAGCGCTTATGTTGCTGACCTTTTTAAAGCTAGGTTTCCGTACCTGTATATCTCTGAAGCTTCAGACACTTTGATCCGGTAATATTACTAGACACGAAAGCGCAATGAGGGAGACAGTTCGTGGCAGAATTCATTGCGTATCTAGCTCCCGTACTCCTGGCCTTATGGACGGGTTGGGACGCGAAACACAGGGGCGCGAACGCGTTCGCTTGGGCCGTCGGGGTGTTGCTGCTTGCTCTAATAGTATTCCCGTGGTACCTCACTAAGCGTCCACTAATGACCGGCGAGGAGCGAAGAGGGGGAGTGTACTGGAACATCTCAAAAAACCTCGCAATCCTCTTCACCGCTATGGCGCCCTTCATGCTTGTCGCCGTGGCTCTTAATGTGGCATCGACAGCCTCCACGGTCGAAGATGCGGCAGCGGAAGTGATAGCAGTCGTGTTGGCCACAGGTATCCTGTGGTTCATCTTGGTGGGCGTAGTACTCGTTCTTGGTCTTATCCTTCGGAAACCTTGGTTGATCGAAAAGGGGCCGTCGGCCTCCTTGGCGCAAGAATCAGGGTGGCACTCAGCTGAGTCGCGTAGCGTCGAACAATCCGAGGCGCGTACACACTCGTACTCCAATAACACAGGAAGCTTGGACAATGAGGAACATCATGGTAACTACGGTGAACTAGCATCGGTCAAAGAGCTCGTCGACTTGTCACCGCAACAAGCGTTGGATGAAGCGCAGACCTTCTTGGTCCAGCAAGGATACAGTGCTGTGCAGCGCAGAGGCGAATCGCTCACCATGCAGCGAGGCTCTCCAAACCAGAAGGTGGGGCAGAACACGCTCAATCTAACGGTCACGGCCCTCCACCAACCTCAAGGAGGCGTTCGGATCAGGGTCAGAGGCAACGATCGTCAAGGAGTGCAGGAGCGACAGAGCGCTTGGACACAGTGGGCCGAAAGGCTGCCGAAAAAGCAGTAGAAATCCTCGAAGAGGCAGTAGAGGAGCAACGGTATAAGGAAGGGCCTGTCCATGTAGGTTCCCAGGTCACATAATTCCTGCCCTCTGCTTCAGCGTGCTATTAACTGAGGGAGCTCCCGAGTTGGTGCTGGCGTAGCTAGGGCGCAAGGAGCGTTAGCGTCAGAACCTCGATTGCGTAGGGACCAGAGTAGCTAACTCATAACGAACAGGGCAGCGGTTCGAGTACGCTCATCGGCGATCTATTCGGCTTATCTAAGCAAATATTCCGAACGTGCATAGTCCTCGGTTCATCTCTGAGGGCTTTTGACACCACTCGGCAAGCACCGGTTACAGGGTTAGACGCCTCCTGATGATCACCTCCGTACCTCTGTCCTCAGACATATCCTCGCCGGCGGGTTGCTCGTCGGGAACATCGCGCCATCTCCGCTACCAACGGTGATGCTGACCCTTATTTCGAGATGTATCCCAAACGTCCTCGTGTGGCAACCTAGCGCTCTAGCGAACGCGGCCGGCTTGTGCTGGACATAGAGTTAGGTGAGGTTTGACCTGTACGAAGGTTCAGGCCAAAAACCGTCCCTCCGCACGATGCCCTAATCCTTTTCCCGCCGTAACATGAAGCCGCACTATGCAAGCTCAGAGAAGGCGAGGAGGAATTACATGAACGATGAACCGCTGACGACCATAGAGCGTGAGGTGAAGAGCTGGCCAGGGGTCACCACCGGCGACACTGGCAGGGGTGGCTTGCAGTTCAGTTATGGTCGGGTGGAGCTAGGGCACCTGCACGGCTCCAGCTTCGCAGACCTCCCTTTTCCCAAGAAGGTGCGCGATGAACTCATAGTACAGGGGCGAGCCTCGGTGCATCCGCCGCTGCCCGAGTCGGGCTGGGTGCGCCGGAGGATGGATAGCCGTGAGGACACAGAGGCCGTGATCGAACTCTTTCGTATGAACTACGACCGCGCGAAGGAGCGAGCCGAACGGAGCTTCGCACGGCAGGGATGATGGGTGGTAAGGGTTGGTGAGGTTCTCAACCTCTCCGGCAAAGACGAAGCCCTGATCTTCATACAGAGCTCCGGCCTTCAGCTTCTCCCTCCGCCTCCCTCGCCCGATGGAGCTTGAGAGCTTCCACGGTTTGCGGCGTGAGGCGCACGGTGCGGCGGCTCTTCTTCATCTTCGGCTCACCGAGCGCGAGACGCCTGCCGTTCTCGGTGTGCGTGAGCGACTTAGGCACTCTGATAATAGAGCCGCCGAGATCAACCTCGTCCCAATTCAGCCCGAGCAGCTCTCCGCATCACATGCCGGTTGTGGAAGGCGAGCACGTAGAGGGCTTCAAGGCGGTCTCCAGCTTCCGTGGCCGTATTCTACGCGGCTTTGTCCTCCGAGCGTTTAGGCTCGACCGGACGGCGAGCTGCCTTTGGCAAGTCCTTGATCGTTTCGTATTTGGTGCTTGTGGTTCCACCCTGTGTTTCTCTAAAAAGCCAGATCATAGTGAAGAGCGCCCCGATGGCGCCGGCGACAAGGATGAGCAGATAAGCTACCGCGATGCCCAAAGCAGTGATGCTCAACGTGATGCCTCCTTCCGTATTGCGTTACGTGCGTCGTCTTATACTCAACATACCCGACTGCTCTAAGCTCCCAAGGGGTAGATTGGAACAGCCTCTTAATTTCGTAGGTTGTGATGCCGAGTCGACCGATCTAATCGCAGGTCCTGTACAGGTTATGAAGGGTCCTTGGTGAAGCGCACGAACTACTAGAATAACCTCCACAAGAAGTGCCAGGATGCGACAAACGTCGGTAATTACTCAACAAGGATACCGAGGTTTTAGCCCTGGTAGACGTCACCGGCCTGTAATCGTTCTTCTGTTTGCCGCCCCCCGGCTGGTCTTCTTCGATTAGTCACATACGGGAGGACAATTGTAGGATCGTCGTCTATGCTACTCTGCGGAGGTGACTGAGAAGGCGCGAGACGAGAGAGAAGGTCCCCGTAGTCCTTCGCGAGGTCAGCAAGTGGTGCTCGTGTTGGGGTTTGTGCTTTTGGCGGCGAACCTGCGTCCGGCACTCACGTCTGTGGCACCGTTGATCGGTCAGATCCGAACGGACGCCGGAATATCCAACGGGGTTGCGGGTATGCTTACCGGACTACCGCTCGTGGCGTTCGGCGTGCTCTCATCGATCGCGCCGTGGCTATCTCGCCGGTTTGGTATGGAGCGCGTGCTGTTCGCGAGCCTGCTCGTACTTGCGGCTGGCATCCTGGTACGCTCGGCAGGAACGATAGCGACGTTGTTTTTGGGTACCGTGATCCTGGGAGCGGCGATCGCGGCTGGCAACGTGCTCCTGCCCAGCCTCGTTAAGCATGAGTTCCCCGAACGCACCGGCATGATGACCAGCGTGTACGTTACATCGATGGCTATCAGCGCTGCGATCGCGACTGGCGCCAGCTTCCCTATAGCTGAACGATCTGACGTTGGTTGGCGGGGAGCTTTGGCCTTATGGGCTATTCTGGCCCTCATCGCCGCCGTTGCGTGGTTCCCTCGGGTGCGGGGCGCTGATCCCGGGAACGCATCTACCGGAGCCTCAAGCGGGATTACCGGCCTGTGGAACTCGGCGCTTGCCTGGCAGGTGACGCTGTTTATGGGGCTGCAGGCGCTAGGGTACTACGTAGTACTGACATGGCTCCCTGAAATCCTGCAAGAGGAGACCGGAATGAGCGCCGCTCAAGCGGGATGGATGCTCGCGCTCGCGCAGGTGGTAGTCATTCCCTCGATGTTTCTCACCCCCGTACTCGCCGACAGAAGGCCTTCTCAGTACGGCGCTGTCGTGGCATCTGTATCCCTGTCTGGTGCTGGTACTCTGGGATTGCTGCTCGCCGCTGACACCATGACCACTCTTTGGGTTGTGCTATTAGGTCTCGGCCAGGGGGCCTGCTTCAGCCTCGCGCTCACGTTGTTCGCGCTGCGCGCTCCTGACTCCGAGCATGCCGCCGCACTCTCGGGTATGGCCCAAACCGCTGGTTACTCACTGGCCGCGGTCGGACCGTTCCTCTTCGGCATCCTTCGCGACGCGACGCACGGGTGGACCATCCCGTTGGCGCTGCTCTGCGCTGTCGTGGTATGCCTCCTGATCACAGGGCTCGGCGCCGCCCGCGACGCCCATTTTGTCACGCCGGGGGCGCCGCCGGTTGTGCACGCCTCTCAAGATAAGAGTTAGCAAAGAACTACGGGAAGCATTACCCTTTTTGTAGCGTCTCCTTTTTCTAGGTCTGAACGTTGGGATACTCTTGCAACGACGTTCTCATTTTCCTCTGACGGATCGCCTTACAGCGAGCGATCAGAAGTGCGCGTGAGCACGCCGAAGCATCAGAAGACAGGCTCAAAAATCGGCGAACTTGAAGCCTATGCCGCGTACGGTTTTGATGTAGGTTGGGTTTTTGGGGTCAGCCTCTATCTTTTTACGGATGTGTTGAACGTGTACGTCCGCGGTGCGCGGCTCGCCGTAGAACTCTCCGTCCCAAAGGTGTTGCATGATCTGGTCCCGGTTGTAGACTCGCCCCGGGGAGGCTGCGAGGAAGCTGAGGATCTCGAACTCCGTAGCTGTTAGGTCTATGAGATTCTCGTGCACCGAGACCTGCCGGCGAAGTGGGTCTATAACAAGGCCGGGGAACGTAAGCTTGCGGTCCGAAGCCCGACCGTCCATCCGCCGCCGCCGGAGGTGGGCCCGAACACGGCTCACTACCTCGGTCGGGCCGACCGGCTTCTTAATGTAGTCGTCAGCCCCTACCTCCAGACCCATGACGACGCTCTCCTCACCGCTGCGGGCGGTTAGCATCACTATAGGTACGTCGCTACTTTTCCTAAGCGTCTGGCAGACGGCGATGCCGTTGGTATCCGGAAGCATTATGTCTAGTAGGACCAGATCGAAGGAACCAGACGAGCGGAAGCTCTTTAGCGCCGCTTCACCGTCCCCAACCGCCTCCACCTTCATCCCCTCGCGTTCGAAGGCGCGTTCCAGGATGCTACTTATCGCAACGTCGTCCTCAACGAGAAGTATTCTAGTCATCTATTATGTGTGCCTCTGGCAGCTCGATCTTGACGGCGGTGCCGACCCCTTCGTGAGAAGTGACAGAGATCATACCTCCCATACGTTCGGTAAGCTCTCGACAGATAAGCAACCCCAGTCCAAAACCTTCCGGGCCCTCGTCTCCTCTATAGAAGCGCTCGAAGATATAGGGGAGATCATCCGAGCTTATCCCGTCTCCCTCATCCTCCACGATAATAGCGCCGTTGTGTATACAGAGCTTTATCTCCGAACCTTGGTGCGAGTGCTTTATGGCGTTGTTGAGCAGGGCCAGTAGCACGTCCTGTAGCCACTCAGGATCGGCGCATACGTGGTGGTCATCACCCTCGATTAGAATGTTGAGCCCCATGTTCTCTGCAAGCGGGGCAATTCTTTCGGCTGCATGGTGGCCCGCTTTCCTCAGGCTCACGCTCTCCAGGTTAGGGTTACGCGAGTCCCAGCCTATCCGGGATAGATGGAGCAAGACCTCCGAAAGCCGCTTCATACGGTTGCCTTCAGCGAAGATGTGGTTTAGCAGGCTACGCCTTACGGTTGGGTCTTCGTAATCTCCGGTTACCAGCAACTCCGCCGCGCCCAGGATAGCCATGGTTGGCGTCCTGAGCTGGTGGGCGGCGTTCGCCAGAAACCGCTGCTGGTTGGCCTCAAGGCGGTGTCCCTCAGAGAGATCTTGTATTACTACCAGCACGTCGCCCCGGTTGTCCAAATCAGCCGGGCACTCTAGCCTGACCCTCAGAAAAGTCTCTCCATACTGTACTCTAGCCTCGATGTCCTCCCTGTTTTGGGCGCAGCGGGTTACAGCATTCGGTAGGTTAAAGTCTTCCCAGGGGTTCGGCAGATCTTCAGGCATCTCCGAGCTTATCGTGTCCATCATGGCGCGGGCGGCCGGGTTCGCGAACAGCATACGGCCCTCTTGACTGGCTACGAGCACGCCTTCATTCAGGTTATCCAGGATAGCGGCGAGGCGGGTGCGCGCCGCTTCAGCCTCGGCGTGGGCTGCCTGCTCTCGACCACGAAGCCGGGCACGTTCTTCTTCAGCTTCCTTGCGCTCGGTGATGTCGCGAGCTACACAGTACACTACGCCTTCTTCGGAGAAGTACTGCGTGTTCCACTCGATCCAGGAGATATTTCCATCCTTACGCTTGCAGCGATTCTCGAACCTCTCTGTCTGCACCTCGTTGGCCGCGAACGTTGGTTCTACCCAGAGATCTTGATCTTCTGAGTGGACCAGGTCCATGAAGCTTCGTCCGACGAGCTCCTCAGGTTCGTATCCGAGGATAGTCTTGCTTGCCTGATTTATACTCTTGATCATTCCGTCTATACCGATGGTCATGATGATGTCCAGAGAAGCATCCAGCGTATGCTGTAGCTCCTGCTTGTGCCGGACTTCTCTTTCTTTGGCTGACTGCTCACGCCCGAGGGCGCCGAGTGACTCAAGCCTTCCTACTACCGCTCGGGCGAACGCTTTCAGCATCCGTGTCTGCTCTTCGCTGAACTCTCTTGGCCGGGTATCTAGCACACACAGGGTGCCGATAGCTTGGCCGCCCGAGGTGATCAGCGGCGCGCCAGCGTAAAAGCGGATGCCGTAGTGTACACAGAAATACTGGTCCTTAAACCGTTCCGTGTCCAAGAAGTCCGGCACGACGAACGGCATCTCGGCCTCCACTGTATACTGACACATACTGCGCCCGCGAGGGTCTTGTCTGGTCTCAATCAGGTCAGCCGGAAGATCACCTGACCAGGCCCTGAAGTACTGTACCTCGGAGAGTGTTAGGTTGACCATGCATAACTCGGTACCGAATATGCTACGGACCTCATTGACGAGCTCTTGTAGTACATGGTCGGCCTCGGGGCGTACCGCACCCAAATGATCAAGCGCTGCTAGACGGCCCGACTCCCGCTCATTCTTGTCTGTTTCCATAGCTTCCCACCGCGGTTAAACCTCTTCCACATTCTCGCTGCTTACTCTATATACTACAGTGTTCTGCGACCTCGCACTAGCCTAATAGAGAACGTCACCGAGACCCGGAGAGCGGGTCCGTGTACGGCATGTTTACGAAACGTTACGTCAAGTTTACGGATTCTTAACAAGGATTTGTTACAAGACGCGTGTAACCAAACAGACAAGGAATCTACGGGAAAGGAAGCATATGAACAATGAGGTTGTAGAAGCTTCTTCCGGTGACTGGCTTGTGCCTTTTCTTCTTATCGGCCTGCGAGAGTGGGCCTATTACGGCAGCGAGTTAACACAGAAGATAAGCGGTTTTGGTCTTGGGGATAAGTACCTTGAGGAGATGTATCAGGCCCTGAGGCAGATGGAGGCGGAAGGCCTGGTCTTATCCGAGCAGGATGGGTTTGAGTTCGACCCCTCCCGGCGGAGGTATTCGATTACTGAGACGGGCAGAGCCTATCTGGAATTTTGGGCAGCCTCGCTCTCACAGTATCGAGAGGAGATCGACCTCTTCTTCGAACTCTACAATAAGCAGCCCATGCTGGCGAGCGGTAGTTGAAGCACGAGGATCGAGAAGTAGCCCTTTAGAAGCGGGGCTTGAGTTCTACAACAAGGGCTGGCACCAGCCCCTGCTGAAAAGACGGAGCGGCGATTCAGGATAGCTGGCGTAGTCACGAATGGAACATCCTCTCAACGGGGGACGAGATGCGGGTCGCTCGTTACACACACGGTATAGCCTTTCACCGAGACCTGATGGGTACGTACA
>DASQMR010000235.1:0-9328 GCA_035645375.1 Rubrobacteraceae bacterium
TTTGTTGCGAGCAGGAAACACAACACCGAAGAAACCGTCCAGGTGCGCGCTCGAACCCACGTGAGGGCCTAGAGCCACGTCGGGCGGTTCGTCTGACCTTGTAAAGGATCTAGAAATCGCAACGCCGCTGCTGACGCGAAAGCTGACCCGCCGGAGGATGCTACACATCACCGGCGGAGCTCTGGCTGGCGTCTTCCTCGCCGGTTGCGGCTCCGAGGGTTCCGGCGGCGGAGATACCACGGCGACCTCAACAGGCGGTACGAGCGAGACTACCGCAGGGGGTGCTCGTGGGGTCGTCTTCAACACCGCGTCTGAAGACGTGACCCTCTTCGACCCAGCTACCAACCAGATCACCGATACCCAGCCTACCAACGCTGTCGTCCGTTGGCTCTCCAACGAGCAGCACTACTGGGACGGGCAGAGCATCTGGACCTACGACTTCCCGGATAACGAGCTTCGGGCTATCGCCATAGATCCCGAGACCTTCGAGGTCGTGAGCGAGGTGCCCGTGGACGGGTCCGGCCCCGGACACAGCTTCGTGCTCACTCCCGACAGCAAGCGCGGCTTCGTCAACTCCGCGGGGTCGGACTTCTTGGCGGTTGTAGACCCGGTCGCGGGGGAGGTGATCGAGCGGGTAGAGATGGGCGCCTTCCCCTGAGACGTGGACCTATCGCCGGACGGTTCGTTCGGCTACGTCCCTGAGCGCGACCAGGATACGGTTGCTATGCTCGACACTAATACCCTCAAGATCACCAGTAGGGCGGAGTTCCCCGAAGGTTCAAAGCCCTGGATGCTGCGCGTCTCGCCCGACGGGCGTGAGGTCTGGGTGCAGACCGCGAGTGGCTCGAACGCGGTCCTCGACGCGCGGACGTTGGAGACGCTGCACACCGAAGAGCTCGGAGAGCAGCCGGTGACGACCGCCTGGTCTCCCGATGGCCGCTACAACTTCGTCACCCATTTTGCCGACTCTTGGGTGGCGGTTATGGACCCCGAGAGCGGGAAGCTGGTCAAACGCCTGGAGGTCGGGCAAAACGGTGCGAACGTCTCGTTCCGCCCGGACAGCGCGTACGGCTACGTGGCGGTCACCGGAGAGGACGCGGTCGCGGTGGTCGAGATGGAATCGCTAGAGGTGGAGAGTCGGCTTGATGTCGGCGAAGAACCTATGGGCCTGATCGTCCTGTGAGGATCCTGCGGAACCTATGTGCTCGCGAGCCTCGTGCGGCGTGCTCGGGTAGTGGGGCGTCCGCGCTGAGGTATAGAGGTTCTCTTTGCGGCCTCATTAAGAGGTCGTACAAGCTCCTCTTGGAGTGCGCAGGGCTTCCTCAGATACCTTTCCACTGTCTGCGGCACACCTTCGCCACCCTGATGATGTTTAATGGGCATCCCAAAGTAGTCCAAGAGATGCTGCGGCACTCTCAGGTAAGCACCACGTTAGATATTTATTCCCACGTTTCACCGGGCATGCAGGACGAGGCGGTCAAGCGCTTCGGATCACTCTTCTCCTAGCGGGCTACTGTCAAACCTCTGTCAAAAGGACCGGGTGAAAGCACCCGGCTCTTTTCTTCGCTGCATTTGACCTGCAAATGGAGTATTTTCTTAGCGCGCTCGGCAGGACTCGAACCTGCGACCTTCTGATTCGTAGTCTTAATTAGTAAGTTCTGACTGGTTCTAGGCTGTTAGGAAATCCCACTCATTTACCTGAAAAACACAGATTTCCTCTGCGCGCATTTTCTGTTCCGTTCGGGCCTGTTCAATTCCTACTGCTGCCACACTGCTGCCATTCCTCCTAGAGCATCAACTGCTTAGAAGACCTCTTGTCGTCAATTCAGTGAATAGTGGCATCTGGCTTTCGTATGGTGGAATTGGCCCTTACCAGATGTTTTGTGAGTATCACGGTGCACTGAGTAGTTTGCTCGGTAAGCGTTGATCCCAGAATTGGCGTTCATATAAACTGACTGGACGAACTTAGCGATGGTCCGCACAGCTTTCTTTCTAAGACGATCAGATGATCCAGGCATGGTGGCTATCCTAGACTAAGATGGGAGCTGCACATCCCAGCAATCCTGGTAAGGAAGAGAAGAGAAGGCGGCCGGTGACCAACGGACAGTCTTTGCCCAAGGCAGCTCTTAACAGCTGGATTCTCCTCGGCTTCGGTTCGGCGCTGACAGGGCTGCTCGCACAGAGCGCCGGTATCCCCGCTGGGTGGCTGGTCGGACCGATGCTCATTGCGGTTGCATCGGCCCTCGCGTGGCCAAAACATCCTACGGTGCCGCGCTGGGCTCGGCTAGCCTCCCTCGCAGATGTTGGTGGGGTGCTCGCCGCGGCCTACCGACCATCCGTCGTCCCCCTGATCGCAGACGAGTGGCTTCTCGTGTGCCTGGTAGTGAGCGGCACCCTCATATTGAGCTTAGCGGCTGGCTTCCTACTTCCCCGCTTTGCCCGCCTTGACGGCAGGACCGCCACGTTGGGAATCTTGCCCGGGGCTGCTTCCGGGATGCTCGCGATGAGTGCTCCCCTGGGTGCCGATCCGCGCCTCGTGGCACTGATGCAGTACACGCGGGTAGTCGTAGTTGTTCTGTCGTCCGCAGTGGTATCCCGCCTGTGACTCACTTCGGAGGCGACAGAGAACGCGCCTTCTGAACACAGCCTGCAGCAAGCTGTGCCTCGGACGGAAATCGTCTTCCAGGGAGTTTGGGTTACGTACGCCCTGACGGTGCTTATTGCGGCGCTCGGGGCCTGGGCCGGAACGCGCCTGCGGTTGCCGGCCGGAGGGCTGCTGGGGCCTCTCATTCTCGGCATCGTCCTAGAGCAGCTCGGCATTCTGCACCTAGCCTGGCCTTCGGGGGTGCCACAGATAGCCTACCTCGTCCTCGGCCTCTACGGAGGGTGGCTCTTCGATAGAGATTCCGCCCGGGGGGCGGTGCACATGTTACCTGTCATGCTGGTGTCTACCATGGTGCTCGTGCTCTCGCGTGCCGGCTTGGGCTGGATGCTGACCGCGTTTAGCAGCATCGATGGGCTAACTGCTTATCTGGCCACCACACCGGGAGGTATAGACTCGGTCGCGATTATGGCACTGGGGAGCGGGGCGGACGCGCCGCTGGTCCTGGCGATCCAGATGCTCCGCCTCATCGCCGTGGTGCTCGTCGCCGCAATCCTCGGTCGGTGGTGGCAGTAGCAGCGAGGGTCCGTCCTCCTGCTCAGAAGGTTGAGAAGTAGGATAGTAGTAGTGTTATGCGGCCAGGGCGCAGGACCAGAGGATCCCTCTGAGGGGCGAGGAGCGCCACGCTATCCGGAATGCGAACGAAAAAGGTGACCTACGCTCAGGCGATCCCAGACGTCCAAGCCCTCGAGATGATCCAGCACAAGGTTGCCATAGGCTTTGGCGTAGCGGCACACAAGCTTGCGGCCTATCTCGGGGTCCGACGCCGCTGGATTTCCTGTGTAGCCGAGACCGTTCCCCAGCTCATGGAAATCACGGGCTAAGCGTAGGTCCTTCTCGAAGTCCATCGGTGCTGGCTCCAAGTGGCTCAAGGCCTCCATATCCACCAGATCTGGGCGGGCCATCAGCATGACCGAGGTCTCGAAAAGCCCAGCGTGACTGTCTCCGATCGCCCCCTCCCCGAGCAGACCCTGTAGCGCGTTCGTACGCAGGTCGTCGAAGACCATCCGCTCGTACCCTTCGATGGCTCTGGCGCCCGTTTCGGCCCCAGCTCGTTTGCAGGCCTCCTCCCAGGCCAGTACGTGAGGCGGATCGATATGCTGGCTCACGACTACAATGTTGCGCAGGCCGTTGGCGGCGAAGGAGTTCAACACGTCGGCGAAGAACGGCACAGCATGGGCGCGTCGGATGGAAGTCGAACCGGGGTAGGTGCGCGAGAGGACAGCCGTGGTGTACGGGAGCGTGGGGGCAATCAGTACATGCCGGCCTGTGTCTGCGACCCTCTCGGCTATCTTCTCCATAACCGCCTTCGCTTGGAATAGGTCAGAGCCTAGGGGGAGGTGAGGTCCGTGCTGCTCGATCGGTCCCGACAGCAGGAAGACCGCCGTGCGTTCAGGGGTGAGCTCCGCCACTCGGGACCAGGGGATCTCCTCCAAGTGCATGACTCGCTCGCTCGTCTCGGTCATACTGGTGGCCTACCTTCCTCCTTGCGCCCGAGGCTGGGAAACTGGATCAAGTAAGGACATGCACACAGCCCAGAGGAGGCCACGAAACAGTAACTAGTGTCCACATTCTTCTCCCCCTGCGGCCATCTCCTCGATCAGCCGCAGCGTCGCCAGGGCGTCGCCTAGAGCGCTGTGGTCCCCTCCGGGCAGCTTCTGGTTGCGGTAACCTCCCCTCTTCGAGGACTCGCCCACGTAGGCGGCGTAGTACCTCATGGCGCACTCCCACGCAGGCAACTCTCCGACGAGGGCTCCCCGCGCCCCGAGACTTCTAACGGCTGTATCCCAAGCTCTTCTGTCGTAGGAGGCGTTGTAGACGATGACCTTCCTCCCCCATAAAGCCTCCAACAGATCGGGGTAGACCTCCCAAAACGGAGGCGAGCCGGCGAGGCTGCGCGTGGTGTGGCCGTGGATCCGCGTGGCGCCGGGATCTATACGGCAGACGGGCCTAACGGTACCTTCAAAGAGCGTCTTTGCGCCCGCGTCCACGATTGCTATCTCTACGAATTCTACGGGAGGTTTTAGGCCGGTAGTCTCCGAGTCGAGCACGCAGAACTCTCTCGATTGCAGAAGGCTTCTGGCCCACGCCACCGAGCTGGCACGATCTCCCTTGAGGTTTGGAACATGAGCCCTCATACTCGCGCATTGTACGCAGAGGTCGAGGGCACCGGTAGACTGAAAGCCGGTTCGCGAACTGAGGATAGAGGGAGGAGGATCCTAATAATTAGGGTCATCTCTCTTGCGGTAGTTCCGGCTCGGCAGCGACTACCGCCGCTACTCCCCCCGCTTCCAGGGCGAGAATTTCGAGAAGAACCTGGAATTGGTAGACAAGGTCCGGGAGATAGCGGACGAGATGGGCGCTGCGCCGAGCCAGCTCGCGCTCGCGTGGCTGTTTTACCAAGGGGAGGACGTCGTGCCGATCCCCGGTACTAAACGGCGCAAGTACCTGGAGGAGAATGCCGCTGCGGCGGAGATAGAGTTGACGGACGAGGACCTAGCGCGCATCGACGAAGCTGCCCCAAAGGGCGTGGCAGCCGGGGACCGTTACCCTGACATGAGCAGCGTCAACCGCTAGGGCCGGACAAGAGGAGGAAGCTAATCGTGCCCACTATTTACCGACCTTCCGAGAGGATGTCTTCTCAGAGATGGCCAAGCCTCGGTCGCATACCCGATTGCTCTGCAGAAATACCGTACCTCAGCCGCCCCCGCTTCGCTATCTGTAGATAGCAAAAACTTGCACACGGGATTAGCTAAGGTCAGAGGTTCGAAGCTGTTCCACTTCCTTTAGTAAGTGTGCTAGGTAGGCCTTAGTCAGAGATGCGCAACACCATGACGGCGACGTCATCACGGAGGGCCTGCTCTTGGAAGTTCAACACGGCGTCCTCTATACGGCCGGCGATCGTCGAAGCGTCGAGAGCAACCGAGGAGTGGAGGATGGCTTTGAGCCGCTCTTCACCGAAGAAGTGGCCATCTGGGGACCGAGCTTCGACGACACCATCGGTATAGAGGATTAGAGCGTCGCCAGGCGCAAGGTTGGTTTCCTGTTCAGTAAGGTTTACATCGCTGAACACGCCTATGACCCGTCCTGGCTCCCCTACCTTGTAGATGCTTCCGTCGGCCCTAAGCACAAACGGCGGCGGGTGGCCCCCACGGGAAACGGTGATTTTGGCGCTATGCGCCGTATCTCCTTCCGTCTCCAGCCTCGCGTAGACGGCGGTACAAAATTTGTAGTCACCGCGCTCGCGTCTCTGGTGCACCATAATCTCGTTTAGGCTCTTGAGTACGGTCGAAGGGCACGACTCGCGCGTGGCCAGCGTACGGATGGTGTAGCGGGCGAAGGCGAGCATAGCCGCAGCCTCAGCACCTTTGCCCGATACGTCCCCGATCACGATGCCCCACGAAGAGGAAGGCTCGGAGGAACCATTCTGGTTTGCCCTCCTCGTGTCGAAGAGGTCGTAGAAGTCACCGCCGACATCTACCTCCCCAGCGGACACATAGCGCAAGCCAACCTCCACTCCTGGCACCTCGGGCAACCGCGCGGGGAGCAAGCCTTCCTGAAGGGTACGGACGAGCCGAACGTGGCTCCTATACAGCCGTGCATTGTCTACGGCAAGCGCTGCGTGTTGGGCGAGTTCTTCGGCTAGTTTCAGATCGACTTCCCTGTAGCATCGCCCCGACTCCGCCGATACTAACGTTATCACTCCCAGCGTTCGCCCCCGCCCCACCAGCGGCACGAAGATCAAGGAGACAAACCCTATCTCACGCATGAGCCGCAAGTGTTCGGCGTCGCGGGCAGCGGTCACAAGCATCTCGTCACTGATTTCAGGGTAGAACTCCGATTGCCCGCTACGCACTACCCGCATTACCCCTCGTGGTGCCTCGGGGTCGGGTGGGTAGCGCTCCTGCAGCTCGTGGGCTAACTGCACCTTCTGCGGGTCTTCGTGCTCAACCGCCAACCGCTCGAGCGAGCCGTCTTCCTCGACGATGTCTATCGCGCACCAGTCGGCGAGGCGGGGCACCGCAAGACGTGCAACGCTGACCAGCGTGGTCCGGTAATCGAGCGAAGAGGAGAGTGTTGCTCCGACCTCTGCCAGGAAGCGCTGCGCCTCTTCCCTTCGTTTACGTTCGGTGATGTCGTGAGCGACTGCACACAGAGTTTCCCTGCCGTTGCGGAGGATGGTACTCACGCTGACCTCGACGTCTACCAGCGAGCCATTTTTGCGGTGGAACTTCCTCTCGCCCACGGACCGGTACTTTTGTTCTAA
This sequence comes from Rubrobacteraceae bacterium, assembly GCA_035645375.1. Lineage (GTDB taxonomy): Bacteria > Actinomycetota > Rubrobacteria > Rubrobacterales > Rubrobacteraceae > Rubrobacter_F. Next base: position 6,930 of record DASQMR010000235.1, read on the forward strand.
GATGCGCCGGATGTTGCTGTCTATGCTCTCCCGGTCGGCAGCGACGATGTCGTAGAGCGTCATGTTTCTGAGCTCTTCCTCTGTGTAGCCGAGCGTCTGGTGAAACGCGCGATTTGACTCCACGACGCGTCGGGTTTCAGCATCCACTAGGAAGATGTTCTCCCTAGCTTGCTCGATCACGGTACGGTAGAGCCACTCGCTTTCCTTGAGCGCTTTCTCGTCCCGCTTGCGCTCCGTAATGTTGCGGGCGATCGTAGAGGCTCCTACGATGTTTCCGGATGAATCTTGCATGGGAGATATGGTTAGCGAGATGTCCAGCCGCCTGCCATCCTTGGCCACTCGTATCGTTTCGTAGTGGTCGATGGCTTCGCCGCGCCTGAGCCTCTCAAGAATCGTTGGTATCTCGTTTGGGCGGTCGGGGGGGACCAGGATGTTTATGGGCTTGCCGAGTACCTCTTCCGCGGAGTAGCCGTAGATCTTTTGTGCGCCCCGATTCCAGTCGGTGATAACGCCCTCTAGCGTTTTTGCGATTATGGCGTCCTCTGAGGATTCTACGATGGCTGCCAACCGAGCACGCACCCCCTCGGCCTGCTTGCGCTCGGTTATGTCACGCTGGGTCACCCAGACCCGCAGCAAGGACTCATTTTCGACAACGCCAGTGAGGTCGTTCAAAAAGTATTTGGTACGCCCGTAGCGGTCGACCTCTTGGGATTCAGCATCGGTAAGCTGGTAGCCCAAGCAGACAAAGTCTTTCAGGTACTGCACGTTCTCCGGGATAGAGTAGGAGAGGAGATCTTCTAGTCGGACACTAACGATCTCTCCCGCCCGCGCATATCCGTACATCTGGGCCATAACATCGTTGCACTCGGCTAGGTAGCCGTAGCGGTAGAAGCGCTCTATTTGCTCGTCGGGTGTGAGATCAATGGGAACCGGCTCCTCAAGCTCGAAGCGCCAGATACCTTCGGTGCTCCGTTCTATGAAGCTTCGGTAACGCTCCTCACTCTCGCGAACCCTTCGCTCATTCTCCTCATTGCCGGTTTCTAGATCTTGTGAGCGTATACTCATTAAGAGCCGGCCCTGGAGGGTGTAAGGGCTCCGAGGGTGCGACTTGGGAATTTCCTGCTTTCCAGCCTGCATCGTTCAGGCATTCCTACCTCTGCAGTAAACAATGATTGAATAGTTGAAATGCTCGCGACCAGTTTAATGGTTCGCTCCCACCTTTGGCAACATTAGGGTCGCACAATCCTACGTTCTCGGAGGGACATATGGCCCTCTTGTCCCTATCCTTCGAGATCCGCTCCTCGGTTGCCCACCCCGCCTGGACGGTTCGTGATCTTCAAGTCGCCGACAAAGCGGTGTCCCCTACTCAAGCAAGCCGCAACCATTGCGTCCTATTGCGGTCCTCTGCATAGTCGAAGGCTAAGGCTAAGAGCACGATTACTGAAGGACAGAAATAGAGCACGACAAGTCCATCGTAGGTAGGCAATGTACTACGCTAACTCAAGAGGTTTTAATCGGCGTTTACTTTGGTAACAACAATATCGGGTGAGAGTAAAGGCGTAATACCGAGAGTATGTAGTGACTTTAACTGACCAGCGCGACTTTCAGTGACACAGATCGATCTGACACTTACCCCCAACTCCGAGGCCGCCTTGGCGGCGCGTCACTCCCTGAACCGGCTCGAGGGTGGCTTGCCACCTGAGAAGCTCGAGGACGTCCGGCTGATCGTGAGCGAGCTGGTGACCAACAGTGTTCGTCATGCCGAGCTCTCACCCGACGAACACATTTTACTGGCGGTGGTGATCTCCGACGGATTGGTGCGCGGGAGGGTATGCGACCCTGGCCCTGGCTTCAAGAAGCCCTCCGAGCCGAGGCCGAGGACCGACATGAGCGGTGGGTGGGGTCTGCCCATCGTGGAGAGGATCTCCGATCGCTGGGGGGTCGAGCGCAACGGCTGCGTGTGCGTGTGGTTCGAGATCGACTAAGGCATCAGTGGCAGACTTATCCACTTCCATACTCCTTAACTCTTTCTAACTCAGCCCATGAAGCGGTCGTAGAGCAACGCAGCCAATACCCCTCCGATGATCGGACCCAGGATGTAGAGCTAGAAACTCGTGAAATCACCAGCAACGAGCATCAGACCCAAGGCGCGGTACCTGAAAGGTGCGTTCCGCAACCTGTAACTGGGCATATAAGTGGTACGCTCTCACAAAGAGCGGCTTAAGAAAGATAAAAACCCCGCAAATCGCGGGGTTTTGGGGGCGCGCTCGGCAGGACTCGAACCTGCGACCTTCTGATTCGTAGTCTGAGGCGCCGTGTTTCCACCTGTTGCTGGTAGTCGCAGAATCCGCATAGTTAAGCTCAAACGGTGCCTAACTCGTTGCCTAGTGTTTCACGTC